>CAIOPO010000209.1 GCA_903860195.1 uncultured Opitutia bacterium | reverse complement strand
GGCGGTGGAACCCGCGGTCCCGGCCGGACTCTCGACCGCGGAACTGGAGGCCCGCCTCGGCACCCTGCCCGCGTTCCTCCCCGCCCGCCAGCCGCTCATCGCCGCGCTCCGCGCCGCGGACGCGGCGCGCTTCGCCGGCCAGGACGCCGACCCGGCGCTGATCGCGGCGGCGGCGCGCGAGGCGCTCAGTCGGGCGGAAGCGGCCAGGGGGGCCTTCAGCCGGCCGTCATGACCGAGTTCCTCGGCGAATTCGAGACGCCCTGGGCGCTGCTGCTGCTCGCGCTGCTGCCGCTCTACGCCTGGCTGCGGGGCGGCCGTTCGCGCTCCTCGGCCCTGCTCTATCCGGACGCCGCGCTGCTGACCCCGGTCTCGCGGCCGGTGCAGGACGGCGCCGGCGCGCTCCGGCTGTTCCTCCGCCTCTTCAGCGCGGCGGCGCTCATCGTCGCGCTCGCCGGACCGCGCACGCCCAACCGCGAGATCGAACGCGAGAGCGAAGGCGTCGACATCATGCTGGTGGTCGACCTCTCCTGGTCGATGATGGCCATGGACATGGGGGGACAGAACCGGGAAGTCACCCGCTGGGAGGTCTCGCAGGAGGTCATCCGCGAGTTCATCGCCAACCGGCCCGACGACCGCCTCGGGGCGGTCGTCTTCTCCGGCAAGCCCTACCTGCTCAGCCCGCTCACCGTGAACAAGGAGTGGATCCAGGCGGGCATCGGCCGGCTCCACATCGGCTCCATCCGCGAGACCGGCACCGCGATCGGCGAGGCGGTCGCCATGGCCGTCGACCGGATGAAGTCGCTCCCCCGGAAGAGCTCGAAGGTCATCATCCTGCTCACCGACGGCGACGACAACATGAGCAAGGCGATCCTGCCGCTGCCCGCCGCGGAGCTGGCCCACGCCCTGGGCGTGCGCCTTTACGCGATCGGCCTGGGCAAGGACGAGCCCACCGTGCTGCCGCAGTTCGACGTGAGCACCGGCAAGGTCTACCGCGACGTGCTCGGACGCACCTCGCCGATGCAGACCATCAACCCCGCCAACTACGAGATGCTCGGGCGGATGGCGGCGGCGGCCGACGGACGCTTCTACCGCGCGCTCGACCGCGCCCAGCTGGCCAAGGTCTACGACGAGATCGGCCGGCTCGAGCGCACCGAGGTGCGCATCCGCGAGACGGTGACCTACGACAGCCACCGCCAGGCCTGGATCGCCGCCGGCCTGCTGCTCCTCCTCGTCGAGCTGGCGCTCGCGATCATCCGGCCCCGCGCGCCCTGAGACGATGGACTTCTCCGACCCGCACTTCGAACGCCCGCTGCTGCTGCTCTCCGCCCTCCTGGTCGCGGGGCTGGCCTTCGCGGGGCTGCGCTGGGCGGAACACCGGCGTCTGACCGGCCTCGCCGGCTTCGCCGCGGAACGGCTCCTGAACCGCCTCCTCTCGGGACACTCCGCGGGCCGTCGTCTGACGAAGGACCTCGCCGTGGCCGCGGCCGTGCTGCTCCTCGGCTTCGCCGCCGCGGGACCGCGCTGGGGCTACCGCACGACCGCGGCGCGGGCCTCGACCGAGGACGTGGTGTTCGTGCTCGACGTGTCCAAGTCGATGATGGCCGGGGACGCGCGGCCTTCGCGGCTGGCGCGCGCCAAGTCCTCGGTCGCGGCGTTCGTGAAGGCGAAGGGCACGGGCAGCGTCGGGCTGGTCGCCTTCGCCGGCCAGGCCTTCCTCCAGTGCCCGCTGACCCGCGACTACGACGCCTTCCACCGCGCGCTCGAGGAGACCGACACGGGCGTGATCCAGGTCCCCGGCACGGACATCGGACGGGCGCTCGAGGAGGCCGAGGCGGCCTTCGCTCCCAACCGCAGCCGGAAGCTGGTCATCCTGATCACCGACGGCGAGGACCTGGAGGCGGGCGGCGTCGACGCGGCCAAAAGTCTGGCGCGCAAGGGGATGGTGACGCACACGGTCGGAGTCGGCACCGCCGCGGGCGGCACGATCTCGGTCGTGGGCGCGCTCGGCACGCTGGAGACGCTCAAGGACTCCGAAGGGGCCCCGGTGGTCAGCCGGCTCGACGAGGCGACGCTCGCCAAGGTCGCCGAGGCCGCGGGCGGACGGTTCCTGCTGCTGGGCGCGGCGGGCGAAGGCATGGAGGCGCTGCGTCTGGCCGTCGAGGCCGGCACGGACTCCGCCCACGCCGGCCGCCAGGGGGTGCCGCGTGAGGAATGGTTCGTCGCCCTCGCCCTGCTGCTCATCGTGGCCGAGACGCTCCTCTCCACCCGCCGCCGCGACGCGGCGCAAGCTTCATGAACACCGCACTCCTCGCCACGCTGCTCATCGCCGCGGCCGCCGCCGCGGCGGAGGACGAGCTCAAGGGGCTCGACGCCCGCCAGCTCCACAACCTCGGCACTTCCCGGCTCAAGGCGGGCGACCTCGCCGGCGCCGAGGAGGCCCTCCGCGCCTCGCTCGGCCGGGACGACGACCCGCTGCGTCCGCCCGCCCTGCACAACCTCGGCCACGTCCGGTTCGGCAAGGGCCGCGCCGCGCTCAAGGGCCGGACGGCCGGGGACGTCACCGAACTCTCCGTCGCGCGCTCCTACCTGGAGGCCGCCGACGCCGACATCGCGGACATGCAGGACCAGATCCAGCACCTGGACGAAGCCAAGCAGGCCGGAGTCGAACCCGACTACGTGCCGGCCCAGGCCGCGCTCGCCGGCGGGATCGGGACGTTCCGGGAGATCCGCAAGCTCATCCCCAAGGAGGAGGCCATGCTCGGCCGCCGCGGCCAGGCCGTGGCCGCCTGGACGCGCTCCATCGCCGACTTCCGCGGAGCCCACGAGCTCGACGGCTCCGACGCCGCGGCGAAGTCCAACGCCGAGGCGATCGAGGAGCTGCTGCGCGCCCTCCGCAAGGAGTCGGCCGAGCTCGAGGAGACGGTCGAACTGCAGCGCAAGAAGCTGGAGGAGCTGCGTGAGACGATCCGGGAGCTCATCCGCCGCATGCCCGACGACAAGCTCCCGCCGCAGGCGCAGGACGGGGAGGACGACGAGGACCTCATGCCGCCCGAACGCCGGCGCCCTCGCCCTCAGCAGGGCGGCCGCACCGAGCAGCGCGAAGGCGAGGAACGTCGCATGGACGAGCAGGAGGCGCGCGGCGCCCTCGAAGGCCTGCGCAACGAATTCGGCCGCAAGATGCCCTCGGGCCGCCGTCCGGGCGAACAGCCCGGCGCCGGCGGACGCCCCGAGGAGCGCAAAGGCCGCGACTACTGAACCGTGCGCGCGCTGCTGCTCACCCTCGCCTGCCTGCTGGCGTCCGCACTGGGCGCGCAGCAGGACGTGGTCAGCTGGGAGATCAGTCCGCCGGTCTGCGGTCCCGGCCAGCCCTTCCGGCTGCAGGTGCGCATCGAGTCCAGCACGGCGCTCGGGCCGGCCGACCGCATCGGCCGGGACCTCAAGGCCCCCGAGGGCATGGCGCTCCGCTTCTCCGGACAGATCTTCCGCGCCGGCTCCAACGAGGCGCTGCTCAACTTCTCGGGCGTGGCGCCGGAGAAGACGGGGGACCACGTGATCCCCGACTTCCTGGCGCGGTTCACCGGCAAGGCCTTCACGGTCACGGGCGTGACGGTCCGCGTGCGCGAGGGCACGGGCTTCCGCAAGGAGGGCGTGGCGCGGGCGGAACTCGTCCTGCCCGACCGTCCGTTCTTCGTGGGTGAACGCGTCCGCGGCGCCGTGCTGATGCGCGGCAGCGAGACCGAACCGGTCACGGGCGCCTTCGGCCTGGAGACTTCGGCCGAAGGATTCTCCTTCTCGGTGACGGAGGAGGACGAGGACCTGCCCGACGGACTGGGCCGGGCCGTCCGCTTCGAACTGACCCCCATCCGCCCCGGACCGGGCGACTTCACCATGGGCGGCATCATGCTCGTCCAGCCGGGCGGGTTCGGAGCGTTCAGCGCGGCGGCCCGCGACCGCCCGTTCGTCTTCTCCCGCAAGCTGAAGGTGGAGCGCGTGCCGACGGAGGGCCGGCCGGCCGCATGGAGCGGCGCGATCGGAAAGTTCATCCCCGAGGCGGTGCAGATCTCCAACCTGACCCCCGAGGTGGGCGAACCGATCCAGTTCCGCGCGCTGCTCTCCGGCGACGGCAACCTGGACCGCATCATCCCGCCCGAACTCGCCGGGGGCGAGCAGTGGGACGTGCTCCCGGCCCCTGAACGCCGCCGGCGCGCGGACACGCAGCGCGCCTTCACCTGGCGCCTCGTGCCGCGGCTGCCCGGCCGGCTGCTGACGCCGCCGGTGCGGATCAGCGTCTTCGACCCGGAGACCCGCAAGTTCACCGAGGCGGTCTTCTCGCCGCAGGAGGTCGTGGTGAGCGGCGAGGCTCCGGCCAAGGTGGAGCTCACGCCCGTGGCGCGCACGGCGGACCCGACCGCGCCGGGCGCCGTCGCGGGACTGCTGCGGCCCGCGGCCACGGGAGGCAGCACGCCCTCCGCGCTGCACGGCATCGCCGGCGCCGCCGGCTTCTGGCGCGCCAACTCGGCCCTCGCCGCGCTCTCCGCGGTGGGCGCGGCCTGCGCGGGCGTCATCGCCTTCCTCGCGCGGAATCCGCGCTTCATCCCGCGCCTCCGCGCGCGCCGCGCCGCCGTCCGGGCGCTCCGCGAATCGGAAGCGGCCCGCGCAAGGGGCGACTGGGACGCCTACGCGCGCGCCGCGGTGCGGGGACTGCGCGCCGGCTGCGCCTTCATCCTGCGCGCCGAAGCGGAAGCCCTCACGGCCGGCGACGTCCACCGCGCCCTGCCCGACGCGGACGCGGACGCGGTCACGCGGGCGTTCCTGCGCGCCGACGGCTCCAAGTTCGGCGCCGCCGGACTTCCTGCCCTCGAGGCGGATGCCGACGCGCTGCGCGCCGCGCTCCAGGCCCTCGCCCGCACGCCATGAGGAAGCTCCTCGCGACGCTCTGCCTGTTCCTCGCCGCCGCCTGCCTGCGCTCGGCCGAAGATCCCGCGGCGGCGGCCTATGACCGCGGCGAATACGCCGAGGCCGTCCGGCTGTGGGAGGAACGGGCCGCCCGGGAGGGCGTGAACTCCGCCCTGCTCTCCTCGCTGGGCAACGCCGAGTGGCGGCTGGGCCGCAAAGGGCGCGCCGTCGTCTGCTGGGAACGCGCGCTGCTGCTGGACCCCGAGGATCCGGTGGCGCTCGCGGGCGTGCGCCATGCGCGCAACGCCGGCGGCGCCGAACGTCCGGCTGCGACCTGGACCGAAGACTACGCCTCGCTGCTCCCGGACGGCGTCTGGGCGCTCATCGCCGCGGCCGCGCTCTGGACCGCAGTCGCGGCGCTGCTCATCCCGAGACTGCGCGCGGTTCCGGCCGGGAGGCTCTCCCAGAGAGTCCTGCTGGTCGCGGCGACCGCGCTCGTCCTGACCCTGCCCGGACTGTGGGGCGTGCGCACCCGTTCCGACCGCGCCGTGGTGCGGCGCGCGGAGACCCAGCTGCGCCTCACGCCCACGGCGGAAGGAGAGTCCGTGTCCGTCTTCGCGGAAGGCGACGTGATCCGCGCCGGACGGGGATTCAACGGCCATGTCCGCGTGCGGGCCGCCGACGGACGCGTCGGCTGGGTGCGCGCCGGGGAGATCGAACGCGTCGAGGGTTCGGGGCTTCCCGCCCGCAGCGGCGAAGAGCAGCCCTAGCCTTTCGCCGTCGACAGACGGCCGGGCCGGCGGTTGGATGCCGACGTGCGCATCCTGGACCGCCTCGTGCTGACCGAGACCGCCGTCGCCGTGGGCGGCTCGAGCGCAGTGCTCCTGTTCCTGCTCACCGCGGGCAACGTGCTCAAGCAGGTGTCGGCCGCGGTCGCGTCGGGCCGCGTGGACGGATGGGAAGGGGCCGAGCTCATCCTGCTGCTCTTGCCGGGACTGCTGCCCTACGCGCTGCCGCTCGGCGTCCTGACGGGCGTCCTGCTGGCCTTCGGACGGCTGTCCGCCCAGAGCGAGATCACGGCGATGAAGGCCGGCGGCGTCAGCCTGGCGCGCGCCGCCCGTCCCGCGCTCGTGCTGGCCGGACTCCTCGCCCTGCTGAGCGCCTGGCTCAACCTCGAGGTGGCGCCCTGGGCGAACACCGAGTTCCGCCGGCTCCTCATGGGGGCGGCCAACGACAATCCCGCCGCGGTCATCGTGCCCGGCCAGCTCAACCGCAGCTTCAAGGGCCTCGTCATCCGCGCGGGCGGACGCGAAGGCGAGGTCCTGACCGACTTCTGGGCCTGGCGCGTGGACGAAGGCGGCCGGCTGGTGCAGACCGTGCACGCCCGCGAGGCGCGCATCGTCCGCGAGGCGGGCGCGGACGGGAAGCCGTTGCTGCGCATCGAGCTGAACGGGGCCCGCATCGACTCGCGCGAGGGGGACGCGGCGAAGCCCGCCTCCTTCGCCACCGCCGAGACGGCCTCGCTCGACCTGCCCGAGGCCCGCGGCCCGGTGGGCGGAGTCCTGGAGCGCAAACTGCGCTGGCTCACCCTCTCGGAACTGCTCGAGGGCGCCGAGAAAGGCTGGGGCCTGCCGCGCGACGCCACGGCCGCCCAGATCGAGGCCTCCAAGTCGGCCGTGCGCACGCAGCTGATGGCGCACCTCGCCGGCGCGTTCTCGGTCTTCGCCCTGGCGTTGCTGGCCGTGCCGCTGGCGGTGCGGGTCGGCCGCAAGGAGACCTTCGTGAACGCCGCCATCGGGCTGGCCGTGGCCCTGGGCTACTACCTGCTGTCCTCCGCCGCCGGCTGGGTGAAGGATCCGGACCTGCTGCCCGAGGCCGTGGTGTGGCTGCCCGCCCTCGGCGTGGCCGGCGCCGGCCTCTGGATGCTCACGCGGGCCTCGCTCCGCTGAGGCGCGTTCAGCGGTCCCGGCGGTACCAGCTGAAGAACGCCCAGGTCATGAAGCCCAGCGAGAAGAACTCGTTGAAGCCCTTCATGAGCGCGGCGCCGAGGATCAGGTCGTCCATGGGCGACAGCCCGGAGACGCGCGGCGCGAGGCGGTAGGTCTCGTAGACCGGGTGCTCGCCGAAGATGAGCGCGCCCCAGAGGGGCAGGTCGCCGACCATCAGGCCGAAGGCGTAGAGCATCATCACGCCCGGCCCGACGCGCGGCAGCAGGGCCGAGGGCGAGACGAAGGGCCACACCATGAGGAGCGCGGGCAGGAACATCGACCAATGCTCGATGACGTGCAGCGTCTTGTCGCTGAGCGCGGCCTCGTAGAGCTCCGGGAAGTGCCAGACGGAGAAGACCAGCGTGAACAGCGCGCCGGCGGCGACCGGATGCGTGAGGCGGCGCAGGCCGCCGAGCAGCCGCGGGCGGCGGGCGAGGAAGGGGTCGGTCATCTCGGGCGGCAGGCCGCTCACGATGAGCGGGGCGGCCACGTAGATGAGCAGCATGTGCTGCAGCATGTGGGCCCAGAAGAGGAACGACTCCCCCAGCTGGTCGAGGGGCGAGCCCACCGCGACGTAGGCCGCGGCGACCCCGAGATGGAAGCGGAAGGCGCGCCAAGCGGGGAACGCGGCGAGCCCGGGGGCGCAGACGGAGCGCCAGGGGCCGGTCGCGAGGGCGTAGGCCCAGGAGGCGCCCACCACCGTCGCCAGCAGCAGCGGCTCGGTGTGCCAGTGGAGGGGGACGGTCATGCGTCCGGCCTGGGCCGGCGGTCCGGCCTCAGCCGAACCACTTGGTGTCGACGCGGTCCGAGTCGAAGAGGAGGATCATCGCCGCGAACGTCGCGAACGCCAGCACGAGCCCCGACATGAACAGCCAGAAGAGCAGCCGCTTGTCGTAGATCAGGTGCATGAACCAGAGGATGACCGCGAAGAACTTGCCGGCGGAGAGCAGGGAGAGGGTCGTGAGCAGGATGCCGGCGGAGAGCGGCAGGTAGATGAGGACGATCTCGATGCCCGTCACCACGGCGAGCCAGAGCGCGAGCGTGATGAAGTGGTGATACCGGCGCGCCTCCTCGGCGAGCAGGGCGGGGTCGGGGGCCTCGTGGGCGGCGGCGTGGGACATGGGGGCGAGGTCGGTTCAGCGGGTGACTCCGGGCACGGGCGGGAGGCCGTTGCCCCAGATGCCGTCCGGGCCGAGGTATTCGACCAGGTAGACGGCGGTGAAGATGATGATCCAGACGATGTCGACGAAGTGCCAGTAGAGGCCGGCCACCTCGACGTCGAGGGCGCCCACGTGCCCGCCGAGCTTGCCGGTGAAGCTGTAGAAATACAGCAGCACGAGCCAGAGCACGCCGATCGCGACGTGCGTGCCGTGCGTGCCGGTGAGCACGTAGAACGTGGAGCCGAAGACGCTGTTCTGGACCGTCAGCCCCTGGTGGTAGAAGTGGGTGAACTCATACACCTGGCAGCCGAGGAAGATGAGCCCGAAGACGATCACCCCGAGCACGTTGCGGCGGAAGGACTTGAGCTGGCCGCCCTTGTGCATGGCCGAGACCGCGAGGGCCATGAGGAACGAGGACATCAGCAGGATGAACGTCGAGAAGGACGTCAGCTCGATGTCGAAGAGCTTCTGCACGAACTGCTGATGGCCTTCGGCGTCGGTGAAGCCGGTCGGGTAGAGCTTACGGTAGAGCAGGTGCGTCGAGATCAGGGTCCCGAAGAACATGCAGTCGGAAGCCAGGAAGAGCCACATGATGAGCTTCTTGTGGTCGATCCCGGTCGAGGTCGGTGCCTCGTGGGCGTGGGCGGCGGAATGGGACATGGAAGTCGGTTCGGTTCGGGAGGTCCGCGTTCAGCGCGAGGCGGCGGCCTCGGCGGGAGCGGGGGCGGGGGCGACGGGAGTCTTGAGCATGTAGCCGCCCGGACCTTCGAGGGCCCAGAGCCAGATGCCGAGGAAGAGCACGCCGAGGCCGGCGATGACGACCCAGCCGGCGTGCGGCACGCCCATCGCGCTCATCGGCATGCCGAGGCCGGCGAGAAGGAAGCCGCAGGAGGCCAGGAGCGGCATCCAGGACTGGCTCGGCATGTGGACGCCGGCCTCGCCGCCGTCCTGCTCGTAGACCAGACGGTGCGCGCCGTGCTTGTGGGCGAAGAAGGCGTCACGGCAGGCGATCACCGGACTGCGCGCGAAGTTGTACTCGGGCACGGGCGAGGGCAGCGACCACTCGAGCGTGCGTCCGTCCCACGGGTCGGAGGAGCACTTCTCGCCGCGGAAGGCGGTCCAGACGAGGTTCGCGAAGGCGATGAAGACGCCGATGCCGAGGATGAAGGCGCCGATCGTGGCCACGTAGTTCCAGGTCTCCCAGCCGAAGCCGGCGTGGTAGGTGTGCGTGCGGCGCGGCTGGCCGGCGAGGCCGAGGTAGTGCATCGGGCCGAAGGCGAGGTTGAAGCCCAGGATGACGAGGCCCGAGGCCCAGTAGGCGACGCTCGCCTTGGGCATGCGTCCGAAGATCTTGGGGAACCAGAAGTAGAGGCCCGACATCAGGCCGAGCAGCACGCCGCCCAGGAGGACGTAGTGGAAGTGCGCGATGACGAAGTAGCTGTCCTGCTGCTGGGAGTCCGCCGGCGCGGAGGAGTGCATGATGCCGGAGAAGCCGCCGCACATGAACATCCAGATGAAGCCGAGGGAGAGCACCATCGGCGGGGTGAACCGCACGCGTCCGCCCCAGATGGTGCCGAGCCAGTTGAAGATCTTCACGCCGGTGGGCACGGCGATGGCCATGGTCAGGAGCGAGAAGGCGGCGGTGGGCACGGGGCCGAGGCCGGTGGTGAACATGTGGTGGCTCCACACGGCGAAGCCGAGGAAGCCGATGACGGCGCCGGAGAAGACGATGATGGGGTAGCCGAAGAGGGACTTGCCGGAGAAGGTCGGCAGGACCTCCGAGACGATGCCCATCGCGGGCAGGACGAGGATGTAGACCTCGGGATGGCCGAAGATCCAGAAGAGGTGCTGCCAGAGGACGGGCTGGCCGCCGGCGCTGGG
This sequence comes from uncultured Opitutia bacterium, assembly GCA_903860195.1. Taxonomy (GTDB): domain Bacteria; phylum Verrucomicrobiota; class Verrucomicrobiia; order Opitutales; family UBA953; genus UBA953. The sequence goes on along the minus strand of CAIOPO010000209.1, from coordinate 13,594 downwards.
GTTGAAGAAGTTGGCGCCGAACTGGCGGTCGAACATCAGCTGGATGAGCGCGACGGTGATCGCGGGGAAGGCCAGGATGATGAGGAAGGAGGTGACGAGGGTCATCCAGGTGAACACCGGCAGGCGCATCATGGTCATGCCCTTGGCGCGCATGTTCAGGATGGTGCAGATGAAGTTGAAGGAGGCCGCGAGGGAGGCGATGCCGAGGATCTGGATGCCGATGATCCAGAAGTCGGTGCCGACGCCGGTGAAGCGGGGCGCGCGCAGCGCGGCGTCGGCCTGGCCGAAGGTGCCGGAAAGCGGGGCGTAGCTGAACCAGCCGTTGGCGGGGGCGAAGTCGGTGTAGACGAGGGCGTTGTACCAGCCGAAGGACTTCAGCCAGCCGGAGAGGTGCGCGAACTCGAACAGCCAGCTGGCGTTGAGCACGAACGCGCCGAACACGAAGGTCCAGAGGGAGAAGGCGTTGAGGCGCGGGAAGGCCACGTCACGGGCGCCGATCTGGAGCGGGACGAGGAAGTTGAAGAAGGCGGCCGAGAGCGGCATGACCCCGAGGAAGATCATCGTGGTGCCGTGCATGGTGAACAGCTGGTTGTACATGCGCGCCGTGATGAAGTCGTTGTCGGGGCGCGACAGCTGGGTGCGGATGCCGAGGGCCTCGACGCCGCCGACGAGGAAGAAGAACATGGCGAACGCCCCGTAGAGGACGCCGATCTTCTTGTGGTCGACGGTGGTCAGCCAGTCGCGCCAGCCGGTGAAGCGGTCGGGGCGGATGAGGCCGATGTCGCTGCGCTCCGGGGCGAGGTCGTAGCGGGAGGCGACGGGGGCGTGATGGTGGTCGTGGGACATCGCGGTGAGTCGGGAAAGGGGGATTACTTGAGCGTCAGGAGGTACTCGGCGAGGGCGTCGAGCTCGGAGGGCGTGAGCTTCGTCTTGGTCTCGTTGAGGCCCGCGACGTTGAACATCTTGTAATAATGCATGCGGTTGCCGGGCTTCACGTCGCGGGTCGGCTCAGCGGCCTCGGCGTGCAGGACGCCGGAGGAGCCGATCCATCTGATGAGGTTGGCCTTCTGCACGGCGCGGTCCACCGGCGCGGAGGCCTCGGTGTTGCCGCCGGCCGCGGCCTCGGCGGCGCGCTGCGCCTCGGGGTTGCGGTTGTCGAGCCACGCGCCGGCCAGGGACTTGCGCGAAGCGACGTGCGTCAGGTCGGGACCGAAGGCGCCGGCGCCGAAATGGCCGGAGACGTTGTGGCACATGGCGCAGGTCTTGGCGGCGAAGAGCGCCTTGCCCTCGGCGGCCTTGCTGCCGGCGGGCGGCTCGGGCGCGTCCTGCTTCTGGGCGCGGACCCAGCGGGCGAAGTCCGCGGGCTCCAGGACCTCGCAACGGAAGAGCATGTAGGCATGGGAGTCGCCGCAGAACTCCGCGCACTGGCCGTAGTAGTGGCCGGTCTCATCGGCCTGGATCCACATGCGATTGCGGCGGCCGGGCATGAGGTCGACCTTGCCGGCGACCTTGGGGATCCAGAAGGAGTGGATGACGTCCTCGGAGCGGAGGTTGATGCGCACGGGCACGCCCTTGGGGATGACGAGCTCGTTGGGGACGCTGCGGCGGCCGTCGTTGGTGAGCCCGAACTGCGGATACTCGAAGCGGAACCACCACTGCTTGCCGACGACGTCGATCTCGAGGACCTGGTCCTTGACGGCCTCGGCGTAGTTCTCGACGCCGCCTTCGACGCGCGGATACCAGACGGAGAGACGACCCGCGGGCACGCGGTCCTCGGGCACGTCATCCTGATACCAGATGCCCTTGAGGGTGGGGATGGCCAGGAAGACGAGCGCGCCGATGGAGGCGACGATGAGGAGGATTTCGGTCACGGGATTGCCGTGTCCGTCCTCGACGATCGCCGGCTTGTTCTCGTCGCCGGGACGGGCGCGGAAACGGATCACGGCGTAGACGAGCAGGCCGCCGACGATCGCGAACAGGACGGTCACGAGGTAGACCGAATCCATGAAGATGTCGTACTGCATGCGGGCGACCGGGCCCTTCGCGTCGAAAGTCGACTGGCGCACCTTGAGGTCAGCCTCCGAACAGCCGGCGGTCAGCAGGGCGATTACCGGGAGAACCAGAAGGCCGACCCTGGCGATGAAACGGGACATCATGGGAGACAAAGGTAAATCAGACGTGAAACATCGCAAAAAACGGGGGTTTGCAAGCCGCACCTCCCCGAAGTGGACAGATAAGAGGCCCCCAAACACGCGCCTCGGCTTTAAATTTCATAAAGTGTTAAACCATAATGATTTACCATTAATAGAAGCTATCATGCGGCCTTATTAATGAGGGGCGCTGGTCGGAGGTTGCGAATGACCGAGGGTCGGCATCAGTGGAGGGACGCCGATGTCCTGGAGCAGCCCGCATGGCACCACCCTGCCCGACTGGAGGGCCCGAACTCTTCTGATGGGGGTGCTGAACGTGACGCCGGACTCATTCTCGGACGGCGGCCTGGCCTGCACTCCGGAGGCGGCCGCGGACCGCGCGGAGGCGCTCATGACGGAAGGCGCGGACGTGATCGACGTCGGCGGTGAGTCCACCCGCCCGGGCGCGGCTCCGGTCTCGGCGGAAACCGAACTGGGCCGGCTGCTGCCGGCCATCCGGGCCATCCGCCGGCGGCTTCCGCGCGCGCCGATCTCCGTCGACACCTACCGTCCGGAGACGGCCACGGCCTGCGTCGAAGCCGGCGCGGACATGGTCAATGACGTCGAAGGCGGCCGGTTCGGCGCAGGACCCGACGGCTCGCCGATGGGCGCGGCATGCGCCCGGTTGCGCTGCCCCTTGATCCTGATGCACCGCAGGAAGGAGCCTGACTATGCGGACTTCTGGCAGGAGCTGCTCGCCGACCTGCGTGACTCGGTGCGCCGGGTGGAGCACGAAGGAGTGCGCCGGGAGCAGATCTGGACCGACCCGGGTTTCGGATTCGGGAAGACGCCCGCCCAGAACCTGCTCCTCGTGCGCGACCTCTCGAAGGTCGCCGCGCTCGGGCACCCGGTGCTGCTGGGCACCAGCCGCAAGTCCACGCTCGGACTCGTGCTGGGCAGGGAGTCGCCCGCCGACCGGCACGAAGGCAACGCGGCCACCGCGGTCTGGGGCGTGGCCCAAGGCTGCTCGATGGTGCGCGTGCATGACGTGTCACGCCTGCGGCCCTACCTCAGGACGGCCGACGCCCTGCGGGCCGGTCGCCTTCCCTGAAAAGCGGGCCCCGGAGCCAGCAGTCGGGGTTGAACCGACGACCTGCCGCTTACAAGGCGGCTGCTCTACCAACTGAGCTATGCTGGCTTTTCCGAGGCGCTCACAGGGTTGTTCACAGCGCGGGGGTGTCAACCCAAGGCAGGGCGTTTTAGGGGTTGAGTCCACGGCGTTTTTGGACGGAATTCGACCTCCCCAGACCCCAGTCCCCATGCGTCTCCCCGCCACCATTCTCGCGCTCTGCGCCGGCCTCATCGGTTGCTCCACTTCGAGCTCCAACCTGTCCGACACGGTCACGGTGACGTCGAACCCGACGGCCGCCGCGGTGCGCCTCAACGGCGAGGCGGTCGGTCGCACGCCGACCAAGGTCACCCTGGACCGCACCAAGACTTATGAGATGAGCGTGGGCAAGGGCGGCTTCGTCACCGAGACGACCACCATCCGCCCCAAGGCGATCAACACCAAGAAGGGCGTGGAGTTCGGCTTCCCCGAAACGATCCAGTTCACCCTGACCAAGGTGCCCGCCGCCGGCGAGCCCACCGTGCCCGCGCAGGACACCGCCGAGTTCCGCAAGCTGGTCAAGCGCGCCAACGGCGACACGACCGACGAAAGCTCCGGCATCAAGGCCGACCTCGCGGGCGTCGCCGAATCCGCCCGCCGGATGCAGGATCCCGCGGTGCAGCCTAAGACGCCCGAGGCCAAGCAGACCTACGAAGCCGCGCTCAAGGCCCTCGCCGCCCGCGCCGCCGAACTTGAGAAGCAGGTCGACAGCTCCCGTGGCTCGGCCAAGGCCGAGGCCGCCAAGGAGCTCGCTTCCATCCAGAAGGCGCTCGAGGAGCAGAAGGCCGCCGCCGCCAAGGCCCGCGAGGAGCTCGCCGCCGCCAAGGCCGAGGCCGACGCGAAGGTCGCCGCCGCGCTGAAGAACAGCGACGCCAAGTCGGCCGAAGAGGCGAAGGCCGCCAAGGCCGCCGCCGCCCAGGCCGAAGCCAAGGCGAAGGCCGCCGAAGCCAAGCTTGCCGCCGCCAACAAGTCCGCCGCTGACGCCCGCAAGAAGGCCGACGCCGCCGCCAAGGCCGAGGCTGACGCCAAGGCCGCCGTCGCCGCCGCCGAAAAGGCCGTGACCGACGAACGTCTCGCCGCCGAGGCCAAGGTCGCCGAAGCCTCCAAGGCCGCCGCCGAAGCCAAGGCCGCCGCCGAAGCCAAGGCCGCCGAGGCCGCCAAGGCCGCGGAACAGGAAGTCGCCAAGGCCAAGCAGGACGCCGAGGCCGCCAAGGCCGTCGCCGCCAAGGCCGCCGCCGCCGAATTCTCCGCCCGCTTCGCGCTGCTCGAGTCCCGCCGTCGCGCCAAGACGATCACGCAGGAGGAGTACGACGAGCAGCTCGCGGCGCTCCGCAAGAAGCTCGGCGAGTGACCGCGCTTCCCGCGGCTCCGGAAAAGCCCGGCCTCACCGCCGGGCTTTTTCTTTGGTTTTGATTGGAAGGAAAGGTCGCGACCCGCACGTTGGAGGGCATGTCGGACCCGATCTCCCGCACGCCGCTCCATCCCCTTCACGTCGAGCTCGGCGCACGGCTCGTGCCCTTCGCAGGATGGGAGATGCCGGTGCAGTATTCCGGCATCATCGAGGAGCATCACGCGGTGCGCCGCGCCTGCGGGCTCTTCGACGTCTCGCACATGGGCGAGGCGCGCGTCCGGGGCGCCGACGCGGCGCGTCTGCTGGACCGGGTGATGACCAATGAGATGGCCACGCTCCGGGCCGGCCACGCCCGCTACACCGTGATGTGCCAGCCTGACGGCGGCTGCGTCGACGACGTGATCGTCTACCGCCTGGGCGACCGGGAGTTCCTCATCTGCCTCAACGCGTCCAACGCCGCCAAGGACGTCGCCTGGCTCCGCACGCACGCGGAGGGGCTCGACGTGGAGGTCCTGGACGAATGCGCGCGCTGGGCGCAGCTCGCCCTGCAGGGGCCCAGGGCGGAGGAAATCCTCGCCCCGCTCACCCCGGTGCCGCTCGCCGGACTGAAGCGCTTCGCCTTCGCCGAAGGCGCCGTCGCCGGCGCGGCGGGCTGCCTCATCTCCCGCACGGGCTACACCGGTTCACCGGGCTTCGAGATCTACCTGCCCGCCGCCTCGGCCGTCCCCGTCGCGCGCGCCCTGCTCGAGGCGGGCCGGCCGCTCGGACTGATTCCCGCCGGACTCGGCGCGCGCGACTCGCTGCGGCTCGAGGCGGGCTACCCGCTCTACGGACATGAGATATCCGAACGCATCTCGCCCATCCAGGCGGGGCTCGGCTGGGCGGTGAAGTTCTCCAAGCCGGACTTCATCGGCCGGGAGGCCCTGCGCCGTCAGGCGGAAGGCGGCCCGCCCTCCTCGGTCGTCCTGTTCTCGCTGGAAGACCGGCGCATCGCCCGCCAGGGCGCCGCGGTCTTCGCCGGCGAACTCAAGGTCGGGGAGGTGCTCTCGGGCACGCAGTCCCCCACCCTCGGCAAGCCGATCGGCAGCGCGCTGGTCGCCGCCGGCCACGCGGGCTCCTCCGCCCTCACCGTCGACATCCGCGGGCATCGCGTGCCGATGTCGCTCTCCGCCGGTCCGTTCGTGAAGTGAAGGATTGAAACGTCCATCCCGCTCCCCTACTCCGCCCCCATGAGCCAAGTGCCCGCCGACCTCCGTTACACGAAGGAGCATGAATGGGTCCGGGTGAGGCCGGACGGCACCGCCGAGATCGGCATCACCGACCACGCCCAGTCCGCGCTCGGCGACGTGACCTACGTCGACCTCCCGAAGCCCGGCGCGAAGTTCGCCGCGGGCGAGACGTTCGGCACGGTGGAGTCGGTCAAGGCCGCCTCCGACCTCTACGCCCCGGTGGCCTGCGAAGTCATCGAGTCCAACGCCGGGCTCGACGCCGCGCCGGACCTCGTGAACCGGGAGCCCTACGCCGGCGCCTGGATGATCCGCGTCCGCCTCACCGACCCGTCCTCGGTCGCGGGCCTGCTCGACGCGTCGGCCTACTCGGCCTCGCTCTGAGCGACCGGTTGACCGCGGGCCCGCGCGCCGCCATCGTGCGCGCGTGACGCTCCTCACGGCCCGAGACCTCCGCCTGTCCTACGGCGGGACGCCCGTGCTGCGCGGGGTCTCCCTCTCGCTCGCGCCCGGCGAAGTCGTCTGCCTCATCGGACCCTCCGGCGGAGGCAAGTCGACGCTGCTCCGCCTCCTTTCCGGCCAGGAACGTCCCGACGCGGGCGAAGTCCTGCTCGACGGCGCGCCCGCGGAGCTGCCCCGCCTGCGACGCGAGGTCGGGCTGGTCTTCCAGTCCTTCCACCTGTTCCCGCACCTGGACGTGATGGAGAACGTGACGCTCGCCCCGAGGGTGCTGGGGCTCGGCGACGGGCCCGCGCTCGCGGCCCGGGCGCGCGCCCTGCTGGAGAAAGTCGGCGTCGGACCGGAGCTGCACGGACGGAGGCCGGCGGGACTCTCGGGCGGCCAGCAGCAGCGCGTGGCCATCGCGCGGGCGCTCGCCCTCGAGCCGCGGGCCATCCTCTACGACGAGCCGACCAGCGCGCTCGACCCGGAACGCACGGCCGACGTGCTGTACCTCATCCGGGCGCGGGCCGCCGAAGGCATCGCCCAGGCGGTCGTGACGCACGACCTTCCCTTCGCCCGTGCGCTCCGGGCCCGCACGGTGCACCTGGAGGCGGGCGAGGTCGCCGGCGACGCGCCGGACCTGCTCGAGACGCCCCGGGACGAACGCACGCGCCGCTTCCTGCGCGCCCGCCTGCCATGACGCGCCGCCTGCTGCCGGTCCTGCTCGCCGCCTTGGCGGCCCTCACGGCCGCCGCCCAGGAGCGCGCGCTGCGCTGGGGCGCGGCGTCCGACGGCAACGTGCCGTTCGCGTTCCATCCCGACGAGTCCGACGGGCTCTCGGGCTTCGAGAAGGAGATCGTGGACGAACTCGCGCGCCGGATGGGGCGGCGGCCGGTCCACGTCCGCAACGACTGGGACGGGCTCATCCCCGGACTGCAGACGGGCGCCTACGACGTCGCCGTCAACGGCATCGAGATCAGCGACGACCGCGCTCGGTCGGTCGACTTCTCCCTCCCCTACTTCCGCGGCTACGAGCAGATCGTCGTCCGCCGCGGCGCGACGGGCATGCGCACCCTGGCGGAGCTCGCTGGCCGGCGGGTCGGGACGCTCGGCCAGACGCTCGCGCTCGAGCTCCTCGAACGCACGCCGGGCGTGACGGCGGTGAAGTACGACCAGGAGCTCCAGGCCTACGCCGACCTCGCCGCCGGCCGGCTCGACGCCGTGCTGCTCGACTTCCCCATCGCCAAATATTACGCGGGCCCGGACCCGCGCCTCGAGCTCGTCGGGGAGCCCGTCGGGGAGTTCCGGTACGGCGTGGCGCTGCCCAAGGGATCGCCGCTCAAGCGCGAGGTGGACGCGGCGGTCGCGGGCATGGCCGCCGACGGGACGCTGCGCCGCATCCTCTCCCGGTGGGACCTCTGGGGTCCCGCGCAGGCCTCGCTCCACAACCAGCCCGCGGCGCCCGACGGACCGCCGTCCGGCTACCTGGAATACGTCGCGCGCACGCGGGCGGCGACGCCGTGGACGGAGAAGCTCGCGCGCTACTTCTCGCCCGAATCGCTCTCGCTGCTCGGCCGCGGCGCCGCCACGACGCTCGCCCTCTCCGCCTGCGCCATGGCGCTCGCGGTCTCGCTCGGGCTCGCCCTCGCGGCCGGCCGGGCCTTCGGCCCCCGTCCGCTCGGCCTGCTCTGCGCGGGCTACGTGGAGGTCGTGCGCGGGACGCCGCTGCTCATCCAGGCGCTGTTCCTCTACTACGGCCTGCCCGAGGCCGGCGTCCGCCTGCCCCCGTTCGTCGCCGGCGTCCTCGCGCTCGGGCTCAACTACGCGGCCTACGAGTCCGAGAACTTCCGCGCGGGCCTGCGCGGCGTGCCGCGCGGACAGGAGGAGGCGGCGCTCGCCCTCGGCCTGTCACGCGCCCAGGCCCTGCGGCACGTGGTGCTGCCGCAGGCGCTCCGGGTGGCGCTCCCGCCGATGACCAACGACTTCATCAGCCTGCTCAAGGACTCCTCGCTGGTCTCCATGATCACGCTGCTCGAACTGACCGGCGCCTACCAGCGCCTGGCCACCCAGCACTACGACTACTTCCTGCTGGGCGCGGTGGTGGCCGCGTTCTACCTGCTGCTCGGCCTGCCCTTCGTGCGCCTCGCGCGCCGGCTGGAGGCCAGGCTGGACCGGGCGCGCTGACGCCGCCTTGCGCTTTGGGCCGCGCCCCCTAGGTTCGCCCGACGATGTCCTTCGCCGAAGTCCACGCCCGGCACTCCTGGGACGGCGCGCTGGCCCGCATCGCCGCCTGCTCCGACGGCGACGTGCGGCGGGCCCTCGCGCGCGCCGCCGAAGGTTCGGCGGGGATCGACGACTTCGTCGCGCTGCTCTCGCCGGCCGCCGCGGAGCGGCTCGAGGAGATGGCCCGGCTCTCGCAGGCCCGGACGGTGCGCCGGTTCGGGCGCACGATGCAGCTCTTCGCCCCCGCCTACCTCTCCAACGAGTGCCAGAACGTCTGCACCTACTGCGGCTTCTCCGCGGGCAACAAGGTGGCGCGACGCACGCTGACGCCGGCCGAGATCCTCCGGGAGGCGGGCGCGCTCAAGCGCCTCGGCTTCGGCCACGTGCTGCTGCTCACGGGCGAATCGACGAAGGTCGCCCTGCCCTACTTCCGCGAGGCGCTCACGCTCCTGCGCCCGCACTTTCCCTCGATCTCCATGGAGGTGCAGCCGCTGGAGACGGAGGAATACGCCGAGCTGCGGCGGCACGGGCTCAACGGCGTCTACCTGTATCAGGAGACGTATCACCGCGAGACCTACGGCACGCACCATCCGAAGGGCCGGAAGTCGGACTTCCTCCACCGGCTCGACGCGCCCGACCGGGTCGGCGCTGCCGGCGTGCACCGCATCGGCCTCGGCGCCCTGTTCGGGCTGGAGGACTGGCGCGCGGAGTGCTTCTTCACGGCGCTGCACCTGGGGTGGCTGGAGCGGAAGCACTGGCGCAGCCGATTCAGCGTGTCGTTCCCGCGCATCCGTCCGCACGAAGGCGGGCTCACGCCCAAGGTCGAGATGACGGACCGCGACCTGGTGCAGGCGATCTGCGCGTTCCGCCTGCTGCACGGGGAGGTGGAGCTCACGCTCAGCACGCGCGAGAGCCGGCGTTTCCGCGACCACGCCTGCCGGCTCGGCGTGACGTCGATGAGCGCCGGCTCGCGCACGAACCCCGGAGGCTACGCCGAGGGACGCGAGGCCTCGCTGGAGCAGTTCGAGATCGAGGACGACCGCTCGCCGCAGGAGGTCGCGGACATGCTCCGCGCCGCCGGCTACGAGCCGGTGTGGAAGGACTGGGACCCGTCCTATGACCGCCCGGAGGCGGTCCTGCCGTGAGCGCCCCGCGCGTCTGGCTCGCCGTGACGCCCGCCGAGGGCGCGCGCTCGGTCACGCTGGGTCCGGAGGAATCCGCCCACTTGGTGCGCAGCCTGCGGGCGCGCCAGGGCGACGCGGTCACGTTGCTCGACGGACGCGGCCTGGTGGCGCAAGGGACGCTCGCGACGGCGGACGCGGACGGCGCGACGGTCACGCTCGCCTCGGTCCGCCGTGCGGAACGCCCGCGCCCCGCGGTCACGCTCGCGCAGGGGATGCCCAAGGGCGGCGTGATGGACGACCTGGTCCGGACGGCCTGCGAGGCCGGCGCCGCCGCGGTCATCCCGCTCATGACCGCGCGCTGCGAGGTGCGGCTCGACCCGGAACGCGCGGCCGCGCGCCGCGCGCGCTGGACGGTGCAGGCGACGGAGGCCTGCAAGCAGTCGGGCAATCCATGGCTGACCGAAGTGGCGCCGCCGACGGACGTCCTGCCGTGGCTCGCGGCGCTGGGCCCCGCGCGGGAAGGCGAGCTCCGGCTCACGGGCTCGCTCGAGCCCGACGCCGGACCGGTCGGCGCCGTCGACCTGTCGGGCGCCTCGGCGGTCACGTGGCTCATCGGCCCGGAGGGCGACCTCACGCCGGAGGAGCTGGCGGCCGCGCGCCGGGCGGGCTTCCGTCCGTGCTCCCTCGGACCCACGGTGCTGCGCGCCGAGAACGCCGCGCTCGCGTGCGTCGTGGCGACGTTCGCGCTCGCGGGACGCGGGCGCTGATCAGGACCGTCGGCCGGGGGCGCGGGCCACGACCGCCTTCATCCGGCGCAGGATCTCCTGCAGGCGCGGGCGCGGGCAGCCGAAGTTGAGGCGCACGTGCCCGGGTCCGCCGAAGTCGGCGCCGTTGCTGAGGCCCACGCCGCCCTTCTCGAACTCGGCATGGGCGTCCTCGAAGCCGAGCGCGGTCACGTCGAACCAGGCGAGGAAGCTGGACTGCGGACGCTGGCGCAGCACGACGCCCGGCATGCCGCGGAGCTCGCGCTCGATGAGGTCGAGGTTGCCGCGCAGGTATTCCACGCACGCCTGCCGCCAGGGCTCGCCGTGGTCGAAGGCCGCCTGCGTGGCGGCGAGGCCGAACATGTTCTGGTCGAGCGAGAGTCCCTGGAGCACGCGCCGGAAGCGCGCGCGCAGGGCCGGGTCGGGCACGATGGCGAAGCCGCAGGTGAGTCCGGCGATGTTGAAGGTCTTGCTCGCCGCCATGAGCGTGACGGTCCGGGCGGCGAGGTCCTCGCCGAGCGTCGCGAAGACGGTGTGCTTCGCGGCGGGGTCGAGCACGAGGTCGCAGTGGATCTCGTCGGAGCAGACGGTGAGGCCGTGGCGGCGGACGAGGTCCGCCAGCCGGAGCAGCTCGTCGCGGTCAAAGACGCGGGCCAGGGGGTTGTAGGGATTGCAGAGGAGGAGGACCTTGGCGTGCGGCTGCGCGCAGGCCGCCTCGAGGCGCTCCCAGTCGAAGGTCCAGCGTCCCGCCTCGAAGACCATCTCCAGCTTGATCGGGTTGCGCTCGGAGAGGACGGGCGCCGTCATGAACGGCGGATAGACCGGCACGGTGGTGACGACGGACTCGCCCTGGGCGCTGGCGCAGCGGATCGCGGCGTGGATGCCCGGCACGAGCGAGCACATGAAGGTGATCCATTCGGGCCTGACCTCCCAGCCGTGCCGGCGGCGCAGGTGGCCGACGACGGACGCGAACACGGCGTCACGTTGCGCGGGATACCCGAAGACGCCGTGGGCGGCGCGTTCCCGCACGGCCTCGACGACCGCGGGCGGCGAGACGAAGTCCATGTCCGCGATCCAGCAGGGGATCACGTCCCGCCCGGCGTACTTGTGCCACTTGGTGCTGTCCGTTCCCGCCCGCTCGGGACAGGTGTCAAAATCGAAGGCCATCGAAAGGCGAATGGGGTGAACCTTGGATTGAACGGCTGGACGGGCAAACGCATTCTGACGCCATGCGCGTCCGGTCCGCGACTTCCGGCACGTTCGGCGGCTTCCGGGATGAATCCGGCCGCGCAGGGGAGCCGGCGGGCCTGCCCGAAGCGCTCGACCGCGGCCTGCTCGACCTGCTCCTGCCAAGGGACTGCGCGGTGACGGGCGAACCGCTCGACGGAGGTCCGTGGCGGCACCTGTCCGAGGTGGGCGCGAACCGCCTGACCCGCATCCACGACCCGCGCTGCCTGCGCTGCGGCCACCCTTACGAAGGGCTCCTGGCGGGCGAGACCGAGTGTCCGCACTGCCGTGATCTCCGGCCCGCCTTCGGGCGCGCGGTCTGCGCCTTCCGGGCGGTGGGAGCGGCCCGCCGTCTCATCCATCGCATGAAATACTCCGACGCTCCGTGGCTGGCGGAGGACCTGGCGGACGCCGCGCTGGAGGACGAGGTCTTCCGCCGACATCTGGCGGGCTCGGTCCTGGTCCCGGTGCCGTTGCACGGGTCGCGCGCGGCCGAGCGCGGCTACGACCAGGCGCTGGTGGTGGCGCGGGCGCTGGCGCGACGCGCGCCGGGCTGCTCGCTGGCGCGGCTGCTGCGGCGCACGCAGGACACGCCCACGCAGACGCGGCTCGGCCGCGCGGAGCGACGGCGCAACGTGGCGGCGGCCTTCACGGCGACGGGCCGGCCGGACGCCGCGGTCCGTCACGTGGTCGTCGACGACGTGCTGACCACGGGGGCCACGCTCTCCGCGTGCGCCCGCGCGTTGCGCCGGGCGGGGGCGCGCCTCGTGGACGCGGCCGCGCTGGCCCACGGCTGACTCACTCCGCCAGCGCGGCCGTGAGGACGTCGGGCGCGACGCCCATGCGGCGCAGGACGAACTCGCGCATGTCCGCCGCCAGCGGCGCGGCGAAGGTGCGCGTCAGGGCCGGGGAGCGGAAGTCCAGCCGGCTGGCGTGCAGGGCCTGCCTTCCGAAGTCCAGCTTCGCGGCCAGACGCGGCGTCCACCCGTGCGCGATGAATTCCAGGAACAGCGTGTCGTCGCCGCCGTAGATCTTGTCCCCCGCCACGGGATGTCCGAGCCATTGCGCGTGCGCGCGGATCTGATGCTTGCGGCCCGTGTGCGGCTGCACGCGCGCGAGGGTGTAGCCCCCGGCGGCGACCAGCGGCTCGAAGAACGTCGCGGCCGGCAGCGAGCCGGGGCCGGGACGGACCGAGGTCTTCACCACGACCTCGCTCGTCTCGTCGGGCCCGAGCGGCTGGTCCACGGTCACCGGCTCGCGCAGCTCGCCGCGCAGCAGCGCATGGTAGGTCTTGAGCACGAGCCGGCGCTCGATGGCCGTCTGGGCCGCCGAGGCGGCGGCGTAGTGCTTCGCGATGAGGATGATCCCGCTGGTCTCGCGGTCCAGGCGGCTGACGAGGTGCGAGACCTCCATCCGGCGCCATTCCTTGACGGCGCCGACGAGCGAGGACCAGGGGCCGTCCTTGGACGGGTGGCAGACGAGCCAGCCCGGCTTGTCGAACGCGAGGTAGTCGTCGTCCTCCTCCAGCAGCCAGCCGGGCAGGTCGGCCGGATCGACCTTGGGCGGCTCGGCGCCGGGCGGGACGAACTTCCAGTCGCTCATCGCGGCGGCAGAAGGCGGTCCTGCAGTCCGTCGCGGTGACGGCCGGAGTGCCGCGCGATGACCTCGCCCACGAGGTAGAGCGAGCCCAGCGCCACGACGACCTCGCCCGGCGCGGCGCACGCGCCCGGCGACGGGAAGAGTTCCGCCGTGCGGGCCACGGACGCCTCGCCCTTGAAGTCGCGAGGCACGAGCGCGAGGAGGTCGGCGGGATCGCAGGCGCGCTCGTCGTCCGGCCGCACGAAGATCAGGCGCGCAGCGTGCCGGGCGGCGGCTTCGACGAGCGGCCGCGCCCGCGCCGCGCCCAGCGCGCCGAGGACGACCGTGGGCGCGACGAGGTCC
>CAIOPO010000208.1 GCA_903860195.1 uncultured Opitutia bacterium | reverse complement strand
GGCGTCCGCGCCGGAGATGACCACGCCCCGGCAGCGCAGCGTCATCTCGTCGAGGCGCTTCACGACGTCGTAGGCCATCGGTGAGCCGAGCGGCGGCGTGGCGTCGACGTCGAAGGTGGCGACCTTGACCGGACCCGCGAAGGCGACGGCGGTCAGGGCGAACAGGGAGAGGAGGAGGCGGGAGGGTTTCATCGGCGGAGAGAGTCGACGCCCCCGGGGAGGGCGTGCAGGCGCATGATCTCCTCGGCGGAGAGCGCACGGTTCCAGGCGGCCAGGTCGTCAATCGCGCCCACGTAGGCCGCTCCGAGGACGAGGCGCACCGCGGCGGGGTCCCAGCCGAAGGTGAGGTCGTGGCCGCGGATGGCGCCGACTTCCTTGCCGTCCACGTGCAGCCGCGCCTTCGGGGGCGCCGCATGGTCATTGATGCGGTCCAGCACGAAGACCACGTGCGTCCAGCGGTCCCGGGAGAAAGGGGCCTGCTCCATCTTCACCATCGGCCGCTTCTCGTCGGGAATCTGCTCCCAGCCCACGGCGTCGGGATTCCAGATGTGGAACAGCGGCCGGACCGCGAAGCGGAAGTGCCGCGGAGAGTGGTCCTTCGACCATTCGAGGAAGATGAAGCCCTTCTTCACGTCGTCGCCCAGGACCTGCACCGGATCGCAATAACCCGGCTCGAGGTCCTTGTCGGGATCCGTACGCAGCCACAGTGAGACCGTGGCGGACCAGGAGGTGGTCCCGTAGGCGAGCGACTTCGTGGCGGCGAATTCGGGTCGGACCGCCCCTTTCTTCGGGAAGACGAGACAGCCGCCGAACTTGCCTTCGGCGGCGAGCTTCACGTCGGCGCTCTCGGTCGTGGGATTCATTTTGCCGCCCGAACGCGTGCGGCACGCCGGGTCGTCGGCGGAGAGCGCGGCGTCGAACTTGCCGTCAAACGGCGCAAGGAACGTGAGCCCCCGGCGCAGGTCCCCGTCCGCCGCTTGGAGCGCGAGGGATGTCAGCAGGCAGAGCAGGGCGGGACGCATGTCAGAGTTCGCGGACGCGGATGTTCCGCCAGCGGATCTCTCCGCCGTGGGTCTGAAGCTGGATCGGGCCTCGGGCGCGCAGCGGCTTGCCGGGTTCCCAGTAGTTGTGCATCGGGGCGGCATCCACCACCAGCTTGCCGTTCAGCCAGACCGAGGTGATGTCGCCCTTCTGCACGATGCGGAAGGCGTTCCATTGCCCGAACGGACGGTCGGCCTTGACCAGCGGGTCGCGTCCCGGGGAGCCGGGCGCGTTGTTGAACAGGCCCCCTGAGCCGAGGTGCGGGCGACGGTCCGGCTTCTTGGGGTCGAAAATCTGGTTGGGGTCCCAGATCTGAACCTGAGGCGTGCCGCGGAGGTAGATGCCGCTGTCGGCCTTGGCCACGGTCCTGTATTCAAGCTCCAGTTCGATGTCGCCGAATTCCTCGTCGGTCGTCGCGTAAGGCCCCGTTCCCGAATTGATCAGTTCCTTGTTCTCCACCCGCCAGTGCAGGGCGAAGTCGGCCCGTTGCTTGGCGAGGTCCGCGGCCTTCTTCTCCCCGGTGAGTTTGGTCCCTTGGTGCGGGTTGAACCCGTGCCAGCCTGTCAGGTCCGTGCCGTTGAAGATCTCTCTCGGGATTGAGGGACGGGATTCGGCTAGCAGGCCGATGGCGACGAGCAGCGGGAGCAGGGTTCTCATTGGAGCGTCTCGATGAAAGTGAGCAGGTCGGCCATGTCCGCGGGGGAGAGTCCGGCTTCGAGCCCTTCGGGCATGAGGCTTCGGCCCGAAGAGGAGGAGCCGGCGATGTCAGCCCGTCCGATGACGCTTTCTGCGCCGCCGGGCATGCGCAGGGTCAGCGAGCTGGCGTTGTCCTCGACGATGACGCCCATGCGCACTCCTCCGTCCTTGGTACGGACCTCGAAGGCGGCGTATTGGGCGGCGACCTCGCGGTTGGGGTGGATGATCGCGTCGAGGATGCCGGCGCGACCGCGCGTCTTGACGGTGATCAGGTCGGGGCCGACCGCCTGGCCCTTGCCTTCGGCGCGATGGCAGACCAGGCAGCGCTGTTCGCAGATCAGGCGTCCTTTGGCTGCGTCACCCGCGGCCGTAGCGGAGGAGGCGTAGGTTCTGGCCACCTCTTCCCGGGAGGGAGGCAGGACGGAGGCCAGCGCCTTGGACGCCCTGGCGGCCGCCTTCGGATCGCTGGCTCGGACCAAGGTTTCCAGCTGGGCCGCGGAGAGCGACGTCGGTGGCAGCGTTCCGTCCTCCAGCGCCGAGAGGAGCGCTTCCGTGCGTTCAGGTCTGGCGCGCAGGGCGGAGAACGCCGAGTCCTTGGCTTCGCCCGCAAGCGTGCGGAAGGCCTTGACCAGCCATCTTGCCGGTTCGGGTCCGGTGAATTTCGCCGCCGACTGGACGCAGAGTTCCCGCAGCGCAGGGTCTTCGTCCTTGTTCAGGCAGATTTCTATCGCGGGCAGCAGACGGCCGAAGTCCGAGAGCGAGAGGATGGCGACGGCTCGGCGCCTGGCGGCGGGATCGGGGCCGGTCGCCTCCTTGGCGGCGGCTTCGAACCTCGCCTGCAAGCGCCCCGCCTTGTCGGACTTGGCCAGGGTGGTGCGGACTCTCCTGAATCCTGCGTCCAGTGAGCGCAGCCAATCGATCTCGCCGCCGTCGCGCAGCGCGAAGTCGATCAGGGACGCATGCGCGTCCGGAGCGAGTCCGAGGGGGGCGCTTTCGAGCAGCTTGGCCACGAATTCCTTGGCGGCGAGGGCGCGGGGCCTGTCCTGCAGGAAGACGGGGAGCGCCTCTCGCGCCAACGTTCCCGGTCTGGCCGACAGAAGCGCGGGCCCGATCCAGGGGTGTGAGTGATCCTGGGCGGCCATCTTGCCGAGGATCTTCCCTAGGCCCAGCGCATCTTTGTCGTCCGTCAGCCGGGCGGCCGTGAGCGCCAGTTCGAAACGGACGCGGGCATCGGCGTCCGTCGCGAGAGTGGCGAGCGTCGCGGACAGTCCTTGTGCGGAATCGGGCGGACCGTCCTGCCTGAGAGCCACCAGCGCCCGCGCCCTTACTTCCGGCGCCGGGTCCTTGAGGGCGGTCATGAGGACTGGGGCGTCGGCCCAACCCAGCTTGCGCAGCACGTTGAAGGCGGCGAATCGCGCCGCGGCATTTCCGCCGCCGTTAAGCGTCGCGAGCAGAGGTTGACGCGCTTCCGACGTGTTCCTCTCCACCAGCAGCCTGCACGCCGTGTCCCGATGCCAGCCATTGGGGTGACTGAGCGCGGCGACCAAGGCCGGAGTGTCGGCCTCGTGCAGGTTCGACCTGCCGCCGCGTGCCGGACGTCCGGTGGCGGGCGTGATGCGCCAGATTCGTCCCCGGTCGTTGCCGCTGTTGAGGTCGATGTGGCGCTTGATCTCATCGGGGATGGACCAGGGGTGTTCGATCACCTCCCGGTACATGTCGATCAGGTAGAGGCAGCCGTCGGGCGCGTTCGAGAAATTGACCACCCGCACCCAGGTGTCACGGCTGGCGGCGAACTCGCGGTCCTTCTCGTCATCCGCTCGGACGCCGGACATGCCCACGCCGTCGGGAGTGCGGGAGAGCACCTTGCGGTGCGCCAGCTGTCCGCCGGCGTCTCCCGTGAACGTGTTGCCGAGGAAGCCCGGTCCGTAGGCGTCGCCACGGTAGACCGTCGTCCCCGTCGCCCCCGTGAAGTATCCGCTCACCCTGCCGCCGCCTTCGACCGCGCCGGGGACGGCGCCGGAGATCCGCCAGCGCGTCCGGATGATGCGCCAGGGTTCGTCCGGCGAGATGCGGAACACCTCCGCGGCGCCGCCGTCGACCGCGATGCTCCTGCGGCCGACGGGCAGGGGGCACGCCGGATTCAGGCCGGCGTCCGGTTCCTCATGGACCCAGTGCTGCAGGTGGTCGGAGTTGGAGCAGCCGAACTTCCTGCCCCAGTCGTCGTAGCTCATTCCGTATTGTGCGCCGCCCGGTTCGAGGCCGAAGGCGTGCGTCCGCGGTTCGAACCAGAAGTCGCGGCCGCCCAGTTCGACCCCCGGAAGCTCGGGACGGAGCGGCGATGAGACCTTGCCGCGGTTGCCGCCGCCGGCGAGCACGTGAACCCGCTGGTCCGGCCCCCATTGCAGGCTGTTGGCGAGCCCTTGGACATTGAGAATCTTCAGGCCTGAGCCGAAGCCCGTGAAGGCGACCTTGCGCACCTCCGCGCGTCCGTCCTCATCCCTGTCCTCGAGACGGATGATGTCAGGAGTGGCGGCCACGTAGAGACCGCCGTCGGCCCAGATCAGTCCCGTCGGCCAGGGAAGGTCGTCGGCGAAAACCCTGGCCGTCTCGTAGTGACCGTCGTCGTCACGGTCTTCCAGCACGGAGATCCTTCCCAGGTGCGGTTTCACGTCCCGCATCTCCGAGTAATCGATCATCTCGCAGACGAACATCCGCCCCCTTTCATCGAAGCAGATCGCCACCGGCGACCTCACTGCGGGCTCGTGCGCCGCAAGCTCGAGCCGGAAGCCCTCCCTGATCCGCCAGGTCTTCGCCGCCTCCGAGGGTTCCGTCGCCGGGTAGCGCGGCAGCTCCTTGCCCGCGTCGACCTTGGGCGCGCCTTTGGACTGTCCGTAGGCCTGGGAGTACGTCGTCTTCGTGCGCACTCCGTCGCCCGCCTGGGCCATGACCAGGGCGGCGGAAAATGTGACGAGGATGCGTAACAACATGGGGTGGCAGCATCTTGCCGCGGCCCGCACCGCCTTCAAGCGGACACCGCAGTCCCTTTTTGGGCTTAAGTGTGCAATAAATCGCCCGTCGTACCGCCTGATCAGATGTCCGTGAGGTCGTCCCCGCGGCGTTCCCTTGGGTTCGGCGGCGGGGCGTCGGCGCGGGTCTGCACCGTTCCTCGACGACGCGGGACCAGGGCGGAGAAGGCGGCGTTCACCCGCTCGTCGGTCCTTCCCTCGGGACCGCTCAGGTAGACCCATCGCGTCGCGCGCGTCACCGCCACGAAGAGCATGCGTGAGGCCGTGCCTCGGGCGGCGCGCAGCGCGTTCGTGGAAAGTCCGGGGATCAGCACGCTGTCAAACGTGAGTCCCTTGGCGCTGTGGAAAGTCAGGACCACCGGCCGTCCGGCCGCGAAATCCAGCGTCGGGCGCCGTCCCTGACGGTCCGTCTCCGGCTGCCGGGCGGCCATGATGCCCTCGGCGCGGAGGAAGCCGGCGTAGTCCTGGACCTGTCGGAGCGTCGGGAAGAGGATGCCCACGCGCTCGTTGCGATGCAGCCGTTCGCGCAGGACTTCCAGCAGCCGTCGCCGTTCATCCGCTTCATCGGCCGCGCGGTAGAGCAGGGGCGTCTGGCGTTCCTCCTGCTGCGTCGCGGCCTGACTGCGGAAGATCTCGCGCTGCGTGGGGTCCTCGATGAATCCGCAGGCCAGGTCCACGACGAACGGACAGGCCCGGTAGGTCGAGGCCAGGTCGATTTCCGCGGCCCGGCCTCCCAGCGCGCCCGGCAGGTCGTCGCCGGCGGCGTCGCGGTAGATCGCCTGCCGCGAGTCGAAGGCCACGGTGACGTGCCGTGCGGCGAGCCGGAGCAGCGCATAGCATCCTTCGTCCAGGTCCTGTCCCTCGTCCACCAGCGCCGCGTCCAGCGACGGCGGCGCCTTGCTGCGGCGCATCGCGGCGAGCAGGTCCTTGCGGATGCGGAGAAAGTCCGGGAAGCCCTTGTCATCCAGCGGCGGCGGGCCGACCAGCCTCTGGTGTTCCAGCCGGCACCAATGGTCGAAGGTCAGCACCGATTCCGCGTCCAGCCCGAGGTCGTCGACCGCGGATCGGATGAAGTCCCTCAGCACGTTGGTATAGACGAGCACCTTGACCTTGGAAGCCGGCGCGGCGTCGCGCAGGTGCTTCGCGCGATGAAGGATGACGACCGTCTTGCCTGAGCCGGGACCGCCGCGGAGCACCAGCGGGCCGGTGGCGGGCGCGCGCACGGCGGCGGCCTGGACCGGCGTGAGACCGTCCGATGGAGTCAGCCAGATCAAGCCCGGCGTCCTTCCTCCGGTCCGGGCAGCAGCTTGGGCAGCGTGCCGGGCGGCTCCTCCGAAGAGACGATGCCCGCCTTGGCCCGGCGACGGGCCTCCGTCTCCGCCTGCCGCCTGCGTTCGTCGTCGCCCGACAGGGCGGCCGCCGACTGGAACCAGGAGAAGCTGATGTCATCGAGGGCCGACAAGTCCTTGCCGTAGCGTCGAAAGGCGTCGGCCAGGGCGGCGTCCGCTCCGCGCGCGTCCCCGATCGCCTTCAGGCAGCGGGCCAGCAGCACGGTCGCGTTGGCGTTCGGTTCCTCGGCCTCGTAGCGACGGCACAGCTCGGCGGCCTCCTCCCAGCGTCCCTTGCGCGAGTAGAGCGAGGCCAGGTTGAACATGGCCACCGGACTTCCTGCCAGCATCGCTTCAAGGAAAGTGCGTTCCTGACGTTCCGCGTCGCCTTTGCGGCCGTAGGCCGCGGCCAGATGGCAGAGGGCGGTGGCGCGGATCTCGGGGCATTGGCGCACCACCCGACGGAGCAGGTGCGCCGCCTTGTCGTGCATGCCCACCTTGCCGTGCAGCACGGCCAGCTCGATCAGCGTGGAGGGCAGCCGTTCGCGGGACACCAGCCCTGCGCGCACGGCCCGTTCGATTTCGAGGATCGCTTCACGGTCCCGGCCCGGATTGACCACGTTGTGGAGCGGGGACTCGACCCTCCCTTCGAAAGGTTCACCGTCGCCCGGCGTCAGCCTGAAGGTGAAGCGCTGGTTGGCGTCCAGCTCGTATTCGAGCGCCAGGGGCGTCCCGGCCGCCACCTCATCCGTCAGTCCGTTGAAGACCGGGCGTTCGGAGAGACCTTGGCCGGCCCAGAAGCTGATCCTGACCGGACCGCCTTGGGAGACCAGGCGGTGTCCGCGCCCGGAGACGTAGCGTCCCTTCGCCGGGAGCGTCTGGCCCTTCTCCACGAGCGGATGCAGCCCGCGGTCCGTCTGGATCGCCAGCCGGTCGCTCGCCACCGGCGTGAAAAGTCCGCGGCCGTAGAGTTCCAGCAGCAGCGCGTGGTAGGCCGCGCCGCGGGCGACCGCCACCTGCATGTCCAGGGCGCTTTCGAAGCGGTGGACCAGGAACTCGCCGAACCGGCGTCGGAGCGCGTCGATCACGAGCGGATTGAGCGAGCTGCCGCCGACCGCGAGCAGGAAGCCGACCTGCGCCGTCCGCAGGCCCGCCCTTTCGAGCGCGTCCTCCACCGGGGCGAACACCGAGCAGGAGAGCGTGTACTCGTCCTCCTTGGCCTGGAAATGCTCCGGGTCGAGGAACGGTTCCATGACCGCGGCGAACTCCTCTCCCGTCATCGTGGGTTCGGCGAAGCGCAGGCGCGTGCCGTCCTCCAGCTGCAGCGTCTGCACCCCGTGATAGGCGCGCACGGCCTCCTCCAGCGCCTCCGCGAGCGTCTCGCCCAGAGCGAGCCGGTGGTTGAGATGGTCGCACATGCCCACCTTGAGCTGTTCCGCGGTCGCCAGCAGCTGGGGCTCCAGCTGCTCCTTGCGCACCTCGTAGTCCCATTCTCCGGCGTCCGCGCCGTTCTGTTCCGCCAGCTGCGGAATGAGCAGCTCGTGCACGATGGCGCGGTCGATGTCCGCTCCGCCGAGGCGGTGATAGCGGGAGACCGCGCGCGGGCTGACCTTGAGCGATCCGTCGGGAAGACGTCCCATCGTGAAGATGGCCACGTCGCAGGTGCCGCCGCCGAAGTCGATGATGAGCGCCTCCGTCTCGTTCTCCACGCCGTCAAGCACCGCCGGCCCCTGCCGGGCGAGGAAGTCGATGAAGGCCGCGATGGGTTCGTCGATGAGGTCGCCGGGGCCCAGTTCAAGACCCGCCAGCTCCGCGGCGCGCAGCGTGTCATTGCGCTGGCTCACCTGGAACGACGCGGGCACCGAGACCACCGTCCGGGCCGCAGTCCCCTTGGCCTGTGAGCGCAGGAAGCGCAGCACCTTGGCTGACACTTCGGCGGGCGTGCGGCAGCCTTGGCTCGCCTGAGGGTAGGTCCTGCCGGTCCCGATTTCGTTCTTAACTTCCGCCAGATAAGTGGCGTTCGGCCTCAGTCCCAGTTCCACCGAACGGGTCAGCGTCCGCCGGGCTCCTTCGCCGATCAGCTCCCGGTCTCCCAGCCGTGAGACGACCGAGGGCACCAGCACCGAGGTATGGTCGCCGGAAAGCGTCGACTGGACGATTTCAACGCATTCGGCAGGCCCTGCTTCATCAGGCCGGAGGGGTGACCAGCGCACCTGCGCCACCGTCGAATTGGTCGTTCCCAGGTCGATGCCCAGCGCCCGAAATGCCTTCAGGCCCGGCCGGGGAGCCACGCCCGGGGGGCGCAGGTTGGCAAGGGGGTTCATGAGGGGCGGTCTTTCTGGCAGGGACGGGTGGGGGAGGCAAGCGGGTGGATTATGTTAGTGCAACTACGGTGGTCCTGGGGTGTTATATAATCATGAACCTGAGGCGCTCCCCCCTAGGATTCCTCACCATTCTTCTGGCTGCCTCCTGCCTCTGGGGCGCCCCCAAGAAGAAGGCGGCCAAGGCCGAGGCCAAGCCCGCCGCCGTGCCCGCCGCGGTGGCCACGGTTCCGGTCAGGTCACTGGAGGACCGGCCCCAGATCTGGCATCTCTGGACCGACGTGGAGGGTCGCAAAGTCGACGCCATGTTCTGCGGGCTTTCGGGGGACATCGTGTCCTTGCAGACCAAGGACGGGCGCAACTACCGCTTCAGCGTCGCGGTGCTCTCCCCGGAGGACCGTGAGTTCGCCAAGGCCTGCGCCGGGAAGCAGCAGGGCGGGTTCCCCCGTTCCGTCGTCGCCGCCGCCGCGGCCGACATCGACCGCATCGTCGAGGCCAGGCTGGCCGCCGAAGGCCAGAAGCCCAACCGGCCCGCGACCGACGAGGAGTTCCTCCGCCGACTTTACGTGGACGCCGTGGGCCGGACTCCGACCGCCGCGGAGGCCGCCGCCTTCTTCGCCGACACCGCGGCCGACCGTCGCGAGCGGCTCATCGACCGCCTCCTCCAGTCCCCCGGCTACTCCTTGCAGATGTACAACTGGCTGGCCGACCTCCTGCGCGCCAAGGACGTCGTCGGCAAGCGCCTGCCCGCCTTCACCTTCGAGGACTGGCTGAAGGCCCGCATCACGGCGAACGCCCCCTGGGACGCCATGGTGCGGGAGATGATGACCGCCGACGGGCGCCTGCTCGACAACGGCGCCGCCGGCTTCCTCCTTTTCGACGCCGACATGCCCCTCGACGGCGTGTCCAACCTGATCACCACCTTCCTCGGCTCGAACATGTCGTGCGCCCAGTGCCACGACCACCCCCTTGCCGACTGGTCGCAGCGGCAGTTCTACGAGATGGCGGCCTTCCTCGGCGCCACCGACATGAAGAACGAGTCCATGCTCGCCGAGGTCCGCAAGCTGTCCCGCGCGGACTCCGGCCTGAACAAGAACTTCATCCGCCTCCTCGGAGAGATCAACGCCACGCGGCTCTCCGACGCCTCGGCCAATCGGCTCACTTTCCCCAAGGACTACAAGTATGACGACGCCAAGCCGGGCGAGCCCGTCAAGCCGGCCCTGATCGAGTGGGACGCCGGCGACGCCAAGCGCCAGTCCTACGCCGTCAGCACCAAGTCGCCCGCGCTCCTGCGCGACGAGTTCGCGCGCTGGCTGACCAGTCCGGACAATCCCAGGTTCGCCACCAACATCGCCAACCGCGTCTGGAAGAAGTCGTTCGGCATGGCCGTCAAGGAGCCGGTCGACGACATCGACGACGTCAGCGCCGCCAGCAGCCCGCAGCTACTCGCCCATCTGACCCAGGTCATGCGCGCGGCGCGCTTCGACCTCCGTGAGTTCCAGCGCGTGGTCTTCAATTCGCGCACCTACCAGAGCGCCGCCTCGCCCGCCCCGGACCTTTCCAAGGGGCCCTATCTCTTCAACGGACCCATCGTGCGCCGGCTGACCGCCGAGCAGGTCTGGGACAGCCTCGTGGTCGCCGCCGTCGGTCCCACGGCCGACAACATCCTGCTCCGGCGCGGCGACGACCTGAAGCCCATGGCCCTGCCTGAGGGCAAGATCAGCGTGGCCGCCGTGAAGGAGGCCGCCGAGAAGATGCGGGGCATGCGCGGCACCAAGAAGTCGGCCAAGAGCTCGTCCGGCACCGATGCCGGCCTCGCAAAAGGCTACGACGGCGAAAAGCCCCAGACCCGGCAGGGCCTCATGCTCGCCCGCGCCAGCGAACTTCCCCAGCCGGCGCCGGAGACCCACTTCCTGCGCGTGTTCGGCCAGGGCGACCGCCTGCTCTCCAACTCCTCCACCGTGGACGGCAGCGTGCCCCAGGTCCTGCAGTTGATGAACGGCCCGGTGGCCCGACTGATCACCGATCCCAAGAGCCACGCCGTGCAGGCCGCTTCGCTTGAGCCTTCGCCTGCGGCGCAGGTCCAGTCGCTCTATCTGGCCTTCCTCTCGCGCAAGCCGAACTCCGCCGAGGCCGCCTCGGCCCTCAAGGCCCTCGAGGGAGGCCTTGGTCTGACCGACATCGCCTGGGCCCTGGTCAACACCCGCGAGTACCTTTTCATACGCTGATGAGCCTCCACGATTTCGCCGACCGCCTCCGCACCGCTGAGGACCGCCGCGCCTTCCTTGAGAAGGCCGCGACCATGGCCTTCGGGCTGACCGTGCTGCCCGCCCTTGCGGGCGCCGCCGAGCAGGCCTCACCCAAGGCGCCGAACGCCACTTTGCCCGGCTTCGGCAAGGCCAAGAGCGTCATCTTCCTCGAGCTTTCCGGGGGCATGTCGCACATCGACACCTTCGACCCCAAGACCGGCGCGTCCAAGGGTCCCGCGGACGCCGTCACCACCAAGGCCGGGTTCCAGGTCACGTCCTTCCTGCCCAACACCCAGCGCATCTCCGACAAGCTCTGCGTCATCCGTTCCATGACCGCCAAGGTCGGCGTGCACGCTTCCGCGCAGTATCTCATGCGCACCGGCTTCGAGCAGCGCGGCGTGATCCAGCACCCCAACTTCGGCGCCTGGGCCCAGCATTTCCTCGGACGCAGCAGCCAGACCCTGCCCGCCAACGTCTGCGTCAACCGTCCTTCCAATCAGGGCAACGGCTGGTTCCCGGCCTCGCACGCCCCCCTGCCGATCCTTGATCCCGCCACCGGCCTGCCCAACACCGCGGGCGTCGGCGACGCCGGCGCGCAGCAGAAGCGCGCCGCCCTGCTGTCCGAACTCGACCGCGGATTCGGCGGAGCCGTCGCCGACACGAACGTCAAGGCCTACAACGATTTCTACGCCTCGACCTTCGAGCTGATGCGCAGCCGGGACCTCAAGGCCTTCGACATCGCGTCCGAGCCCAAGTCCGTGCGTGCGAAATACGGCGCCGACAAGTTCGCCCAAGGGTGCCTCCTGGCGCGCCGTCTCGTCGAGCACGGCGTCCGCTTCGTGGAGGTGCGCAGCGGAGGCTGGGACATGCATGCGACCCTGGAGGA
This sequence comes from uncultured Opitutia bacterium, assembly GCA_903860195.1. Lineage (GTDB taxonomy): Bacteria > Verrucomicrobiota > Verrucomicrobiia > Opitutales > UBA953 > UBA953. Next base: position 19,866 of record CAIOPO010000208.1, on the reverse strand, counting down.
CCGGATGGAGGACGTCGGCGCGGAATTCGACGCCGCCTTCGCCGCCCTCATCGAGGACCTGGAGTCGAAGGGCATGCTGGAGACGACTCTCGTCGCCGTGACCACCGAATTCGGGCGCAAGCCCAGCTTCGAGGGAGGGGGCCGCGGCCACCATCCGCTCGTCTTCTCAACCGTCCTGGCCGGAGCCGGCATCAAGCGCGGACATGTGCATGGAGCCAGCGACCCGAAGGGACATGAAGTCGCCAAGGATCCCGTGACCGTCGGAGCTTTCCACGCCACCGTGGCGCATGCGGCGGGCCTCCCGGTCGGCACCGAGATCATGACGCCGTCGGGCCGTCCGATGGTGATCGGCAACAAGGCCGCCCCGGTGGCCGCCGTCTTCGCCTGAGCGCGTTCAGCGTCCCGTGACGGCCGCGGCGAGGTCGCCCGGCCGCTCGAGGTGGACCGCATGTCCGGCGTCCTCCACTTCCCCGTGCCTGGCGCGGGGGATGAGCGTGACCATCTCCCGGGCGAGGACGCCGAATATGACGTCGAGGGAGCCCGTCACCAGGTCCACCGGCATCTTCAGTTCACCAAGCCTTTCCCACAGCGAGGGCAGGGAGCCCGTGCCGACGTGCCGCAGGCTGAGGGCGAGGCCTTCGGCGTCATTGCTCCTGCGGCGAGCAAGGATCTCATCGAGTGTTTCCCGGGGCAGGGAGCGGAGCGAGTGGAACATCGACTGGCCATGCCAGTAGTGCAGGAACGCGTCGACCCCCTGTGCGCGGATGAATTCCGCCAGGGCGAGGTCGGCGGCCGTCCGCTCCGCACGTTCCCTCTCCGTCCTGAGTCCGGGTGAGGCGCTCACGAGGATGAGCCGCCTGACCCGGTCCGGGTGGGCCAGGGCCCAGTGCAGGGCGATCCGGCCTCCCAGGGAGTAGCCGAGCAGCTCGACCTCCGAATCCCCGGCCGCCTCCGTCACCGCGTCCAGGTGAGACTTGAGCGAGTAGCCCCGTTCCTCACGCAGACCGGATTTCGCGCCATGCCCCGGCCAGTCCGGGGTGACGACCGATCTCGCTCCCGAAAGCGCCCGTTCGAGCGCCTTGAAATCGGCCCCGCAGCCGGTGAATCCATGGAGAGCGACCAGCCTGCGCATGGACTCATTCGAAGTCCGCAGATGGCCTTGGCAATCGCGTTGATGCCCGGAGAAAATCGCACTGGTTTTTTTGACAGGACCCCGATGTCTCCGCAAATGTGGGGTGTTTCACCCATTTATGGGTCCTTTCAGGCATTAATCTGGAACACCCTGCCTAATTCCCCACACCTGCAGACAACCCCATGCCTGGCATCCGTGTAAAGCCCTGGAATCGCGTGGACAATCCCGTCTACAGCCTTTCCACCACGGCGAACGGCAGGGGCAACCTCAACATCTGCAGCTACGTGACCTCCATTTCGATGAAGCCCAAGCGCTTCATCATAGGAGTCTACAAGGACACGAAGACCTTGGCCAACCTTGAGGCCAACCCCATCGGTCTCCTCAACTATCTCGCGCAGGATCAGGCCAACCACGTCAAGCTGCTCGGCAAGAAGTCCGGACATTCCGTCGACAAGGTGGCCCAGCTGGGGGAGCAGATCGAGCATGCCGGGGACGGGCTTTACCGTCTGAAGGGGGCGATCGCCGTGCTCCGGCTGCGTTTCATGGAGCGGATGGATTGCGGCGACCACTGGGCGTGGCTGGCGCATCTCGACTCTTATGAAAACCTCCGCGAAGCGCCCGCCCTCACCATCGAGGAGCTCAAGCGTCTCAAGCTGATCCTCGCCTGAGGGTCAGCGGCGGTCCGTCCGGCGCAGGCTGGCCTTCTCGTCCCGGTGCGGGATGAGGTAGGTGCGACCTCGGATGAGACGTTCGTAGAGGTCCACCATCGCGACCCCTTCGCGCGGGCGCACGGAGTCGGCCTTCGTGGCCCGGTCGACCTGGCGCTTGAGCATGCGGCAGAGGTCCTCGGAGTTGTACTGGATCATCCCCAGGATGCGTTCGACCGAATAGCCCGGCAGCGCCTCCTCGATGTAGAAGCCGTCGTCCTCGTCGTCCTCCAGGAAGGCGTGCACCTCGTTCACGCGTCCGAAGAGATTGTGGAGGTCGCCCATGATGTCCTGGTAGGCCCCCACCATGAACGCCCCGATGTAGTAGGGGCGGCCTTCCTTGAGCGGGTGCACGGCGAGCGTGCGGCGGACGTCCTCGAAGTCGATGAAGTCGTCGACCTTGCCGTCGGAATCGCAGGTGATGTCCACCAGCGTCGCCTGGACCGTGGGGCGTTCGTTGAGCCGGTGGATGGGCGCGATGGGGAAGAGCTGGTCGAGGGCCCAGTGGTCGAGGAGCGACTGGAAGACCGAGAAGTTGCAGACGTACTGCTCCGCCAGCATCGAGTCGAGCCGCGCCAGTTCGTCGGGCACGTCGGCGGAGCTGGCCAGGTCGGCCCGCAGCTGACGGCAGACGTCCCAGAACAGCCGGTCGGCGAGCGCACGTTCCTCCAGCCGCATGCTGCCCAGGCTGAAGCGCGCGTGCGCCTCCTCGCGCTTGGCCTTGGCGTCGTGGAATCGTTCCAGCGGGTCGAACTTGCGGCGGTTGCGGCGGATCGCGTCGAGCTCACGGACCACCTGGTGGGGCCGTCCCTTGAGCGCGCCGACCGGGCCGAGGTCGCGGGCGATGCGGTCGACCGCCTCGAAGATGAGGATGGAGTGGGGGGCGACGAGGGCGCGGCCCGACTCCGAGACGATGTCCGGCGTCTCCACGTGGCTTTCGCGGCAGACCTGCATGACGTTCGAGACGACGTCACGGGCGTAGACCTCCATGCTGTAGTTCATGGAGGATTCGAAGGCCGAGCGGCTGCCGTCGTAGTCGACGCCCAGTCCGCCGCCGACGTCCAGCAGGCCCATGGGGAAGCCCATGCGGCTCAATTCGCAGTAGAAGCGCGCCGCCTCGACGACGGCCTTCTTGATGGTGGCGATGTTGGGGACCTGCGAGCCGATGTGGAAGTGCACCAGACGGAGGGCGTCCTTCATCTTGGCCTTCTTCAGCTTCTCGGCCACCTCGACGATCTCCGCGGCCGTGAGGCCGAACTTGGCGTTCTCCCCGGTGCTGTCCGCCCACTTGCCTTCGCCGGAGGTGGTCAGCTTCACGCGGATGCCGATGTGGGGCATGACCCCCATGCGCTTCGCGATGCGGATGATGGCGTCGATCTCCGAGAGCTGCTCGACGACGATGATGGTCTGCTTGCCCAGGCGGCGTCCCATGAGCGCGAGCTCGATGAACTCCTCGTCCTTGTAGCCGTTGCAGATCAGGAGCGCCTTGCGGTTCTCGAGCAGCGCGAGGGCGATGATGAGCTCGGGCTTGGAGCCGGCCTCCAGGCCGAAGTCGTATTCCTCGCCGGCGTCGAGGATCTCCTCGACCACTTCGCGCAGCTGGTTGACCTTGATGGGGAAGACGCCGCGGTAGCGTCCGCGATAGTCCTCGCCGGCGATGGCGGAGCGGAAGGCCTCATTGAGCCGGGAGACACGGTGGCGCAGGAGGTCCTGGACCCGGATGGTGAGCGGCGGCTTGAGACCGGAGGCCTCGGCTTCGCGCACGATGTCGGTGATGCGGATCTTGCGATGGTCGCCCTTGGGGTGGACGCAGAGGTGCCCTTGGGCGTCGACCGAGAAGTGGTCGCCTCCCCAGCGCTTGAAGCCGTAATAATCTTCGGCGTCCTTGATGGTCCAGGGCTGCGCTTTGCTCACGTCGGTAAGAGACGGGACTTTTGCGTCCGCCCCCCGTCCTGCAAGGGGAAACCGCGTTCCGGCTCGACCGGGCGGCGCCGGCCGATTGTCTGACTTGCATGACGCAGGCCGACGCAGTGGTGCAGGCGACGCTCGAACTGCGGGCGGAACTCTCCGACCGCGCGTTTCCCGCTCCGGCGGACTACGTCTACCGGCCCCTTGATTACGCCTGGGACCGGCATGAGGCCTATCTGAGGCGGCATGCGGCGGCCGGACCGCGGGAGATCCTCTTCCTCGGCATGAATCCCGGCCCCTTCGGCATGGCCCAGACGGGGGTGCCGTTCGGCGAGGTCGCCGCCGTGCGCGACTGGCTGGGACTGGACGGCCCCGTGGGCAGGCCGGAGCGGGAGCATCCCGGCAAGCCCGTGGAGGGTTTCGCCTGCGGCCGGTCCGAGGTCAGCGGCAGGCGACTGTGGGGCTTCTTCCGTGACAAGTTCGTGGCTCCCGAGGCCTTCTTCGCCCGTCATCTGGTCCATAACTACTGCCCGTTGCTTTTCCTCGAGGCGACCAAGCTGGGCCGCAACGTCGTCCCTGAGGAACTGCCTTCCGAGGCCATGCAGCCCGTGAACGTCGCCTGTGACCGACTGCTGCGCCGCATGGTCTCCGCGCTGGAGGTGCGCACCGTGGTGGGTGTCGGCGGGTATGCCGAGGACCGGGCGCGGGAGGCGTTGGCCGGCATGGAGGTGAAGTTCGCCCGGGTGCCGCATCCGAGTCCCGCCAATCCGGCCGCCAACCGAGGATGGTCGCAGGCGGCCGAGGCCGCGCTCAAGGCCCAGGGGGTCTGGGCCTGATGGGACTGTTGGGCGAGGCGCTGTCCCGGCCGGGCGTGCGCGGCGCGCTCTGGCGCGCCTGGTATCCCTTCTTCTCCCGCAGGATCGCCGGCCGCGGCGTGGACTTCCTCAACTACGCTTTCGACCCCTTGGACGGGGTGCGTCCTTCATTGGACGATCAGGATGAGGCCTGGAGGCACAACGTGCAGCTGTATGCGCACGTGGCGGGCTCCGCAGCGCTGCGCGGCCGGCGGGTGCTCGAGGTCAGCTGCGGGCACGGCGGCGGGGCTTCCTGGATCGCGCGCACCTTTTCGCCCGAGGCCTACGTCGGACTCGACCTCAATCCTGAGGCGGTGCGTCACTGCGGTTCCCGGCACCGCTTGCCGGGACTTTCCTTCGTCCAAGGCGACGCCCAGGACCTTCCTTTCGCCGACGCTTCCTTCGACGTCGTGCTCAACGTCGAAGCGTCGCACTGCTATCCGGACTTTCCGGGGTTCGTGGACCAGGTCGCGCGGGTGCTGAAGTCGGGCGGCCTGTTCCTGCATGCCGACCTGCGTCATGCGGGAGGAGTGCCCGAGTGGGTCGGGACGATCTCCCGGCATCCCCGCCTCCGGCTTGAGGCCATGCGTCTCATCACTCCCGAGGTCCTGCGGGGCATGGAAGCCGTCTCGGACCGTCATGCGGCGCTGGTGCGCGAATGCCTGCCCTGGCCGTTGAAGGGCTTGGGCAGGGATTTCGCGGGCGTCAGGGGGTCGCTGACGCACCGCGCCCTGGCCGCCGGCGACCTCGACTACCGTTCCTTCCGGCTGGTGCGGAGCTGAAACCTCAGTTCTTCCTGAGCACGAAGAGCCAGACCTGCTTGCCGGTGTTGGACTTGTGAGAGGTGATCACCTCGATGGAAATCCTGTGTCCGAACCACTCCGCGAGCAGGTAGGGCATGTAGTGCGGGTTCGCTCCGAACGGGTCCATCTCGCCGGCGCCCTGCGGACTGTGGTCCATCGTGTGCTCGATGAAGAGCAGGCCGCCCTGCTTGAGCTGGTCGAGCCAGGCGCCTACGGCCTGGTCTGGCTTCCAGCTCTGGTCCAGCGAGTTCGTATAGACGAAGTCGCAGCGTCCGACCCAGGCCTCATTGCGGTCGTGGAAGTCCCATTGGACGGAGCGAGGGTAGTCCTTGGCGGTTTCGGAGATGTCCGTGCCGGTGATGTCTACGGTCAGCTTCTGCGCCAGGAAGTTCTGTTCGAATCCGTTGCGGGTGCCGTGGCAGAGCGCATAGAGGTCCGTGCGGCCGGGGAATTCCTTGCGGACGCGGTCGGCCACGAGCGTGAGCGTCCCTTCGTCCGCCCACACCTTGTCGATCTTGCGCTTGTTGTGGAAGATCTGCGTGGCCCGGTATTCCTCATACGAGGCGTATTTGTGCAGGTAGAAGTCCGGCATCTTTTCCCTGACCTCGAGGCCGAAGACGGAAGCCAGCCAGTTGAGGCGCTTGGCGACGGAGCGACGGAACTTCATGGCACCAAGATTGACGGCGGGACTTCCGTGGCAATGCCTAACCTCTGCGTTTACGGACGGCCGCGGCCTTGCCGACGTCCACGCTGCCGCAGAGCGCCGTATGGGCGCGATGCCACGCCACCGTGCGCCGCAGGCCTTCAGGGAGGTCCACCTTGGGGGCCCAGTCCAGTTCGCGCAGCGCCTTGCGGCGGTCGGCCTGGGTGGACTGCATGTCGGACCTGTCGCGGGCGTCGCCGAGGCGGACGTAGTCCTTCGCGCCCACCTGACGTTCGATCTCGGCGATCAGCGCGTTGATGGTCGTGGGACGTTTGCCGCCTCCGAGGTTGATCACCCGGTGGCCTTCCTTGCGGTCCTTCCAGCGGTGCGCCGCCAGGATGGTCCCGCGCGCGATGTCGTCGACGTAGGTGAAGTCCCGGTTCTGCTTGCCGTCCCCTGTGACGGTGATGGCGGTGCCACGACGGACGCCCTCGATGAAGCGGAACACGCTCATGTCGGGCCGGCCGGCGGGGCCGTAGACCGTGAAGTATCTGACGACGGTGGAACGGATGCCCTCGTTGGCCCAGTAGCTGTGGCAGAGCAGTTCGGCCGCGATCTTCGAGGCGGAGTAGGGGGAGATCGGGCGGGAGGCCGACTGGTCCTCCCGGAACGGAGGGCGGCAGCCCCAGCCGTAGGCGGAAGAGGTCGAGGCCAGCACGTGAGAGCGGCAGCCGGCGGACTTCATCTCTTCGAGCACGTTGATCACGCCCTCGGTGTTGGAACGCAGGTAGTCGACCGGGCGGAGCCGGGAAGGGGCGACGCCCGCCCGGGCGGCGAGATTCAGCACGTGGTCGAAGGGCGGGGAGCCCTTGCGGGCGGCGAGCCGGAAGACTCTGGCGAGCGCCGGACGGTCGGCGGTGTCGGCCTGGATGAAGGTGAATCGTCCGTCACGCGAGCGCACCGTGCCGCCGGGACGGAGGCCGAGTTTCCAGTCCTTCGCCGGCCCGACGGGGCGTCCGAGCAATCCGGACAGACGCACGTGCTTCAGGCGGACGTCGTAGTAGTCGTTGATCGAGTCGATGCCGAAGACGACATTGCCGGGCTTGGCCAGGAGCATCTCACAGACCTTGGAGGCGATGAATCCAGCGCAGCCGGTGACGAGATAGCGCATGCGCAATCACACGCCCGGACCGGGGAATTGTAAAGTGCCAAGGCGTCTGGCGGCTTGCCTGTGCCGCCGGCGGGCGCAACCTCCGTGCATGCCCCTGAAAGCCCTGATCACCTCCTCGGCGCTGTTGCTCGGCGTCCTCCTTCATGCCGCCGGACGGCCCAACATCATCTTCATCCTGACCGATGACCAGGGTTACGGTGACCTTTCCGCGCACGGCAATCCAGTGCTGAAGACGCCGAACCTGGACCGCCTCCGCTCCGAGAGCGTCCGCTTCGAGGACTTCCACGTCTCGCCCACCTGCTCGCCCACCCGCAGCGCCCTCCTTACCGGCCGGCACGAGTTCAAGAACGGCGTGACGCACACCATCCTGGAGCGCGAGCGTCTCACCCTGAAGGCCACGACCTTCCCGCAGCTGCTCCAGAAGGCCGGCTACCGGACGGGCATCTTCGGCAAGTGGCACCTCGGCGACGAGGCGGAGTATCAGCCCAACCGCCGGGGCTTCGACGAAGTCTACATCCATGGCGCCGGCGGGATCGGTCAGAGCTACCCGGGCAGCTGCGGCGACGCTCCGGGCAACAGCTATTACGGGCCCTGGATCCTGCACAACGGCAAGTTCGAGAAGACCGAGGCCTACTGCACCGACGCCTTCTTCTCCCAGGCGACGCGATGGATCGAGGGGGAGGTCTCCGCCAAGCGGTCCTTCCTGGCGTGGATCGCGACCAACGCGCCACACGGGCCTTACAACGCGCGTCCCGAAGACGCCGCGCTGTACGAAGGGAAGGGTCTCGGCAAGGACACCGAGCACTTCTTCGGCATGATCCATAACATCGACCAGAACGTGGGACGCCTGCTGGCCCGCCTCGACGCCCTGGGCGTCGCCGAGGACACGCTGGTCGTCTTCATGAACGACAACGGCGGCACCGCCGGCACCAAGGTCTTCAACGCAGGCATGCGGGCCCAGAAGGGGAGTCCTTTCCTGGGCGGCACCCGGGCCATGTCCTTCTGGCGTTGGAAGGGCAAGTTCGCTCCGGCCGAGGTCCGGCAATTGACTGCCCATGTCGACGTCTTCCGCACGATGGTCGATGTCGCCGGAGCCGTAATCCCTTCCTCCGAAGTGCAGTCACAGGTCGAGGGGCGCAGTCTCCTGCCCCTGCTTTCAGGCGGGAACGCCGAATGGCCCGACCGGGTCCTCTTCACCCACGTCGGTCGCTGGGGCAACATGCAGAAGGGCGCCGACCCTGAGTCCGGCAAACTGCAGCAGACCAGCGTCCGGACGAATCGTTGGCACCTCGTCTCCGCCCTGCCCGGGGCGGGGCTGCCCGCCGCCAAGGCCGCGACCAAGGGCGCGGCGCCCAAGGCTCAGAAAGGCGTCGCCAAGGCCAAGGGTCAGCTGGCCCAGCCGGTCTGGATGCTCTTTGACGTCAGCAAGGACTATGGGGAGACCACGGATGTGGCGGCCGAGCATCCTGAGGTCGTCAAGGACCTCATCGCGAAGCACGACGCCTGGTGGAACGAATGCCGTCCCCTGATGGTCAATGAGGGCGCCGTCGGACCCGCCGAGAACCCGTTCAAGGTCCTCTTCCGTCAGCAGGTCGGCAAGTAAGCCTCAGCCCAGGAGCGGCTTCACGATCTCGCCGTGGATGTCGGTGAGACGGAAGTCGCGTCCCTGGTAGCGGTAGGTCAGGCGCGTGTGCTCGACGCCCATCAGATGGAGGATCGTCGCGTTCAGGTCGTGCACGTGGACTCCGTCCTTGACGATGTTGTAGCTGAAGTCGTCGGTCTCACCGTGCGTGTGCCCCTTGCGGACGCCGGCTCCGGCCATCAGCACCGTGAAGCAGCGAGGATGGTGGTCGCGTCCGTAATTGGTCTCCGTTAGCGCGCCCTGTGAGTAGATCGTCCGTCCGAACTCGCCTCCCCAGACGACGAGGGTGTCGTCGAGCAGCCCGCGCTGCTTGAGGTCGGTGAGCAGGCCGGCGGTCGCCTGGTCAGTGTCGTTGCACTGTCCCTTGATGGCCTTGGGCAGGCCCCCGTGGTGGTCCCAGCCCATGTGGAACAGCTGCACGAAGCGCACGTCGCGTTCGGCCAGCCGGCGGGCGAGCAGGCAGTTGGAGGCGTAGGAGCCGGGGCGGGTCACGTCCGGTCCGTAGAGGTCCAGCACGTGCTTGGGCTCCTTGGAGAGGTCCATCAGGTCGGGCACGCTCGTCTGCATGCGGAAGGCCATCTCATATTGCGCGACGCGGGCCTGGATTTCGGGATCGCCGAGCGCGCCGAAACGTTCGCGGTTGAGGGCGGCGATCTCATCCAGCGTCTCGCGACGGATCTCCCGGGAGATGCCCTCGGGGTCCTTGAGGTAGAGCACCCGTTCGCCCTTGTTGCGGAGCTTCACGCCCTGGTGGCGCGAAGGCAGGAAGCCCGCGCCCCATAGTCGGTCGTAGAGCGGCTGGTCGTCGGGTCGGCCGCTGCCGAAGGACGTCATCACCACGTAGGCGGGGAGGTCGGCGTTCTCGCTGCCCAGGCCGTAAGCCGCCCAGGAACCGATGCTCGGACGGCCCGCCAGCTGGGAGCCCGTCTGCATGAAGGTGATGGCCGGGTCGTGGTTGATGGCCTCGGTGAACATCGAGCGCACGATGCACCACTCGTCCGCCTTGGAGGACATGTGGGGCATGAGTTCGCTGAACCATGCGCCCGACTGTCCGTGGCGGGCGAACTTGAACATCGAGGGGGCGACCGGGAAGCTCTTCTGGCCCGACGTCATGGTGGTCAGCCGCTGTCCCTTGCGGATCGAGTCCGGCAGGTCCTTGCCGCGCATCTTCTCCATCTGCGGCTTGGGGTCGAACAGGTCCATCTGGGACGGGGCTCCGGACTGGAAAAGGTAGATGATCCGCTTGGCCTTGGGCTTGAAGTTGGGGAAGCCGAGTCCCGGGTTGGCGCCGAAGGCGGGGGAGCAGAGCGTGCCGAGGGCGGTCAGGCCGAGCCCGCCCGCCGAGCCTTTGAGGAACGTGCGGCGGGAGAGCGCCATGCGCTCCGCGGGTCCGATTCCGAGATAGTCGCGGTCGTTGCAGTTCATTCGCGGGTGACGGTTTCGTCGAGGTTGAGGAGGACGTTGGCGGTGACGGTCCAGGCGGCCAGCTGGTCGGCCGGCAGGTCCTGCGGGGCAGGGGTGGCGCCGTTGGAGATGAGTTTCCGGGCGGCATCGGCGTCGCCGGCGTACTTCTTGAGGCGCCGGTCAAGGCCTTCACGGAGCACCTTGAGCTCGGAGCCCTTGGCCTCGCGGCCCGTCACGCGGCGGAAGGCCCACGCCAGACGCGCGTCAGCGTCGCCCGGCTGGCGCAGGGCGGACTCTCCGAGCTTCCGGGCGGCTTCGACGTAGGTGATCTCGTTGAGCAGGGAAAGCGCCTGGGTCGGCGTGTTGGAGCGGGAGCGTTTCACGGTGCAGACCTCGCGGCTCGAGCTGTCGAACATCAGCATGGAGGGCGGGGCGGCGGTGCGCTTCCAGATGGTGTAGACCGAGCGACGGTAGAGCCCTTCGCCGGCGTCCGCCTTGTAGTTGCGCATGTCGCCGTAGACGCTGGTCTCATCCCAGACCGCCTCCGGCATGTAGGGCTTCACGCTGGGTCCTCCGACCTTCGGCACCAGCAGTCCGCTGACGGCGAGCGCCTGGTCGCGGATGGTCTCGGCCGGCAGGCGGAAGCGCGGGCCGCGCGCCAGCAGGCGGTTGTCGGGATCCTTCTCCAGCATCTCGGCGGTGACCGCGGCGGAGCGTCGGTAGGCGGCGCTCATGAGCAGCGTCTTCTGCATGGCCTTCATGTCCCATTTGAGACGGACGAACTCGGTCGCCAGCCAGTCGAGCAGCTCGGGGTGCGAGGGCCACTCGGCCTGTGAGCCGAAATTCTCGGAGGTCTTGACGATGCCGATGCCGAAGAAGCGTTCCCAGGCGCGGTTGACCCAGACGCGGGCGGTGAGGGGGTGTTCGCCGCTGACCAGCCACTGCGCGAAGCCGAGGCGGTTATTGGGCGCTCCGGCGGGCAGGGGCGGCAGGACCTTGGGCAGGACGCGGGGCACCTTCTCCCCGATCTTGTCGTATTCGCCGCGGATGAGCACGAAGGCGTCACGCGGCTCGGGCTTCTCCTTCATCACCATGACGCTGATCGGCGCGGCGAGCGCGTCCTCGTGGGCCTTGCGGGCGGACTCGACCTTGGTCAGCGCCAGCTTGCGGGGATTTTCCGGACTTTCGGCGAAAAGCTTCTCCAGGGCCTTGCGGTCGGCGGCGGTCACCTTGTCGGGGGCCTTGGCGAGGACGCGCTTGGCGGCCTCGGCGGCCGGGTCGGACTTGAGTGAGAGCATCTTCGGGTCCTGCGAAGAGGTGCTCAGGCGGAACCGCCCGATGCTGTGTCCGGCGTGCAGCTCGTGGCGCATCACGGCCATGAGGCGGGCTCCCGCGGGCACCTGGGTGGGCGCGACCGTGAAGATGGCCTTACGCGGCACACGGTTCTCCGGCATGTTGCCGCCGATCGCCCAGCCGGCCTTCTCATTGCCGGCCTTCTTCGCCTTGCCCTTGGCCATGGCGGCGGACGCCAGCTTGGCGGCGGACCATCCCGGCTGGTCATAATCCGTCTCGGCGCCCGTGAGCGGGAGCGTGACGGCCTTGCCGTCCTTGCCGATGAGACGGATCTCGAAGGCGCTCAGCACGAAGTTGCCGTTGAAGGCGCGCCCCAGGCTCTTGCCGGGCAGTGAGTCGTGCGGGAAGACCTCGAGCTGGACCCCGGTGAGCAGTCCGGCCTCCGGTTTCCATTCCACCGTGTAGGTCTCCTTGTCGGCGGTGCCTCCGGACGCGAGCCACGTACCGTCTTCGAGCCGGCTGAACTCGGCGTTCTCCTTGGCGGCGACCTTCTCTCCTTCGAGCGGTTTCCAGCCGAGCCCTTCCTTGACGAAGGCCTGGCGCTGCTTCTCAAGCCAGGCGGCAAAACGTGAGGCGTCGAGGGCGGGCGTCGCCTTGAGGGCCGCCTCGGCCTGGGCCAGCGCCGCCGCCGCGGCGTCGATCTTGCGCTTCTCCTCGGCGTCGGGGAGCTGGAGCAGCGGCGGGGTGTTGCCGCCGCGTCGCGTCTTGCCGGAGCCGCCGAATTCGCCGAGCACCCCGGACTCGTCGATGGAATTGAAGTAGGCGAACAGGGAGTAGAATTCCTTCTGGGAGATCGGGTCGTACTTGTGGTCGTGGCAACGGCAGCAGTTCATCGTCAGCGCGAGCCAGGTGAGCCCCGTGGTCTCCACGCGGTCGATGACGTTCTCCGCGAACCATTCCTCGACGATGCGGCCTCCCTCGCCGTTGAGGCGGTGGTTGCGGTGGAAGCCCGTGGCGACGATCTGGTCCGGCGTGGCGCCGGGGAGCAGGTCGCCGGCCAGCTGTTCCACCGTGAAGCGGTCGAAGGGCATGTTGCCGTTGAAGGCCTTGATGACCCAGTCACGCCAGGGCCACATCGTCCGCTGCGTGTCGCTCTGGAAGCCGTTGCTGTCCGCGTAGCGCGCGAAGTCGAGCCACTGCATGGCCATCGTCTCCCCGTAGTGCGGCGAGGCCATGAGGCGGTCGATCGCCTTGGACCAGGCCTCCGGCGAACGGTCGTTGAGGAACGCCTCACGGTCGGCGTCGGTGGGCGGGAGTCCGGTGAGGTCGAGCGCGGCGCGGCGGAGCAGGGTGAGACGGTCGGCCTCGCCGTTGGCGGAGAGCCCCTTGGCCTTCATCGCCGGAGCCAGGAAGGCGTCCACCTCATTGCCGCCCGCGGGAATCGGCGGAACCGTCGGGCGGGCGGGGGTGATGAACGCCCAGTGGCCCTGATACTCCGCGCCTTCCGTGACCCAGCGACGCAGGACCGCGACCTGGACCGCGTTCAGCGTCTTGTGGGATTCGGGCGGCGGCATCACCTCATCGGGGTCCTTGGACGTGATGCGGGCGATGATCGCGCTCTTGTCGGGCTGTCCCGGGACGATGGCCGGCTCTTCGGATTTGCCTCCCTTGAGCGCGGCTTCCTTGGAGTCCAGGCGCAGGCCGCCTTTGATCTTGTTCGTGTCGGGTCCGTGGCAGGCGAAGCAGGCGTCGGAAAGGATCGGACGCACGTCGCGGTTGAATTCGAGACGGCCTTCCGCCGCGCCGAGTCCGGCGAATGAGGCGGTCAGCAGAAGGGGCAGGGCCGTACGCATGAGGATGAGTCCACGCAAGGGACGAAGGGGTTCCCGCATTAGTTAGCGTCCCGGTCGTGGCTTGCAAGAAAGGGACAAAAGAAAACCCCTCTTTCGAGGGGTTTTGAAGGGGGCTGCAGGGCGCCTCAGGGCAGCTCCTTGAGCGAGATATTACGGAAGGCCACGGGGTCGTTGTGGCCCGCAAAACCGAAGTAGCCTTCCGTCAGACCCAGTCCGGGGTGCTTGGACTTGGCCATGACCGTGGCCAGATCGACCTTGGAGAGGTCGGCGTCGAGGATGACGGAGCCGTTGAGTTCGACCCGGATGGTCGATCCCTTGACGGTCACTTCCTGGAAGTTCCATTCGCCCACGGGGCGTTGGAAGCCGCGCTGGGCGGCGACCATGCCGTAGGCGGAGCCGTGGACCTGGCGGGGGTCGAGCTTGCCCTTCACCTTGTCGTAGTCCTCGGCCAGGACCTGCAGCTCGCACATGGCGTCATAGGCGGGGTTGCCCTTGCCGGGGTAGCGGATCGCCAGGCCGTTGTTGCCGGCCTTGGGGACCTTGAACTCGAGACGCACGGCGAAGTCGCGCAGCTTGCGGTCGTAGTAGGGGTTGCCGCCCTTGCCCTGCTTGCAGACGATGGCGCCGTCGACGATGTCGTAGTTGTCGACCGGGCCGGCCCAGCCCGTGAAGTCCTTTCCGTTGAACACGCTGCTGAAGCCTTCCTTGCCCTTCGAGGCCAGGATGCGGTTGGCCTCGTCGCCGCCGATCTCGCGGATGGCGACGTTGCGCCAGCGGATCGGGGCGCCGTGCGTCTGGAGGCAGATCGGGCCGCGGGCGGGCAGGGCGGCCTTGCGGTCGTAATAATTCTCCATGACCGCGTGGTCCACGGTCTGCTTGCCGTTGAGCCAGACGCTGACGCGGGTGCCGGTCATGACGACCCGGAGGGTGTTCCATTCGCCGGCGGGCTTGTCGGCCAGCACCAGAGGATCCTTGCCGGGATTGCCCTTGGTGTTGTTCCAGAGGGCGCCGGAACCGAGCTGGCAGCCGTGTTTGAAGGATTTCTCGTCGGTGGGGTCCCAGATCTGCACCTGGGGCGCGCCGCGGAGGTAGACGCCGGAGTCGCCCTTGGGGGCCATGTTGTATTCCAAGGTGAGCTCGAAGTCGCCGTATTCCTTGTCGGTCGTGGCGTAGGGTCCCGTCCCAGGATTGTGGATCTCTCCGTCCTTCACCGACCAGTGCTGGGAGAACTCCTCGCGCATCTTGGCGAGCATCGCGTCGCGTTTCTCACCGGTGAGCTTGGTGACGGAGTGTGGGTTGTAGCCGTGCCAGCCGGCGAGGTCCTTGCCGTTGAACAGCGGAGTGAAGCCCTCGGTCGTGGCGGCCGTCAGTGAGACGGCGAGCAGGCCCAGGGCGGAGGTGAGGGTACGCATGGTCATGAGTGTCGTGGATCAGAGGGGTTCGAGCGTGCAGCGGCGCACCTCGAAGGCGCCGCCTTCGGACTGGAGGCCGATGAAGCCTTCGGAGAGGTTGAGGCCGGAGAGGCGGTTGGCCTCCTGGCCGTTGACGAGGATCACGACCGAGTCGCCGTCACAGACGGTGGTGAAGGTGTTCCATTCGCCCGCGGGCTTCTCAAGTCCGTCCTTGGCCCGCCCGATGCGGTAGCCGCGCACGGCGCCGGTCTTCTTGTCCTTCAGTTCGGTGCCTTCCTTGGCCTTGGCTCCGGACCAGAGGTAGAAGTCGCCCTGGCTCTTGTGCATGCCCTGGCACTCGACGCTCTTGGGCCAGACGGCGTCCGGAGGGGTCATGTGGACGACCACGCCGGTGTTGCCCGGCTTGGTGAAACGCCATTCGACGGTGAACCGGTACTGCCGGTAGCTCTTTTCCGTGCGCAGGAAGCCGTTGGGCTTGCCCGTGCAGATGAGCAGCCCGTCCTTCACGGACCAGGTGCCGTCCGCCGGCGCGTTGTCGCGGAGGTGCGAGACCCAGCCGGAGAGGTCCTTGCCGTTGAAGAGTTCAGCCTTGGCGCCAGGCTTCACGGATTCGGCGGCTCCGAGCGAAGTGAGGCAAAGCAGGGTGAACAGCAGTGAGCGCAGCGGGGTCATGCCGCAACCTACCCGCCGTCCCGCTTGCGTAGAAGCCTAAACGCCGGATTTAAACGGCGTTTTCAGGTCATTTTCCGCTCAGGCCATCACGCCTTTGACGACCTTGCCCGCGACGCCCGTCAGCCGGACGTCGAGACCTTGGAACTTCACCGTGAGCCGATGGTGGTCGATGCCCATGAGGGCGAGCATGGTCGCGTGCAGGTCGTGCATGTCGACGACCTTGTCGACGGCGTCGTAGCCGAGCTCGTCAGTCGCGCCGTAGGTCGTGCCGGCCTTGACGCCGCCGCCGGCCAGGAAGACCGAGTAGCCGGCGATGTGGTGGTCGCGTCCGGTGCCCTGACCCATCGGGGTGCGGCCGAACTCTCCGCCCCACAGGATCAGGGTGTCTTCGAGCATGCCGCGGCGTTTGAGGTCGTTGATCAGGGCGGCGGTCGCCTTGTCGACGTCCTGGGCGCCCATCTTCATGCCGTCGTCGAGGCCGCCGTGCAGGTCCCACGCGCGGTGGTAGAGCTGGATCATGCGCACGCCGCGTTCGGCGAGCCGTCGGGCCATCAGGCAGTTGGCGGCGAAGGAGCCGTCGCCGACCTCCTTGATGCCGTATTCGTCGAGGGTGGCCTTCGGCTCCTTGGAGAAGTCGAGGAGCTCGGGCACGCTGGTCTGCATCCGGAAGGCCATCTCGTATTGCGCGACGCGGGTCGCGATCTCGGGATCGACCGTCTCCTCCGCGAGCTCGCCGTTGAGCCGGCGGATCTCCTCGATGACCTGCCGTTGGGTGCTCTGGCAGACTCCCTCGGGGTTGCCGATGTAATGCACGGCCTCGCCCTTGGACTGGAATTGGATGCCCTGGAACTTGCTGGGGAGGACGCCGCTCGACCACTGCCGTGAGGAGATCGGCTGCAGTCCGGTGCGTCCGGCGGAGGTGAGGACGATGTAGCCGGGCAGGTCGTCGCTCTCGGAGCCGAGCCCGTAGAGCAGCCACGACCCCATCGAAGGCCGGCCCTTGATGATGGAGCCGGTGTTCATGAAGGCGTGGGCGGTGTCGTGGTTGATCTGCTCGGTCTTGAGGGAGCGGATGACGCAGAGGTCGTCGGCCACGGAGCCGATGTGCGGGAAGATGTCCGTGATCTCGATGCCCGACTTGCCCCACTTCTTGAACTCGAACGACCCGCCCCGGGCCTTCAGCACGGTGTTCTGCAGCTGGGCGATCTGCTTGCCCTTGGTGAAGGACTCGGGGAAGGGCTGTCCGTGGAGGCGCCGGAGTTCCGGCTTGTTGTCAAAGAGCTCCAGGTGCGGCGGACCGCCGGCCATGCACATGAAGATGACGCGCTTGGCGCGGACGGGCAGGTGCGGCTTGGTGAGCGCGCCCTTGGAGAAGCGGCCCGGTTCGGCGGCGCCGGCCTTGGCGGCCAGCATGGCGAAGGCGGCGGAGCCGAGTCCGTAGGCGCTGCGGGTGAGGAAGCTCCGGCGATTGACGGAGAGGGCGTGGGCGACGGGATCGAAGGGGCGCATGTTTCAGTAGCGGGTGATGGCCTCGTGGGAGTTGAGCACGGCGCGGCAGGCGTTCGTCCAGGCGGCGAGCACGGCGGGATCGCCCCGGGGGACGGGTGCGATGCCGACCTTGAGCAGCTTGGCGGCGTCATCCGGCTGGGCGCGGTAGTGGGCGGTCTGATCGGCGATGAGCTTCTCCAGCGGGGCGCGGTCGCCGGGGCGGATCGGACGTCCCACGGCGAGTCGGAAGGCCCGGTCAAGGCGGTCGGTGCCCTCGGGGGCGGCGAGCAGTCGCGCGGCCAAGGCGCGGGCAGCCTCCACGAAAGTCGGGTCGTTGAGCAGGGTCAGCGCCTGCTGCGGGGTGTTGCTGTAGTTGCGCAGGGCCGAGCACTCGTCGCGCACGGGGGCGTCGAAGTTCACCAGCATCGGGTGGAGGAACATGCGCTGCCAGTGCATGTACAGGCCGCGTCTCCATTGTTCGCGTCCTTCGCTCGGCACGTAGGTGCGATTGGGGAACTGCAGGGGCTCGTAATGTCCGGCGGGCTGGTAAGGCTTGGCGCTCGGCCCGCCGATCTCGGAGGTGTCGAGCAGGCCGGCGACGAAGAGCGCATTGTCGCGCACGAACTCGGCGTCGAGGCGGCGCGGGTTCTGCGAAGCCAGCAGGCGGTTGGAAGGGTCGACGTCCTTCAGTTCGGGACGGAGGCTTGAGGACTGACGGTAGGTGCGGCTGGTGACCAGCAGCCGGACCATGCGCTTGATGTCCCAGCCCTTGTCCCGGAATTCAAGGGCCAGCCAGTCGAGCAGCTCGGGGTGGGAGGGCGGCTCGCCCTGGGAGCCGAGGTCGTCGAGCATCACGGTGAGTCCGGCGCCGTGGAACAGCTGCCACATCCGGTTCATCACCGTGCGCGCGGTGATGGGGTTGTCCTTGGAGACGATCCATTCGGCCAGGTCGCGCCGGTCGAGGCGTCGCTCGGCCGAGCTGTCGCGCCGGCCGGGCAGGAAGGAAGGCGTGGCGGGCAGCACGACGGGGCCGGACTCGTCGAGGAAGTTGCCTCGGGGCAGGACGCGGACGGTCAGGGGCTTCACCGACTGGGTGACCATGGTCGAGGTTTTGCCGCCGTTGTATGCCCGCAGTTCCGCGGCCATCTTCCTGTGTCGCTCGACCGACGCGCGGTCAGGCTGCGCGGAGTGAAGCCAGAGCAAGGCGGCTTGCTCGTCGACGCTCCGAACGACGGCCACCGTCCGGGCGTCCGCCGCCGCGAAGGGGGAGAGGCCGGCCTTCAGGGTCAGCTTGGAGTCGATGTTGAGACGAAGGACGAGGGAGTCGCCTTCCTTGACCGTCACCGGACGGTCCAAGGTCCAGACCGCGTGGAGGTCGGTGCCGAGCCTGAATTTCCAGCCGCCGGTCACGTCGGTCAGTTCCGTCCCTCCGACGAAGCGCGCTTCGCGCCGATCGGCGTGTCCGTGTGCGAACGCCAGCGGCGTGGTGCGTCCCTTGGCGTCACGGAGCATCAGGGCGGGAGTCAGCAGCGCGCTGCGGTCCGTTTCATTGCCTTCCTTGGGGACGTCGATGCGCAGGGAGGCGTAGGTGCCGGGCGACGGACGCAGCGTGACGTGGAACTGCTCGTCGCGTCCGAGGCCCTTGGGGATCTGCACGAGGCCTCCCGCCGTGAAGGGCGTGGGACTGGGCGGGGTCACCGTCGGGGCCTTTGCCTTGGAATCCTTCTTGGGAGCGGCCTTGGCCGGCGCGGCGGCGCGGGTCAGAAGATGCTCCCCGGACGGACGGTTCCATCCGTCAGGATTGGCGGACAGGAACGCGGCGGCTCCCGCTTTCCACTCTTCGAGCGATTTCCGGGCTCCGGCGTCCTTCAGGATTCCTGAAAGCCAGGCGTCCTCCCAGGACTTGATGGCGGCGCGGGTCTCGCGGTCGCGGCGCTGCAGGAATGCGTTGTTCACCTCGGCCTCAGGGAAGAAGGGGTGGTCATTGCCCACGCCTTTGAGCTCGGGTTCGGGCGTGTAGACGTAGTCGGCGTAGACGCCCCATTGCTTCACGTCGGCAAAGAACGCCTGCAGGGAGTAGAAGTCCTTCTGGGAGATCGGGTCGAACTTGTGGTCGTGGCACTCCGCGCAGCCGAACGTGCTGCCCAACCAGGCCGCGGAGACCGAACGGACGCGTTCCGCGCCGTATTTGGCCAGATATTCCTTGGCCTGGGCGCCGCCCTCCCGCGTCATCATGTTCAGACGGTTGTAGCCGCTGGCGATGAGCTGTTCCTCGGTGCGGTCGGGCAGCAGGTCGCCGGCGATCTGCTCGCGCGTGAAGGCGTCGAAGGGCTTGTTCGCATTGAAGGCCTGGATGACGTAGTCGCGATACGGGAAGATCCGCTGGTTCTGGTCGCCGTGGAAGCCGACGGTGTCGGCGTACCGTGCCACGTCCAGCCACCAGACCGCCATGCGCTCACCGAAGCGAGGCGAGGCGAGCAGCCGGTCGACCTGCTTCTCGTAGGCGTCGGGCGACTTGTCGGCGAGGAAGGCGGCGGTCTCCTCCGGCGTAGGCGGAAGACCGGTCAGGTCGAGGGAGACGCGGCGAAGAAGCGTTTCCGGCCGGGCCTCGGGCGAGGGCCGTATCCCCTTGGCGGCGAGTTTCTCTCCGATGAAGGCGTCGATCGCGTTGCGTCCGCCTTCAGGCATGGCGGGCAGCTTGGGCGCGGAGAGCGGCATGTAGGCCCAGTGCGGCTCGTACTGCGCTCCCTGCGCTACCCACCGACGGAAGAGCTCCTTCTGCGCCGGGGTCAGGGTCTTGTGCGCCTCCTTGGAGGGCATGACGTCATCGGGGTCCTCGGAGAAGATGCGCTTGATGATCTCGCTCTGCTCGGGCTTGCCGGGG
>CAIOPO010000207.1 GCA_903860195.1 uncultured Opitutia bacterium | reverse complement strand
GGCGGGCCCGATCGGCGCGCCCCCGGGGGCCGGCGCGCGGCCGGGGGGCCCGGGGGGCCGGCGACCGTTTGATGGTTCACCCTGCCCCTCGCATATTTCTGCGATGGATTGGTTTTGGTTGTGAATGGTCCTGGATGCTCCAGGTGGGCTCCGCGCGTTCCCGGTGCGGCGGAATCGCCTGCGTCTGTCAGGATCGATCCTGATGGCTTTGGCGGCCTCTTGGCGGTCGGTATCCGAGCTTCCAGAGGGCTTGCGATATTGAGTTGGCTGTTTCGGAGACGGCTTCTTCGTCGAGATCCCAGAGGGCGGCGTGGAGGATTTCGTGGACGACGGAGTCGAGGGTCTGTTCGGCTGGGTATCCGAGTGCGATTCGGATGGTTCGTGCGGGCTTGTCGCAGACGCCTTCGCAGTCGCCGAGGTTCGGCACGAACCGGATCCGCCATCGCTGGTTTCGGATCCGGACGATGCGGTCACCTTTCATGGGATCCCCCTGTGGGCGAGTCGCGAGTCACTTGTCACGAGCGGCGAGTCACGAGTCACCAGTCACGAGTCGCGGTTCCCCGATTTCGTGATTCGCGAGTTCCTTCCCCTCCCCGGTTTCTCTTCCGCCTCTCCCTATACCACACGTCTGGTTTATTTGGACGTTACTGGCTGCAACGTCCTGATAAAGCAGGAACTGCGGTTCCCCGATTATTGGTCACTTGGAGCGAAGGTGCTACAGATTTCGGAACCTGTAGGCCGGATCGACATGACCACATAACCTGTCGCCAAGTTCCACTTTG
This sequence comes from uncultured Opitutia bacterium, assembly GCA_903860195.1. Taxonomy (GTDB): domain Bacteria; phylum Verrucomicrobiota; class Verrucomicrobiia; order Opitutales; family UBA953; genus UBA953. The sequence goes on along the minus strand of CAIOPO010000207.1, from coordinate 2,940 downwards.
TTGAACTTTGCCGTGTGCAGAAACCTCGTCTGTTGAACGGCCCGTAAGTGTTTTGCGGCTGCCGTAAGAAGTTCATATGCGGACTTCTTTCAGCGCCGGCGGATCCAGGAGGTGCCGTCGCCTTGGCGGCGGAGCTTGCGGAGTTCGTCCTCGATGAGCCGTTGCCGGCTGCGTTCGGCGGCGCGGTCGGGGTCCGGGGCCATCTCGTCGCGCCAGGAGCGGACGGCCATGGCGAGGGCCTCGATGCGGTCGTCGTGGTCGAGGCAGCCGCGCTGGCGGGTGACGCGGGTCCACTGGTGCTGGAGCGTCTCGTCCTTGGCGACGTCGGGGTGGATGACGAGGCGGTGCTGGTTGAGGACGGGTTCGAGCCCCTCGATGATGCGGATCTCCTTCTGGCCGGAGACGCGGACGGTCTGGACGGAGCAGGACCACCCTTCCGGGAGGTCCGGCTCGTCGCCGGGGTCGGCGAAGTGGCGCGAGAGGACGGGCTCCAGGAGCTGGGCCATCATGCCCTGCCCGAAGTTGTCCTCGACGAGGATCTCGGTCACCCGGTTGGCCTTGGCGGTGAGGGCGATCTCCTCGAGGGTGTCGGGGCCGTAGCCGCCCTCGAGGCCGCCGGCGGCCTTGGCGAACAGGAAGCCGTTGAGGTGCGCCACGACGGCGTAGGCCGTCTCGTCCTCGCCGCGGCCGGACGGGTCGACCCACATCTTGCACCCGGTGTAGGGGGCCCACTCCTTGTCGAAGAAGATCGGGGAGTGGAAGCCGTCGGTGCCGAATCCGAGGCTCGGGATGTCCTCGACCCGGGTGGACTGGCCGGCGGCGTTGGTGACGCCCCAGGCGATCCGCATGGGGGCGCGGTCCCGGTCCATGGCGAAGACGACGGCGTCGGCCAGCCGCAGGGGCGTCAGGCTCGAGTCCCCGAGGCGCCACTGGAGCAGGTACTGCATCCGGAACTTGGAGCGGCCCTCGGCGGCCTCGCGGGCGGCGAGTTCCTCCCGGCCGAAGCGGTCGGGCCATGCCAGGTCGCCGGCCTCCATCCCGTCGAACATCGCGCCAAGCTCGCAGCCGCAGCCGTCGGCGCCCGGGTGCATCACGGGCCACGCCCGGAACGAGTACCCGCCCTTGATGAGGTAGTCGTACAGCGTCTCCTCGTGGTGGGGGGTGCCGAGGTAGATGATGTCGCCGCCGGGGACGATGATGTTCTCGAACTCGGCGACCTGGTCCCTCATGCGCCGGCGGAGGTCGAGGGTGAGGGTGTTCTCGCTCGTCTCGACGTCGTCGCCGATGATGCAGGTCGAGCGGATGCCGGTGATCTGGCCGGTGATGCCGTAGGCGGCGAAGCTCGGGGTGCGGTCGGCCTCGGCGCCGTTCACGTCGAACATGAGCGCCGAGTCGCGGTGCCCCTGCTCGCGCTCCGGCACGAGGTGCTGGAGGAACCTCGCCTGCCCGATCCACTTGCGGGCGAGGTAGAGGCTGTCCTTGGCCGCGCGCTCGGACTTCGAGACGTAGGTGATCCGCTCCTTGCCGGGGTTGCGGAACAGCCGCCAGCAGCAGTAGGCGATGGTCACCCAGGTCTTGGCGGCTCCGCGCCAGGCGAGCACGCCGCGCCGGCGCCGGTCCTCCATGAGCCACGTCGCGATCTCGCGGTGGTGGCGCGGCATCGACTTCATGCCGATCTCGTGCCACAGCTCGCCGAGGAAGAACGGGAAGTCGGCGTACAGCCGGGAGACGTACTGCTTCGTCTGCTCGTCCATCAGGCCCGCTTCGCGCCCTTTCGGCGGTTCTCCGTCCGGCTGACGATGCGGAGGTTGCTCCGCGCGTTCGAGCCGCCCTTGGAGAGCGGGACCTTGTGGTCGACCTCGCGCGGGTCGCCGGTCTTCAGCCCCATCTTGCGCCGCGCCTTGTGGCGCTCCGACTGCCGGCGCAGCTGCTCCGGCGTGCCCTGGTACTCACGGTATTCCTTCGCGTAGTCGCGCTTCTTCGCCATCACGATCTCCTGCTTCGTGCGCCGCTGCACTTCCACTTCGCCCTCGAGAGCCGCAGCGGGCTGTTGGGATCTCGAGCTGCCGCGGGATGGTCCCGCATCTGTCCGAGCGACCGGGCGCAGTAGGCGTCGCCCTTCGACGTGCCCGGCCTGATCCGGTCGCCGCCGCCCTTGGCCTGACCCGCCTGGCCGTAGCTGACCTTGCGCGTGCGGCCCGTCTCCGGGTTCCTGACGACCTTCACGAACCTCTTGCCTCTTGCCGGTGTTGCCATGATCTGTCCTTCTGAAACGGCCAGTTTGCTACTGGGCGTCGACGACGTCCCATGCGATGCGGGGATGCCCACGCGACTTCCCGCCGTGCTTGTCCGGCTCCGTCTCCCAGCGGACGAAGAGCCTGATCCACTTGGCGCGGATCGGCGCCGGGCCGGTGCCCTTCTCGACGATCCAGCCGCCGCTGCCGTCGCCCCAGTCGCGCTTGTACGAGCCGCAGCGGATCACGTCGCAGTGGCGGTTTCGGATTTCGTAGACGCCGTTGCGCGTCTCGAGGTACTCGCGGCTGATGCCGACGACGTTCGAGTGGTGGTTGTGGCCGTAGGCGACGACGTCGGCCCCCTCGATCCACGAGAGCATCCTGCGGCTGTCGAGGACGCCCATCGACATCTGTGCACCGCCGCCGCTGCCGTGCGCGTAGCGCATGGTCCAGGTCAGCTTGCAGTTGTTGAGGTTGACGCGCACCTTCAGCCATCCGCCGTACCCGCCGGCGCCCATCTGCGACGCCGGGTTGAGCCCCTTGATCGCGCGGACGAGGTTGGTGGTCGGGCAGCACTCGTGGTGCTTGAGCCACGCGGACTCGTGGTTGCCCTGGCCCAGCAAGGCCCACCAGGGCGAGTACTCGGCGTACCGATCGGCAGCCTCCTCGATGACCTTGTCGAAGTACGCGGCGGCGAGCTGCGCCG
>CAIOPO010000206.1 GCA_903860195.1 uncultured Opitutia bacterium | reverse complement strand
TGGCGGGGTCGGTTGCGGCGGGCTCGGTCATGGGGTTTCGCATCAATGTTCGGAGAAGGCGGGCGGGTCGAACTTTCTTTGGGCGGTGTGAACCGAAAGGCCTCGCACCCGGGGCCTTTCATCCTTTAACCCCCGGTGTCCTCATGAGTTCCACCGACGAAGAAGTCCTGCGCATCTTCAGGGAGTCCAAGGCGCTCCTGACCGGCCATTTCGTGCTCCGTTCCGGCCTGCACAGCGGGCACTTCTTCCAGTGCGCCCAGGTCTGTCAGCACATGGACAAGGTCACCCGGCTCATCGAGCTGCTGCGTCCCCGCCTGACGCCCCTGCGCTGTGAGACCGTGCTGGCCCCGGCGATGGGCGGACTGGTCGTCGGGCAGGAGATCGCCCGGCAGCTGGGCGCCCGCTTCGTCTTCGCCGAGAAGGAGAATGACCGCCTGGTCATGCGCCGGAACTTCACCTTCCGGGCCGGCGAGCGCGTGCTGGTCGCCGAGGACGTCGTCACCCGCGGCGGACGGGCCCAGGAGTGCCTCGACATCCTCAAGGCCTCCGGCGCGGAGGCCGTCGGCGTGGCCAGCCTCGTCGACAGGTCCGGCGGCCAGACCAAGTTCAGCGTGCCCTTCGTCTCCCTGCTCGAGCTGACCTTCCCGACCTATGCGGCCGACGCGGTGCCCCCGGAATTGGCGCGCCTCCCGGCCACCAAGCCCGGTTCCTGAGCGCCGGGGCAGGGCGGGGCGCCTTTGCCTTGCGCCCGGGGAGGGGCGTCCCTAGCCCAAGGGCTCCCCTTTAGCACATGGACCGCAAGAACTTCATCCTCGGGACCGCCTGCATCGTCGGGGCGTTCGTCCTGTTCTTCCTGAGCAAGCCCGAGCCCGTGCCGGTCGCCGCCAAGCCCGTTCCGGCCGCCGTCGCTACGGCCGCGCCCGCGCTTTCCCCTTCCTCGCCTCCGCCCCCCGCGTCGCCTCTGGCCCCGAAGGCCGTCTCTGACGCCGAAGTGCGCCGCTTCGTGCGTCAAAACGGACGTCTGAAGGTGACCTTCACTTCCCGCGGAGGCGCCGTCGAGAAGATCGAACTGCTGCGCGAGCGCGCCGGCCAGGGCAAGGAATCCGGACCTGTCGTCTTCAACTCGGGCAACGCCGAGCCGGCGCTCACCATCGCGGTCCAGAATCCGGCCAGCCGTCAGCTCGAATCCGTCCGCTCCGAATTCCTGCCCGTCGGTCAGGACGCAGGCTCCGGGCCCATCACCCTCGTCGGCGCGCTCGCCGACGGCACCCGGGTGGAACGCACCTTCTCCCTCGCCGCCGACACCTCGGCCGAACCGCATCTGCTGTCCTTCACCACGCGGATGATTCCGTCCTCCAAGGACCGTCCGGCTCCGCGCTTCTGGATCTCCACCGGATCCTGGCAGCCCACCGCCGGGGACTCCGTGAACCAGTTCCTGTCCGTGCTCGCCCATGACTCGGAGGAGCTGACGCGCGTCGGCCTCGACGTCTTCACCGACTCCAGCGGTTTCCTGGGCCTCGGCGCCCACCGTGCCGAGACCGAGCACGCCGTCGTCGCCGCCGGGCGTGTGCACGACTGGGTCGCTTCCGGCAACCAGTTCTTCGCCTCCATCCTCCGGCTCGACCCGTCCGTCCGGGGCGCCCGCAGCGACGTCCTGGTACGTCCCGTGGCCCTGGCCGACGGCGGCCGCGGCGTGGACGCTTACGCGTCGTGGGAGACCCCCGCGGCGGCCGACCTCTCCGTCTCACAGTCCGGCGAATTCTTCGTCGGCCCCAAGGAGTACGCGCGCGTGTCCGCCTTGCCCGACTCGCAGGTCGAGGTGCTGCAGTTCACGCGTCTCTTCGGCTTCATCCCGTTCGACTCCATCTGCAAGCTGCTCCTCGCCTGCCTCGGCGGCGTGCACCATCTCCTCGGCTGGGCCGGTTCCTGGTCGTGGGGCTGGGCGGTCGTCGCCCTGACCGTGATCCTTAAGGCCGTCACCTGGCCCCTGACCTCCGCCCAGCAGAAGGCCGCCAAGAAGATGCAGAAGTTCGCGAAGCCGATGCAGGACATCCGCGAGAAGCACAAGGACAACCCGGAGAAGATGCAGAAGGAGCTCATGAAGCTCTACCAGGAGCACAAGATCAACCCCTTCGCCGGCTGCCTGCCGGTGCTCATCCAGATCCCGATCTTCTTCGGCCTGTACACCGCCTTCCAGACCACCGTCGAGCTGCGCCTCCAGCCCTTCCTCTGGATCGGGGACCTTTCCGCGCCCGACACCGTCGCGCATCTCGCCGGCTTCCCCGTGAATCCGCTGCCCGTGCTGATGGGCGTCACCATGTGGCTTTCCATGAAGATGACGCCTTCGCCGCAGGCCGATCCCTCCCAGAAGCTCATCTTCAACCTCATGGCGGTCTTCTTCCCCGTCATCTGCTACCCGATGGCCTCCGCGCTGACGCTGTACATGACCATCCAGAACCTGTTGACCATGCTGCAGGCCGTCCTTACCAAGGAGGAGCCCGGTGCGGCGGCCGTCGCCAAGCCGACCAAGGGCTGAGCAGACCTCCTTTCGCCATGTCCGGTCATAGCAAGTGGCACACCACCAAGCGGCACAAGGCCGCCATCGACGCCAAGCGCGGCAAGCTCTTCTCCGTGCTGGCCAAGGAGATCACCGTCGCCGCCAAGGCCGGCGGCGGCAGCCCCGATTCCAACGCGCGGCTCCGCACGCTCATGGACAAGGCCCGGGCCGCGAACATGCCGACCGACAACATCAAGCGGGCCATCCAGAAGGGCACCGGCGAGATTCCGGGCGTCACCTACGAGGAGATCGTCTATGAAGGCTACGCCCCCGGCGGCGTGGGTCTGATCGTCGAGGTCACCACCGACAACAAGAACCGCGCGGCGGCGGAGGTGCGCCAGGCCTTCAATGACAACGGCGGCAACATGGCCCAGTCCGGCGCCGTCTCCCACAGCTTCCAGCGCAAGGGGCAGTTCCTCATCGGTTCCTCCCAGACCGGCGAGGACGCGCTCATGGAGCTCGCGCTCGAGGCGGGCGCGGACGACGTCATCAACAACGGAGACCATTTCGAAGTCCTCTGCCCCGTGTCCTCCTACGACGCCGTCTCCAAGGCCCTGCAGGAAAAGGGCATCAAGCCGGAGTCCGGCGAGCTCGCCTTCGTGCCGAGCGTCACCGTCCCCGTGTCCGACGCCGCCGCGGCCAAGCAGGTGATGGAGCTCATCGACGCCCTGGAGGCCCTCGATGACGTGAAGGCCGTCCACGGGAACCAGCAGATCGAGCCCTCCGCGCTGGGCTGAGAGGGCTTGCGGGTTTGCTTCCCGCCGGGTTCCGCGCAACCTCGTCGGCGTGTCCCGTCCCGGTCCTTCCCGTCGCAACGACGCCGTGCGCATCGCCGCCCGGGCCGTCATCATCCGCGAAGGCCGTCTCCTGACCGTCCGCGTGCGCACCGAAGAGGGTGAGTTCCTCGTCCTTCCGGGCGGCGGGCAGGTGCATGGCGAGACTCTGCCCGACGCGGTCAGGCGCGAGGTCTCGGAAGAACTCGGTCTCGTCGTCGTGCCGCGCTCGCTGCTCTACGTCAGGGAGTACGTGGGCAAGAACCACGCCATGCGCAGGATCCATTCCCGCTTCCATCAGGTGGAGGCCGTCTTCCAATGCGACTGCCCGGACTTCTCTCCCTTGGGTGAGGGCAAGGGCCAGGACCGCAGGCAGGTGGGCATCGAGTGGGTGGACATGGCGGACCTCGACCGCCAGCCTCTTTCCCCGCGCGGGCTCGGGCAGGTGCTCATCCGGGCCCTCAAGGACGGCACGGCGGTGTACATGGGGGACGTGCATTGAAGGCTTGCCAGAGGCCGGTGCCGCCGCTTTGTTCATCGTCCGTCTTTACGGGGGTATAGCTCAGTTGGTTAGAGCGCCTGCATGACACGCAGGAGGTCGTAGATTCGAGTTCTACTACTCCCACCACTTACCGGCCCCGCCCGGCCTTGAGCCGAGCGGGGCCGCTTTCGGTGCGGACCCGGGGTCGGACCCAGTTTTTTCTCGCCCATCCCCGCCGCCTTTCCCTACCCATCAAGGCCGATTTCCACCATGAACCGCACCCAGATCGTCGACATCAAGGCCCGTGAAATCCTGGACTCCCGGGGCAACCCCACCGTCGAGGTCGACGTGGCGCTCGCCTGCGGCGCCGTCGGCCGCGCCGCCGTCCCCTCCGGGGCCTCCACCGGCACCTATGAGGCCCACGAGCTGCGCGACTCCGACGTCGCTTCCCGCCAGCTGCCCAAGGGCGTGGACGGCCGTCGCCGTTACAACGGCAAGGGCGTCCTGCGCGCCGTCGCCAACGTCAACGAGGAGCTCGCCTCCCTGCTGGTCGGCGAGGACTCCCTCGACCAGGTCGGCATCGACACGGCGATGATCGCCCGCGGCGGCAAGAACAAGGCCCGTCTCGGCGCCAACGCCATCCTCGGCGTCTCCATGGCCGTCGCCAAGGCCTCCGCCGAGGCGCTCGGCCAGCCCCTCTACCGTTACATCGGCGGCCCCAACGCCAAGGTGCTGCCGATCCCGCTCATGAACATCATGAACGGCGGCGCCCATTCCGACGCTCCGGTGGACATCCAGGAGTTCATGATCGCACCTTCCGGCGCGAAGTCCTTCAGCGAGGCGCTCCGCATGGGCACCGAGGTCTTCCATGCCCTCAAGAAGGTCCTCAAGTCCCAGGGCCTCTCCACCTCGGTCGGTGACGAGGGCGGCTTCGCCCCCAAGGTGAAGTCCAACGAGGCCGCGCTCGAGGCCATCGCCGCCGCGGTCAAGGCCGCCGGCTTCCGTCTGGGCAAGGACGTGTTCCTCGCCCTCGACGTGGCCGCCTCGGAGTTCTACGACGAGAAGTCGGGCAAGTACACCTTCCACAAGTCGGACAACTCGAAGCGCTCTTCCGAGCAGATGATCTCCTTCTACAAGGACCTGCAGAAGCGCTACCCGATCGTCTCCATCGAGGACGGCTTCTCCGAGGCCGACTGGACGGGCTGGAAGAAGGCCACGGACGCCATGCCGGGCACGCAGCTGGTCGGCGACGACCTTTTCGTCACGAACACCGAGTTCCTCCGCCGCGGCATCAAGACCGGCACCGCCAACTCGATCCTGGTCAAGGTCAACCAGATCGGCTCGCTCACCGAGACGTTCGACGCGGTCGCCATGGCCCAGCGCGCCAAGTACACCGCGATCATCTCCCACCGGTCCGGCGAGACCGAGGACGCGACGATCGCGGACATCGCGGTCGGCCTCAACGCCGGCCAGATCAAGACGGGCTCCCTCTGCCGCTCCGACCGCGTGGCGAAGTACAATCAGCTTCTCCGCATCGAGGAGCAGCTGGGCTCCCGCGCCATCTACGCCGGCAACGGCTGGAGCTGGGGCGCCTGAAGGCCCGACGAAGCGCATGAAAAGGGCCGCCCTCAGGGCGGCCCTTCTGCTTGTCCGATTCCGGAGCCGTCAGCGCGACTCCAGGCCGACGGAGTTGACGGAGATCACCCGGTAGGCGCCGCCGACCTTCGCGCCCTTGTCGATGAAGCGCATGGCGGCCAGGGGCAGGGTGGGGGTGTCTCCGTAGGTCATGCCTTGGAAGAGGGGCCGGCCGAAGGTGCCCTTCGGGTTTTCAGGAAGCCGTGCGATGACTTTTCCGTCCTTCTCGATGACGAACTGGCGGAGGCCGCTCTCAAGGTCGGCGTAGGCGTCCCAGACGAGCTCGACGCCTTCCTCGGTCTGGCGGGTCTTCAGGCCGAAGGGCGCGGGCGGGGGCGTCCGGTCCTCGGTGGCTCCGGTGCGCACGTATTGCTCCCAGGCGGGCACGAAGGCCGCCGGCAGCCAGCCGGCCTTCAGGTCCAGGCCTGGGACGGCACGTTCCACGCCGGACGAAAGGTCGACGGGCCGCAGTTCGGCGCCTTCCTCGGGCAGACGCAGCGCCAGGCAGGCGTCGAAGAACGCGAGGCAGGCATAGCGCATGTCGCCCGTCTGGTGGGAGGTCAGCGGGTCGGGCGCGAAGGCGATCGGCGCGCCTTTGCCCCGGTAATCCTTGAACATCGCCACGGCTCCGGTCCAGGCGCCGTTGAAGCGCTTGTCACCGTTCTCCTTCACGCCGGGGTTCGCCACCATGGGAATGCCATAGGCCTCCGGGGGAAGCACGACTTCGGGAATCTGGCGCTCCGATTTAGGATCTTCGGGTTTTTGCCAGTAGGTGTAGCCGGTGCCGGACCGGAACCAGATGGCGACGATGCGCTTCGGGTGCAGGGCCTGCATGATGCTGGCCCAGAATCCTCCTCCGCTGTGCCCCCAGAGGCACCAGGGCGCGGTCGCGACCTCGGGATGGCCGGACTTCGCGGCGAGATCGGTCAGCGCGCGCAGGAACGCTTTCTCGGAGCCGTTCCGCGGGTCGCACCACATGCGGCAGTTGCCCTTCTCGGGCTGGTGGATGACGGGGCCCATCAGGGCGCAGTCCCATTTCCTCGCCAAGGCCTGCCAGTGGAGGTCGTCCGCGGCGGTCACGGCGCCCTTGTTGGAACCCTCGCCGCAGCCGTGCTGGTGGACGATGATGCCGCGCACGTTCTTGACGCCCTCAGGTATCCAAAGGTTGTAAGTCGCGGCGAAGATCAGCTCTCCGGGCCGGTCCGAGGCAGGATAGGAGACGGAGTGCTTGGCGCCGTCCGCCAGCAGGGCCAGGGGCGGCAGGAGAAGTGCGAGGAGGATTCTCATGGATGCGTCAAGGACACCGCCGGAAGCCCTCCGTTTCAAGCATAGGGATTGCGGGCGAGGTGTGTCCGTCTTTCCCTTCTCGTAGTGGCGGCTTCGTCCCGAGCGATTCCCAGCAGGCCTTGCCGAGGCTGCGGCCGCGGAGTCCCTGTGCATCTGGTTGAGGCCGCGGCCTGTCCTTGGTGCGGAGCCGTCACCGTTTCCGTCCCGCGCCCGGACCTGCTGGCCGCAGGTCATCCCAAGGTGAAGGCCGAGAGCGTGGGCGAAGCGGCCGTGGTCGAAGTCCGGCCGGGCGGCGGGCTTTTTGCCTGGATCTGGCTGTCGGTCAGCCTGCTGATGCTGGTCATCTTCGGCGTCGTGCTGACGGCCGGCCCCGAGATGCGCGTCAACGGGCGTCTCATCCGGGATCCCGGCCCATGGCATTATGCCGCGTTTCTCTCGCTCCCGGCGCTCTTCACCCTGGCCGGACTGATGATGCTGAACGTCCGTCGGCGTCTCACGCTGACCGCCTCCTTCGTCGAGTCCCGCCTGCGCACGCTGCCCGGCGTCGGCTGGACGTCGCGTCTTGCGGTCCATGGCGCCGTCAGGGCCTTCCTGGCCCCCCGCGGCGGGAAGGTCAACGGGCGCCCTGTCGACGCCGTCGTGGTTTCCTCCGGCGGGGAGGAAGTCTCCTTCGGCAGCTTCATGGACGACGACCTCAAGGCCTACCTCGCCGCGCTCATCAACGACTATTACGGCGGGGTCGAAGCCGCCCCTGCGCCGTTCATCGACACGGCGGACCCGGGCCGTTGACCTCGGCCGGCCGCCGTCCAGCATCCCGCCCCGTGACGCCCTACCTGTCAGCGAGACGTGAGGAGCTCATCCGCACCTACCGTGACGGACTGCTCAACGACGTGATACCGTTCTGGCTGCGTCACGGACTTGATCCGGTGGGCGGCGGGATCTGGACCGCGCTCGGTCGGCGCGGCGAGGTGGTGGACTCGGACAAGTCGGTCTGGTTCCAGGGTCGGGCCGCCTGGACCTTCGCCAACCTGCACAATGTCGTCGAACCCCGCCGCGAATGGCTCGACGCCGCGCTCTCCTGCGGGCGATTCCTGCGCGACCGCTGCGCCGGCCCTGCGGGCAAGCTGAACTTCACCGTGACGGCCGCGGGTGACGCCCTCCGCATGCGCCGATACGTCTACAGCGAGTGCTTCGCCGCGATCGGTTACGCGGCGCTGGCACGGGCCACCGGCGACAGTTCCTGGGCCCGCCTATCCACGGACGCCTACGACTCCTTCCTCCGGCACAACCAGGAGCCCGGCCTCATCCCTCCCAAGGTGTCGCCCGGGACCCGGCCGATGCGGGCCCTCGCTCCGCTCATGATGACGCTCGTCACCGCCCAGGACATGCGCGAGGACCTCGGTGACGTCACCGTCCGCGGCCGGACGCTGACGGACTGGGCCGCCTGGTCCGTCGGGGAGATCGCCCGCGATTTCGTGAAGCCCGACCTGCGCGCGGTGATGGAGGCGGTCGGCCCGCGGGGCGAGGTCATCGACCATTTCGAAGGCCGCCTGCTGAATCCGGGACATGCGATCGAGGCCGCATGGTTCATCCTGCGCGAGGCGGAGCGCGCCGGGCGCGACGACTGGAGGCGGCTGGGCCTCGACATGCTCCGTTGGATGTGGGAGCGCGGATGGGACTCTGAACACGGAGGCCTGCTCTATTTCACCGACGTGCACGGGAAGCCGGTGCAGGAATACTGGCATCACATGAAGTTCTGGTGGCCGCACAACGAGGCCATCATCGCGACGCTCATGGCCCACGTCATCACCGGCGACCCCGCCTTCGCCGAGATGCATCGGCAGGCGCATGACTGGGCCCACCGCCATTTCCCCGATCCGGAGCACGGCGAGTGGTTCGGCTATCTCGACCGTCAGGGCCGTCCCACGACCGAGCTCAAGGGCTCGATGTGGAAGGGGCCGTTCCATCTGCCGCGCCAGCAGCTGCTCTGCTGGCGCCTGCTGGAGTCGGTCCGCTGACCCGCTCCGTCCCGATCAGCGCGCGGAAATCTCCCCGATGACGGCCTTGCGGTAGAGCACGACGGAGTTGCCGGCTGGCTCGTAGAGCACGCCGATGCCGCCTTCGACGACCGCCATGCTGCTGTAGGCGAACGGGCCGGGGAAGAGCAGCGTCGACTCCGCCCAGGTGCGTCCGCCGTCATCGGAACGGCGGAGCGTGCCGTTCGACCTCCCCTTGCCGACGGGATTGAGGAAGAAGACCGCCGGTCGGCCGGCGACTTTTGCCGACAGCAGGGAGCCCTGGCAGACCGGCTCCGTCAGGACTTTGTCCTCCTCGGCCTTGCTCCAGGTCTCTCCGCCGTCCCGCGACCAGGACACCTTGCGCAACGGGGCGCCCTGACGCCAGCGCCGCGAGTTCAGGTAGAGCGTGCCGTCGCCCGTCTCGGCGACCTGCACTTCATTGAGCTGCATCCCTTCCTGCGGGACCTCGGCGCCGCGGCGCCAGGTCTTGCCGCCGTCGTCGCTGTAGGCCGTCCAGTTCACGAAGTTCCGCTTGGCGTCCTGCGAGTTGAAGGGAATCACCAGCCTGCCCGCCCGGCTTGCGTGACGCAGCTGGATGCCGATGCCGGGACCGGAGGCGGTCGTCACGGCTTCGGCCGGCTTGATCGCCGCCGTCACGTCGACCGGCTTGGACCATGTCTTGCCGTCGTCATCGGACGACAGGTAGAGGCAGCGGGTCCCGCGGGGGTCCGCAGGTCCCGCCGGCAGGCCGCCGAACTCATGCGAGCCGGCGGGGAAGGTCTGGAAGAACATGAAGACCCTGCCGCTGCGTTCGTCCTGGACCAGGCAGGGGTTGTTGCAGCTGTCGCCGCCCTGCTCGTAGGCCAGCGCCGGCTTCGACCAGGTCGCGCCGCCGTCCTTGGAAAGGGAGACGATGAGGTCGTTTCCGGCCTGGTCGGCGGCCTTGTCGCGGGCCTCCGCGGCCGCGATCAGGACCCCGTTGGTCGTCCTCAGCAGCGCAGGTATGCGCACCGAGGCGTAAGGGACGTTCTTCTTCGCCTCGAAGACGGCGATGGCGGGCGCTTCGGCGAGACGCGGCTGGGCCCGCAGGGCCGACGCGAGGAGAAGCAGGGCGAGGATCAGTCTTTCCATGAGAAGTATCCCATTGCGTCGAGCTCGCCCAGCATGGCGCGCAGCTCTTCCGCGGAGGGGTTGCCGTTGGGCAGCCGGGCGGGGCCGATCGGTACGCCGAGCTCCCGCATGAGGGCCTTGGCGGCGCCGAGATAGCCGCGTTTGGCCAGGATTTCCACCACGGCCGGCACGCGGGCCTGTTCCGCTTCGGCCGCCTTGCGATCGCCCCGCGCGTGCGCCTCGATGATCCGCCGGAGCACGCCGGGCATGAAGTTGTAGGTGCTGCCGACGCCGCCGCGCGCGCCCGCGTCCAAGGCCTCCAGGTAGCGCTCGTCGATGCCGAAGGGCAGGTCGAACCGTCCGCCTTGGAGCGTCGCGGCCCGGCGCATCGCGTCCAGGTCAGGGTTGGAGTATTTGACGCCCGCCAGGTTGGGGATGCGTCGCGAAGCCTTTTCCAGGAACGCGTCCACCGGGAAGCCGGAGATGCCCGTCATCGCCGGGATGTCATAGTAATAGAACGGCGTGTCCGGACAGCCGCGCGCCACCTTCTCGCAGCAGGCGACCAGGTCCTCCAGCGTGCGGGGGCGGAAGTAGCTGGGCGCGATCATCGAGACCGCGTCGGCCCGGTTGCGTTCGGCGCGCGCGGCGAGTTCGGCGGCGTCGTCGAGGCAGTTCGAACCCACGTGCACGACCACCTTCACTCCGTGCTGCGGACCGACCTTCGCCCAGCGGTCGGAGAGGGCGGCGCGTTCGGCGAGGGTCAGGGAGCTGCTCTCGCCGGTGGTCCCGCAGATGAAGGCCGTGGTGAGGCCGTGACGCGCCAGGTGGGCCGCCAGCGGCGCGACGCCGTCGAGGTTCAGGGACCCGTCGGCGTTCATCGGCGTGTGCGCCGCCGGGCAGAGCCCGCGGAAGGAGAAGGATGCGCTCATCGGTCGTCTTTCTGGGGCAGGCGGATGCTTAGCACCAGCCAGGCCGAGAGACAAGCGATCGCCGCGAATCCTCCGAACACGAGGTCCAGCGGAACGTTCCGGTCACGCAGCCATCCGAAGCCGACGTCGGCCAGTCCGCCGCAGGAGATGCTCACCAGGTTCATCAGCCCGTAGCCCGTGGCGCGGAGTCCAGGTCGCGCGATCTGGGCGAGGATGGGCATGTTGTTCGAATCGAACAGGCCCCAGCCGACTCCGAACAGCATGAGGAACGCGATGGCGAGGCCGAGCGATCCGCGGTCGATCACCAGCCCGACTCCGAGCATCGCCGGGATGATCAGCGCCATGCCGAGGGCGCTGACCTGGATGCGGCCGCGGTCCGAGCCGCGCATCCGGCGGTCGGCCAGCCAGCCTCCCGCCACGGCGCTGACCACCGCCGCGCTCTGCCACCAGATCACGGCGCTGAAGCCGGCCAGCCCCTGCGTGAGCCCGAGGTCCTTCTGCAGGACGCTGGGCATCCAGTCGCGGATGACCCAGCCGGCCAACGCGGGCAGAGTGAAGTAGGCCAGGAGCAGGAGGAAGTTGCGGTTTCCCAGCAGCTCGCGCACCGAGTCCGCGGGCCTTTCCGCCGTCTTCTCCCCGGGCCGTCCCGTTTCCTTCAGCAGCAGCAGCAAGGGCAGGGAGTAGAGCACGCCGAGGCCTCCCAGGAAGGCGAACGAACCGGCCCATCCGATGTCCGGATCGTCGGCCGCGAATCCGCCCAGGCTTCCCAGCATGACGCCGGCATAGATGCCCACCTGGTGCAGCCCGACCGCCCGGGAGCGCGTGCCGCCCGC
>CAIOPO010000205.1 GCA_903860195.1 uncultured Opitutia bacterium | reverse complement strand
GGAATTCCGGACGACGTTCGTCACCGGACGGGCCGGGGCGGCGGGCTTCCGGACGGCTGTCACGGCCCTGGCCCTCACGGGGAGGCTGGGCGGGGCCGGGGGTGGCGCCGATGAGCACGACGGAGGTCAGGATGAGGAGCAGCGGCTTCATGGTGATAGGATAACAGCGAAGTATCTCAGAAGTTGCAAACATCCCGACCGGGCGCCGGGGAGGGCGGAAAACCGCCTTTTTCTCGCCTCTTGCCCTTCCTGCGTCCTCGGGGATGCTGTCCGTGTGCTTCGCAACGTGCACATCGCGAGGAAGGGCCAGGTCATCGGCAAGTATCCCGAGGCCGACATGCCCGTGCTCGTGGCGGCGGGCACCGTCCTCCGCACCGACCATTATTGGAAGGTCGGCATGCCGCGCTGGCTCGTCGTCGGCCGGACCTTCGATCCCGCCGCGCCCGAGCCGGAGAAGCCGTCGCGTCCGCGGGGCCCGCAGGACCTCGGTCCGCGCTTCACCTGCCTCCGGTGCGAGGCGCGCTTCGACGAGCCCGAGGAGGAGAAGCCCGGCAACGTCGTGATGGAGATCCTCTGCTGGCTCTGCGGCCCCGTCGCGGGCGGCCTGTATTCCGGCTCGCGCATCCTCGGCAAGACGCAGCACTGCCCGAAGTGCGGATCACAGCACCTCGACGAGCAGGTCTGGTGACCGCCGCGGTCAGCCCTTCGCCTTGGGATCCTCGTCGACCACCCGGATGCGCAGGTCGCGCAGCTGCTTCGCCGTGACCGTGCTCGGGCTCTGGGCCATCAGGTCCTGGCCGCTCTGCGTCTTCGGGAAGGCGAGGATGTCGCGGATCGAGCTGCGGCCCGCGAGCATCGCCACCACGCGGTCGAAGCCCAGCGCGATGCCGCCGTGGGGCGGGGCGCCGTAGGAGAAGGCCTTGAGCATGTACCCGAAGCGGCTGGCCACGACGTCGGCCGGGATCTTCAGCACGTCCTCGAAGACGCGCTTCTGGACCGCCGTGTCATGGATGCGGATCGAGCCGCCGCCGAGCTCCACGCCGTTGAGCACGATGTCGTAGTGCTGCCCGCGGACCTTGGCGGGGTCGGAGGCGAGCAGCGGCTCGTCCTCCGGCACCGGCGCGGTGAACGGATGGTGGGCGGAGAGGTAGCGCTTCTCCTCCTCGTCCCAGAGCATGAGCGGGAACTCGATGACCCAGAGGAAGTCGTAACGGTCCGCCGGGATGTTCAGCCGGCCCTTGGCCTTGAGCAGCGCGGCGGATTCCAGGCGGACGCGTCCCAGGATGGTGGAGGCCTGCTCCCACGGGGCCGCGGCGAAGAAGACGATGTCCCCGTCGGCGATGTCCAGCTGCTGGCGGAGCGCGGCCTTCTCCTCCTCGGAGAAGAACTTCACGATGGGCGACTTCCATTCGCCGCCCTCGCACTTGATGAACGCCAGCCCCTTGGCGCCGGCGGCCTTGGCGATGTTCTCGAGGTTGGTCAGCTCGCCCTGGGTGAGGTCGGCGAGGCCCTTGGCGTTGATGGCGCGGACCACCGAGCCGGGGGTCGTGGCCGCCTCGCGGAAGACCTTGAAGGCCGAGCCGCTGAAGAGCTGCGTGAAGTCCCGGATCTCCATCGCGAAGCGCGTGTCGGGCTTGTCGATGCCGTAGCGGTCCATCGCCTCGCGGTAGGACATGCGGGGGAAGGGCGTGGGGATGTCGACCCCGATGGCTTCCTTCCAGGCGCGCTTGAGGATGCCTTCGATGAGCGCGTACATGTCCTCGCGGTCGATGAAGGACATCTCGAGGTCGACCTGGGTGAACTCCGGCTGGCGGTCGGCGCGCAGGTCCTCGTCGCGGTAGCAGCGGGCCATCTGGTAGTAGCGTTCGACGCCGGCCACCATGAGCATCTGCTTGTACTGCTGCGGCGACTGCGAGAGCGCGTAGAACTCCCCGGGCTGGAGACGGCTCGGCACGAGGAACTCACGGGCGCCCTCGGGCGTGCTCTTGAAGAGGGTGGGGGTCTCGACCTCGATGAAGCCCTGGTCGTCGAGCTCGGCGCGGATCGCGCGGGCGGCCTTGTGGCGCAGCTTGAGCAGGCCGAGGTTGCGCGGGCGGCGCAGGTCGAGGAAGCGGTACTCGAGGCGCAGGTCCTCGTTCACCTTGTCGGCCTTGTCGTCCTCCATCGGGAAGGGCAGGTCGACGCAGGCGTTGTGCACGACGAGGGTGGCGGCCACGACCTCGACCTGTCCGGTGGCGAGCTTGGGGTTCACGGTCTCCGCGGTGCGCGCGGTCACCTGGCCGGTGATCTCGATGACGGACTCGCTCTTGAGCCGCTGGGCGGTCTCCTGGACCTTGGAGTCGGGGCGGAACACGACCTGGGTGACGCCCTCGCGGTCCCGCAGGTCGATGAAGGTCACGCCGCCGAGGTCGCGCTTGGTGTCCACCCAGCCCACGAGGGTCACGTTCTTCCCGGCGTCGGTCGGACGGAGGGCGTTGCAGTGGTGGGTGCGCTTCATCGGGGGAGTGACGGGTGGAAGGGTATGGTTAACCCTCGGAAACAGGGCTAAACAAGCCCCAAGTGGGGTCCGGTGCCCGGGAATTCGGCCAAAAGGGTTCCAGAGTGCCGCTACTGGCACTCTGGGGTCGTAAGACGGATGGGCCAT
>CAIOPO010000204.1 GCA_903860195.1 uncultured Opitutia bacterium | reverse complement strand
AGCAGAGCAAGAAGAGGTCAAGGAACATCCGCGCGCCGGTCCTTAAAAGGCTGACGGTGGAGCCGGGCTTCTCCGTCCAGCGGACGGGGACTTCCTTCACGGCCGCGCCAAGGTCCCGGGCGCGCGCGAGTATCTCAACGTCGAAGGCCATTCCTGACAGACGCATCCGCGGGAGGAACTGTCGCACGAAGGCCGCGCGGAAGAATTTCGCTCCGCACTGGGTGTCGCGGTGGGGCACGAAGAAAAGGGTCCGGGCCCAGAGGTTGAAGAGGCGGCTCGGCAGGCTCCGCGACCGGTGCCGGGCGGTCATGTCTCGCGTGGCGATCAGCGCCGCGTGCGAGCCGGGTTCGGAGAGCATGCCGAAGAAGTCATCGGGCGGAGTGGCCCCGTCGGCATCGACGAAGCCAGCCCAGTCATGGTCCCGAAGTTCGCGGAAACCCGCGAACACCGCCCCGCCCTTGCCGATGGCCGCGTCGTAACGCACCCAGGACACTTCGGGAAAATCGGCAGCGACCGCCTGCGCGACGCGCTGCGTACCGTCGCGGCAGCCGTTGAGGACGACGAGGAAGTCGACCCGCAGGTCGTTCCGTCGGCGCGCCTCCTGGACGTAAGCACGCAGCGGGGCCTCCAGCCGCGCTTCTTCATTGTATGCTGGCACCACGACCAGCACGGAGTTTCTTTGCGGAAGTCGGGTCATGGCTTGCGACGCAGCAGCACGAAGCCGCCATGTCCGGCGGGCAAGACGCCGGGCAGAATCACGGCGGAGCGCTCCCAGCGGCCGGGCAGCCGCGGGGTGAGCAGCGGCACGTCGACATCGCTCAGGAGCGCCCACTCGACCCTTGAGGACGCGGCACCACGGGGAGGCACGACGTGATTGAAAGCCACGACGACGTCGTAGCCGGCGGCCCGGACGTCGTAATAGAGAGGGACTGAAACCAGACCGGGCGCCGAACCCGGAGGCGCAGCCCGGAGCAGGGCGGACAAGGCCTCCCTTCTCGTGATCGCGTCGGAGACGGAACGTCCGGCGTCACGGACGCGGGCGGCCAGGCCTAGAAGCAGGAGAACGCACAGTCCGACGGCGAAGGGGCGGCGGAAGGGCCGGACTTCGACGGCGGACTTGAGAAGGAAGAACAGCGCCGGCGCCGTCGTCATCCAGGAGTAGGGGGCCTGATATCGGCCGGCGAGATGCATGGCCGCGGGAACGAGAAGCAGGAGAGCCAAGGGCGCCGACGCCGCAGGGCTCCGCCAGTCACCATGGCGGAGCAGGGCCAGCGAGAGAGGGAACAGGATGAACAGGTCCGGACTGATCAGCCAGAAGCCGGGCTCAAACCTGACGCCGAGGCTCGTCCTCCTGCTTTCCACGAACGAACCCCAGATGCCGAGTGATTCATAGGCGGCCCACAGGGCGGCCAAGGCGAGCAGCATGCCGAAGGCCAGCCACAATCCCAGGATGAAGGTCTGCCGGTCCCGCCGAAAAAGGAAGAGCAGCGCGGCGGCGAGGGCGAAGTAGGCGCAAAACTGAAGCCCCAGCAAAGAGGAGCCGACGCCCAGGCCGGCGGCGAAGGCCGCGCGGCGCAAGGGACCCGCGGAGCCGAACAAAGATTCAAGGAAGAGCCACGCGAGCAAAGGCCAGAAGGCGTCCGGGCGCGCGTGGTGCATCGCGTTGCCCGACAAAGAATGAGAAGCCATGCCGACGGTCAGGACGAGCGGCCGGGCCCAGGAAGGGAGGCCGAGACGGCTGACAAGCCAGCCGGAGAGAAGCCAGAAGCCACCGACGAAGACGACGATGAAGAACGCGTGGACGGAGACCGCGCCCACGCCGAGGAGCTTGCACCAGACGGCAAGAAGCATGCCGACGCCGGGATTGCTGAGACCCCACGCCGCATCGCCCCCCAGGGGGCTCCAGTCACTCGACCTGAATCCCTGT
>CAIOPO010000203.1 GCA_903860195.1 uncultured Opitutia bacterium | reverse complement strand
TGCGGGCGAAGTTCCTGCGGGACGCCGACGTCACCGACGTCCTCGACGTGGACGCCCAGGACTGCGCCTGACCGCCCGCCGGGCCGGCGTCAGCGCGTCACCACCAGCGCTTGCGCTTCATCCAGAGCACGATGCCCAGGGCGGTCAGGCCGATCGTGCCCCAGGCCAGCAGGTAGCCGTACTTCTTGCCCCACTCCGTGTGGATCTCCGGCATGAACTCGAAGTTCATGCCCCAGACTCCCACGAGGAACGTCAGCGGGATGAAGACCGAGCTCATGACCGTGAGCACCCGCACCACTTCGCTCGTCTTGCGCTCCTGCTGGGTGTGGTGGTACTCCTGGAGGTCCTGCAGCACCATGCGGGCGTGCTCGATGCGGTCCGCGGCGCGGATCGAATGGTCGTAGAGGTCGCGGAGGTAGATGTCCAGGGAGGAGGGCAGGAGCGGATGCTCGTAGTGCTCGAGCACGCTCACCATGTCCTTGAGCGGCTGGGCGAGACGGCTGAGGCGGACGACCACGCGCTTGAGCCGGTACACTTCGTTCAGGTCCCAGTCGTCGGTCCCCTTGAGGATGGAGTCCTCGAGCTCCGTGATGGCGTCCTCGATCTCCTCCGTCTGGTAGAGCAGCCGGTCGACGAGCGTGTCGAGCAGCGAGTAGAACAGGTACCCCGCGTGCCACTTGCGGATGTTGCCCTTGTTCTCCGCGATGCGCCGCTCGACCGCCTCGAAGACCTTCTCGTCGTTCTCGTGGAAGGAGATGACCCAGTTCTGCGCGGCGATGACGGAGATCTGCTGGCCGCGCGGGGTGTCCTCCTCGACGCCGATGCGCACGGAACGGGCCACGGCCAGGATCTTGTCGCCGTGCTCCTCGAACTTGGGCCGGGAGGTGCTGGTCAGGACGTCCTCCTGCGCCAGCATCGGGATGTCGAAGAAGGCCCCCACGACGTGCACCACCTGGGGGTCGGTGATGCCCAGGACCTGGATCCAGACCATGCCGGGGCGGCCGGCGTAGCGGCCGATGGAGTCCAGGTCGGCGAATTCCTCCATCTTGCAGGAGTTCTCGTCGTAGCAGTGCACCCTGAAGCGGGTGGGGGAGGAGGACTCGAAGGGCGAGGCCGCGGGCAGCTGGCCCGGGGCGCGGCCGATCTCGGTGTCGTCAAAGGCCGCCTCGCCGGGGAGGGGGGTGGAGGGGTGCTTGAGCCCCAGCCTGCGCCTGAGGTCGTCGAGACGACGTTGGATGAAGGAACGCGCCCGTTCCTTGTCCTTCTCGCGCCTCTCCTGATGGCGGCTCATCCGTCAATCCTCGCGGACCGACGGCTCGAAGTCAACGGCGGGCCGCCCCCCTCAGCCCTGCAGTTTCCGGCGGCCCTTGCCGTTGACCTTGCCGTTGCGCCCGATGCCGTGGGGCTCGGTCTTGCCCTGCTGGACCTTCTGGAAGAGGTTGTTGGAGTTCGTCACTCCGAGGCAGTAGAGCACGGCCGCCAGATCGTCCGCGTCGCGCTTGGAGACCAGCCCGACATTGACCAGGCCCTTGGCCACGGACCGGTGGAAGTTGGCCGGACTGATGTCGAGCTCCTCCCCGCCCAGTCGCAGCCACAGTTCGGCGCGCAGCGCCATGGTGCAGTTCCCGCGCTTCTCATGGACTTCACGGACCCTGACCAGGAGCTGGGTGACGGTTTCGTTGGGCCGTGGGGCGGAGCTGTCGGACATGCTTCGTCGAGGTCGGGGTGACCAGAAGCATTTTTGTAGAAGAAGGCCCCCGGGAGGAAGCCCAGAACGCCCCGAACCAGAAGTATAATAATCTAATAAAGTTGGAATGCCGGCTCGGTCTTTCCGGGTGGTGGTCGCGACAGGACTTGAACCTGTGACTTCTGCAATGTGAATGCAGCGCTCTAACCAACTGAGCTACGCGACCGTCTCCCGGGCCGTCTTAGATGGCCCGGGAGACGCCCCCGGGCAAGCCTGATTTGGGCGCACGCTTGCCATCCTGCGCCGACGGAGTTGCCTTGCCGGCATGGAAGCCAGTGCCGCCGCGCCGCGAGAAGCCGACGAGAGGCTGGTCCGCCTCACGGCTCCGGCCGGCGCCAAGGTCGCATCGCTGCGGGAGCGGGAGGCCGGCGCCTCTTATCTGCGGGTCGCCATCTCCGGAGGGGGCTGCAACGGTCTGTCCTACAAGCTTCGCTTCGCGGAGGCGCCGAAGGCCGGTGACATCCTGGTCCGCACTTCCGGCGTCGAGGTCCTGGTCGATCCCAAGTCGGCCCTCTACCTGCGGGGCACGGTCTTGGATTATTCCGACAAGATGATCGGGGGCGGCTTCAAGTTCTCCAATCCGAACGCCAAGGCCAGCTGCTCCTGCGGGGAGAGTTTTTCGCTCTAGCGTCCGGCCCCGGCGAGGGCAGGGCCGGGGCCTGGGGCGCACGCCTTCCCCTTGCCAGCGCGCCAGCCAGCCCCCTACTTGTCCTGCGTGTTCACCTTGCTGAAGACCGACACGACGACGGCCGCGCGTCTCGGCGTGCTCCAGACCCCTCACGGGGAGGTCCGGACGCCCGTCTTCATGCCGGTGGGCACCCAGGCCACGGTCAAGGGCCTCACGCCC
Source organism: uncultured Opitutia bacterium (assembly GCA_903860195.1). Taxonomy (GTDB): domain Bacteria; phylum Verrucomicrobiota; class Verrucomicrobiia; order Opitutales; family UBA953; genus UBA953. The sequence continues at coordinate 5,519 of CAIOPO010000203.1, read as the reverse complement.
GCGCAGGTGGCGGAGACGGGCGCCCAGATCCTGCTCAGCAACACCTACCACCTCAACCTGCGCCCGGGGCGCGACGTGGTGGCCGCCGCCGGCGGGCTCCACAAGTTCATGAACTGGAACCGTCCCATCCTCACGGACAGCGGCGGTTTCCAGGTCTTTTCACTGGCGAAGCTGAGGCAGATCACGGACGAGGGCATCCACTTCAGTTCTCACCTGGACGGCAACCGGCTGTTCCTCGACGTGCAGGACTGCTTCGACATCCAGGACAAGCTGGGCTCGGACATCGCCATGGTGCTGGACGAATGTCCGCCCTATCCCTGCGAGCGCGGGGCCTGCGAAGTCGCCGTCACCCGCTCGATCCGCTGGGCGAAGGAGATGCTCGCGCTGGCCAAGTCCCGGGGCTTCCTCGCCTCCGGCCGTCATCTTTTCTGCATCAACCAAGGTTCGGTCTACGACGACCTGCGCATCCGTTGCGCGGAGGAGCTGGGCGGCCTCGATTTTCCCGGACACGCCATCGGCGGGGTCAGCGTGGGCGAACCGGAGGAGCACATGCTGCACCAGGTCGGACTGGTGGCTCCTTTGCTCCCCGCGCACAAGCCGCGCTACGTGATGGGGGTGGGCACGCCCGCCCAGCTGCTCAAGATGGTCGGCCTGGGGGCCGACATGTTCGACTGCACCATGCCCACCCGGATCGGCCGGCACGGCGGCGCCTTCACGCCTGACGGTCCGGTCAACCTGAAGCATCTGCGCTACAAGGACGACCACCGCCCGCTCGTGGAAGGACTCGACAACTACGCCTGCCGGAACTTCAGCCGTTCCTACCTGCGTCACCTGCATCACGCGGGCGAGAGCCTGGGCGGGACGCTGCTGGCGCTGCACAACATCCACTTCCTGCAGGACCTGATGGCGCAGGCCCATGCCCGGATCCGCGCGGGCGACTTCGGCGCCTGGTCGCGCGCCTGGTGCGAGCGTTACGAGGCCGGCGCCAAGGACGAACTGCCCGAGGACTAGTCTCCCGGCCGCGTCGGCTCAGCGTGCGTTGCCGTCGAAGGTCAGGCGCATCCCCACGGGCGCGTCGGGCCTGATCCGGCCGTCCTCGTAGACGCAGACGCCGTTGACGAAGGTGCGGTCGACCGAGGCGCTGAAGGCGTGGCCTTCGAACGGCGACCAGCCGCACTTGTAGAGCAGGCCGTCCGCCGTCACCCGGGTCGGCTTGGCGGGGTCGACCACCACCAGGTCGGCCCAGTGGCCTTCGCGGATGAAACCGCGACCCTGCACGCCGAACAGGCGGGCCGGCGCATGGCAGGCGCGTTCGACGGCGGTCTCAAGGGTGAACGCGCCCTGCCTGGCGAGGTCGATCAGCATGAGGAGAGGATGCTGGATGAGGGGCAGTCCTGACGGCGCCTTGAAGTATCCCTGGGCCTTCTCCTCGCGGGTGTGCGGGGCGTGGTCGGTGGCGAGGACGTCGATGACTCCCGAGGCCACCGCCGCCCTCACGGCGTCGCGGTCCGCGCGGGTCTTGATGGAGGGGTTGCATTTGATGCGGTGTCCGAGGCTCGCGTAGTCCTCCTCCGAGAACCACAGGTGGTGCACGCAGGCTTCGGCGGTGATGCGCTTGCGCGGGCCGAGGGGCGCGGAGGAGAAGAGGGAAAGCTCCTTCGCCGTCGTGATGTGCAGGACGTGCAGGCGCGCCCCGTGTTCCCGCGCCAGCGAGACCGCCATCGAGGAGGAGGCGTAGCACGCCTCCGCGGAGCGGATCCGGGCGTGCTCGCCGGCGGGCACGTCGTCGCCCCACCGCTCCTTCGCCGCGGCTTCCGCCGCCTTGATCATCGGCGTGTCCTCGCAGTGCGTGGCGATCAGGGCGGGGGCGTGGCGGAAGATCGATTCCAGCGCGGCGGCCCGGTCCACCAGCATGTCCCCGGTCGACGAGCCCATGAACACCTTCACGCCGCAGACGTGGCGCGGATCCATGGCCTTGAGCTGCTCGACGTTGCTGTTCGTGCCGCCCAGGAAGAAGGAGTAGTTGGCGGGCGAGCAGGCCGCGGCCCGGGCGTATTTCTTCTCCAGTTCCTCGAGCGTGACCGCCGGAGGGCTGGTGTTGGGCATCTCCATGTAGGAGGTGACTCCGCCCGCGAGGGCGGCCCGGGACTCGGTCGCGATCTCGGCCTTGTGGGTGAGGCCCGGTTCGCGGAAGTGCACCTGGTCGTCGATGAGTCCGGGGACGACGAGCTTGCCGCGGAGGTCGATCTCGCGGTCGGCCTTCGCTCCGCCGAGGTCTCCGATCCGTTCGATGCGTCCGTCGCGGATCAGGACGTCCGCCCGGAAGCGGCGTCCTTCGTTGATGACTTCAGCGTCACGGAGCGCCAGGGATGCCATGCGCTCCATTCCGCCCCGTCTCCCGACGGGTGCAAACGGAAAGGGGCTCAGCCTCCCACCTTCACCAGGTCCGACAGGTCGGCCTTCTGCACGCCCTCGGGGTTCACGTTCACGGCGGTGACCCTGAACTGCGGTCCATGACGGTGGCGGAACTTGAGCACGAAATTGGTGACCAGAAGCTTCTCATTGGGGAACAGCTCCTGTTTGCGCTCCAGCATCACTTTCACGAGGTCTTCCACCTGCTCCTCAGTGGCGCCCGGCAGCGCGGCCAAGGTCTTCTTGGCCTCGGAGATCTTGGGTTCTCCTTCGATGGAGGCGTTCCAGATCAGGATCGCCACGTTCATCGCTCCCTTGGCGGCGGTGTGATGATTGCCCGCCTGCTGCAGGATGGGTTCGGCGTATTTGATGAGGTGGTCCGCGATGGTGGGCTGGCGAGGGGCGGCCTCGGGCGCGGGTTCGGGCAAGGAGAAATCCCGTTCGATGGGACGCGGGCGGCGGTTGCCGAAGGCGCCTTGGGTGCGGTTGCGGGAACGGGGGGATGACATGGGGCCGGACTCCAAGGGAAATCCGGCGGGGCTTGGCGGCAAGCCGATTTCAGTCCGTCCCTTGACAGTCGGCACCCTCGGGTCCAGTCTGCCGCGTCCCGAACGTGAGCGACTACAGCGAAGTCATCCGCAATCACCGTCGCGACCATCTGTCCCGACCCCGGTCCCACCCCCGGGGCGTGCACCGGTTCTTCGAGACCACCGTGCTGCCGCTGCCGATCGAGAAGGTCTTCGATTTCTTCTCACGCGCCGAGAATCTCCAGGCGATCACCCCGCCGGAGCTCGATTTCCGCATCCTGACCCCGCTGCCGCTCGAGATGCGGGTCGGAGCGCTCATCGACTACCGTCTCAAGCTGCACGGGATTCCCTTCGGCTGGCGGACGCGCATCGCCCATTGGGATCCGCCCTACGGGTTCGTGGACGAACAGCTCAAGGGACCCTATGCGCTCTGGATCCACACGCACACTTTCGCCGATGAGGGCGGCAGGACGCGCATGGACGACGAGGTGCTCTGGAAGCTTCCGCTCTGGCCGCTGGGCGAGGTCGCCTATCCCTTCGTGAAGCCGAAGGTGGAGGGCATCTTCCGCTACCGCCGCCGCCGTCTCAAGGAGCTGCTCGGAGTCTGAGCCGCGTCACTTGGCGATGACGAGGAGGTGCGGGTCGCGTCGGCCGGCCCAGGCGATGCCGCGCAGGAGGAGCTGCTGGACGTCAGGCCGGGCGAAGTTCGCGTAGCGATGGCCGGGGATGAAGACGAAGGCCCGCTGGGCGCCGGTCTTCTCGTAGGTCCAGATCTGCGGCTGCGCCTCGAAGCCGTCGTCCTTCTTCTTCGGAGTCGGCGCGGTGGCGAGGACGTGGATGTCGGTCCGCAGGTCCATGTCGTAGTAGATCTCGTCGTCCATGCCGAAGTCGGCCACGCCGGAGGTGATGGAGTGCGCGCGGTCGACGAAGGTCAGCTGCATGGGCCCTTCGCGCCACTTGGTCACTTTCTGGCGCCATGAGCCGCCGATCATGTCGCGATAATGGTCCGCGGAGGCGTCGCCGCCGGCGACCGCTCCCGCGTGGATGACGACGAAGCCTCCGCCGCGCGCGGCGTAATCGTCCACGACCTTCTGTTCGTCCGGCTTGAAGTTCCCGCCCACCTGGCGGTGGATGACCATCACGTCAACGTCGGCGAGATCCGCGGCGGTGGGGAAGGCGTCCCCTCCGGTCACGCGGGCGCCGCGTTCCTTGAGCAGCGCGGTCCAGTCGCGCAGGAAGGCCGGGTGGTCATGGCAGCCGGGACCATGGGACTTCGGCCCTGAGCGCATGAAGACGCGCAAGGGGGTCTTGTCGGAGGCGGTTGCCCCGGATTCCGGGCCGCCCGGGGCCGGCGCCTTCTGAGCGGCGAGGGCGAGGCCGGTGAAGGTGGCGAAGAGCAGGGACAGCAGGGGGCGCATGGCGGCATTCAAGGCCGCCTGGGAATTTTTCCAACCCCGGACGCTTGGATGATTGCGTCCTGCCTCAGGCCAGCGCTTCCGGCAGCCGGTCGAGGGAGGTGATGAAGGCGTCGGCGCCGGCCACCACCTTGGGCCGCTTGGCATACCGGCCGAAGCCGATCATGCGGTCGGCGTCACCTTTGACCTCGAGGTCGCTGGCGCCGTCTCCGACCATCACCACCGTCGAGGCGCCGTATTCCTGCCTGAGCCTGCGGGCCACCGCGTTCTTGCCCTTGGACCGGCAGGTCGGGCAGTTCTCATCGAAGCCCGCGTAGGAGCCGTCGGGGTTGAAGCGGAGGACGACCGCCTCGACGCGCTCAATGCCGAGGAACTTGGCGAGGGGCATGATGGCCTGGGTGAAGCCCCCGCTCACGATGACGATGGTCCAGCCGTCCGCCCGGAGCCGGGCGAGCGCTGCCTTGGCGGTCGGCTCCGCCGTCGCGACGTATTTCGCTCCGACGGCCTCCAGTTCCGCCAAGGTCGGGCGGATGATCTCCAGGCGCTTGGCGAAGACGGCCTCCATGGGCGTCCCGCCGTCCATCGCCGCATTGGTCATGTCCTCGACGGCCTTGAACGTCTCGGGCCCCCGGAGCCGGCCCAGTTCGTCCACCCCCTCGATGGAGGAGAGGGTGGAGTCGCAGTCGAGGAGCAGGAGCTTCGTGGCCACGCCGGACTACACCTTCGGCCGGGGGGCAGGTCAAGGGCGGGGCTTGCCCCCGTGCGGCGGCGGCGCCATGCTGCGTCCATGACCTGCGTCAAGGATGCCTCCGAACTCGCCGCCCCGTATGCCCGGGCCGCCCGTCGCTCCCGCTGGACCGGAGCGGCCTTCCTCGTCGCGGCCTTCCTGTTTGCGGTGTCCCTCGGCAAGTCGGGTTTGGTCTATTCGCAGACCGCCTCCAATGACGTCGCCGCGGTCCAGAAGATCACGGGACATCTCACTTCTTTCCTGGTCCAGCTCCTCGTCATCCTCGCGCTGTGGAAGGCGGGCGCGTCACGTCTGGGGGCGGCCCGGCACGCCGACGCCCGCGCGCGTTCCATCCGGCATCTTGAGTCGCTGCTGGCGAGCGCGCTGGACGACGCCGAACGCCGCGACCTTCGCGCGCGTCTGGCCGACGTCGCCGCC
>CAIOPO010000202.1 GCA_903860195.1 uncultured Opitutia bacterium | reverse complement strand
GGCGACATGGGCCAGCACTTCCTCGATCCCGTGCAGTATTTCCTCGGCAAGGACCGCGAGCATCCCGTGACCGTCGAGTGCGACGCGCCGCCGCAGGATCCGGTGGCCTGCGGCGTCTGGAAGACGGTGACGCTGACCTACAAGGACGGCACCCGCATCATCCTCGAATCCGAACTCGCCGAGCGTCGCCCGGACAGTCCCTTCCTGGAAGGCCCGCAGGGCAAGCTCTTCGCCGGCATGCGCTCCGACCGCCCGGAACTGCTGCGCAAGGCCGCGGAGCATCCTCTGCCCGAGTATCAGGAGGACGATTTCGACCTGTGCGCGCGCGAGAAGCGGCCCTTCGGTTACGGCGTCTCCGAGGCCTTCTTCAGCTCCACGCTGGTCAATCTCGCGGCGCTCTCGGTGCGCCTCGGACGCAAGCTGACCTTCAAGCCCGACGGCAGCGGCTTCGTCGGCGACGCCCAGGCGGACCGCCTGCACTCCCCCGCCTTCCGCGGCGCATGGACGATCTGAAGGTCCAGTCCGCCCGCAGGGAGTTCCGCGCCCTGGCGGCGCTGTCGCTCTTCGCCGCGTCCCTCGGGGCGTTGGGCTGCCGCGATCTGCTGACCTGGGCCCTCGAGTCCCTGCCGGTGTTCCTGGTGGCTCCGTTGGCCTGGGCGGTCGCCGCGCCGCCTTCCCGGCTGCTCGGCCGCGCGCTGTTCCTGCACGCCCTGGTCCTGGCGGTCGGCGCCCACTGGACCTACGCCGAGGTGCCGGCCGGACGCGTCGTGGCGCAGTGGATGGGGCAGGAGCGAAATCCCTACGACCGGCTCGGGCACCTGTTCCAAGGCTTCACGCCCGCCCTCTTCGTGCGCGAATGGTTCGTGCGCACCGGTTCGATCCGCTCCGTCGCGCTCGCCTCCGCCGCGGGCGTGTGCGTGGCGCTCGCGTTCAGCGCCCTCTATGAGCTCATCGAGTGGCTTGCGGCCGTCGTGATCGGCCAGTCGGCCGACGCCTTCCTCGGCACGCAGGGATTCGCCTGGGACACTCAGGCCGACATGCTTTGCGCCCTGATCGGGGCCCTCACGGCCGTCGTCCTGCTCGGACGCGCCCATCTCGCCTCGGTCCAGCGCGTCACGCCCGCGCCCGCCCTTTCCTGACATGAACCTGCCCAGACAATCCCTCTTCCTGCTGGCCCTCCTGAGCGTCGGCTGCATCGCCGCTCCCGGACCGGACGAGCCCCCGTTCAGCGGCCTCGCGGATCCGACCACGCGCGTGGCCGCGCAGCAGCAGATCTTCGACCAGTCCCGCGCCTACGCCAAAGCCGACGAAGCCTCCAAGGCCTGGTTCGCCGCGGTCAAGGCGGCCTGGGAGCGTCAGGAGAATCCCGAGGCGAAAGCCGCGCTGGCCGCCGTGCTCGCCCTCGATCCGGCCGTGCGACCCGCGGTCCTTCACGGGAAGATGCCCCGCAACTATCCCGCGCCGGAGGGCACGACGCCCGAGACGCGGCTGGCTGAGGCCGAGCGGCTGCTGGAGCAAAGGAAGTCCTTCAAGGACCTGCCGTTGAGCGTCGCCGAACTGACGGCCCTGGCCCGTTCCGAGGACTTCGCCACCGCCCAGCGGGCTTCCCGTCTGCTGCGCAGGGTCAATCCGACCGACGCCGCGCCCTTGCTCTGGGAACGGCTCTCCAAGGTGACCCAGCGTTCTCAGGCGCAGGAGATCGAAGACGAGATCCTGCGGCTGCCGGTCAAGAACGCCGTGCGCGCGGCCCCCGTCTCTCCCGTCGGAAACTCCCTGGCTTCGAAGTCCGTCTGGCTCCGCGTGGTCGCCTGCCGTCCCGGCATCAAGGTCGACAAGGCTTCGGTGCTGCCGCTGCTGAAAGGGCCCGCCAACGAGCTGACCGAGGCCGCCTGGGACGCCGTGCCCCGCGTCTTCAGCCCGGCCGACCTTCCCCAGCTTCAGGAGGCCGCGCAGGGCCTCTCCGAGCGGCTCGCTCCTCGCGCCAAGGCCGCGCTCGAACTCGTCCGCTGACCCGCTTGCGGCTTGCCGAGACGGTCGGCGGCGGTTGCCTTGGATTGCATGCCGTCACCCGCGCCCAGGACGCCCGCGCCCAACCTGCTCCTCGCGGGATTCATGGGCACGGGGAAGTCCGCTTTGGGCCGGCAGCTGGCCAAGCGTTGGCGTCGGCCCTTCATCGACACCGACGAGGTCGTCGAGCGTCTCGCGGGCATGACCATTCCGGAGATTTTTGAGAAACAGGGGGAGGGCCGTTTCCGTGAGCTGGAACGGGAGGTGGTGTCGGCGCACCTGCCGGAAGCGGGAGCGGTCATCGCCTGCGGCGGCGGTCTCGTGATTCCGGAGGGCATGGCCGAACTGGTCCGCTCGAAGGGAGTCGTCATCTGCCTCTTCGCCTCGGTCGAGACCATCCTCCGTCGGACCGCCGGCAACAGCCGGCGCCCTCTGCTCAAGGCGGAGGACCTTGAGACGCGCGTGCGGCAGCTGATGCGGGATCGCGAGCAGGCCTACCTGCGTGCCGGCGTCGCGGTGTACACCGACGGCCGGTCCCTGCAGCAGCTCTGCGACATCGTCGGCCGCGTCTACGACCGCGAGGCCCGTTCCTTCAGCCGTCGGAAGCTGGAGGGGTGACCCAGGGGTCGCCCGCGGGGCGTTCCTTCCGCCACTCCGCCAGCGCCCTCAGGAACTCCGAGCGTCGCACTGAGAAGGCGCCCAGGGAGGCCAGATGACGTGTCGGCACCTGGCAGTCGATGAGCCTGAATCCCGCGGCACCCAGCCGCGAAACGAGATGGGCGAAGGCCACCTTGGAGGCGTCCGTCACGCGATGGAACATCGATTCGCCGTGGAAGACCGTGCCCAGCGCGACCCCGTAGAGCCCTCCGACCAGCCTGCCGTCGCGTCGGACTTCGACGCTGTGGGCCAGGCCCTCCCGGTGCAGGGCGCAGTAGGCCTTCACCATCTCCTCGGTGATCCACGTGCCTGACTGGCCGGGCCGGGGCTGCTCGGCGCAGGCCCGCATCACGCCTTCGAAATCGACGTCGCAGGCCACCTCCCAGGCGGCCGAACGGAGCGTCTTCCTGAGACTGTCCGAGAGACGTGCGTCCTCTGGGCGCAGGACGAACCGTGGGTCCGGACACCACCACTGCACCGGTTCGCCTTCGGAATACCAGGGGAAGACTCCGGCGGAGTAGGCCGCCTTGAGCGACGCGGCGCTGAGTTCTCCGCCCACGGCCAACGGGGCGCGAGCCGGCCCACGTGCAGGGTCGCCTCGCGTCCATTCGGCCATCGGCGCATCCAATCCGCGCCGAGTCCGCCGGGCAAGTTCAGTCCTTGGTGATGTTGTAGACCGACGGGATGGAGATGCCGAGCTCGGCGGCGATCTCGCGCACCGGCGCGCCCTTGCTGCGCATGGACTTGGCCCGGTTGCGCATCGTGTCGGAAATCTGGGCCCGCGCCCGGTTCGGACGGGAGAGGATCTTGATCAGCCTCCGGGCGAGCTCCTGCTTGGAGAGGGAGGACACCTCGCGCTCGATCAGGCTGCGGCGCTCGGTGTGCTCGTCCTCCCAGCTGCGCACGGCGAGGTCTCGGGCCTTCGAAAGGGCGGCCCGGACATAGGCGTCCTTGGAGGTGAACGTTGAGGGATCGAGGTCGATCTTCATGGAAAAGTTGATAGTCGTTTTGCGGGACATTGCGGGCGGGGCGGGACCAGTCATCTGACATCCTAACTTCGGCCCTGTTCCTTATTTTATTATTTTTTGCAGGAAGTCAACCCGTGGCGTGTTTTCTTGCGCTCAACGGCTCCATTCGAGCATGCGACGGAGAGGGATTTCGGCCCGCGCCCTCACTTCTTCCTGCAAGTTTATCTCAGGCGCTCCGCCGGCCAGGCAGTCCCTGACCTTCTGAAGGGTGTTCATCTTCATGAACTTGCACTCGTTGCACGAACAGCGGTCGGTGGGCGCCGCGACGAAGGTCTTGCCCGGCACCTCGCGTCTCAGCCGATGGATCATCCCCGACTCGGTGGTCACGATGATGGTGTCCGCTTTCTGCTCCTTGCACCAGCCCACCATGAGCTCCGTGGAGCAGACCATGTCCGCCATGTCGCGCACCGCTTCCGTGCATTCAGGGTGGGCCACCACCGGCGCTCCCGGATGCGCCGCCTTGGCCCGGAGCAGGGCGCCGGGCGTGAATTGCACGTGGGCGTAGCAGTTGCCCGGCCAGAGACGCATCGGCCGTCCCGTCCTGGCCGAGACCCACCGTCCGAGATTCTGGTCGGGCACGAAGAGGATGGGCCGGTCGGCGGGCACGCGTCCGACGATCTTCGAGGCGTTTCCGCTCGTGCAGATCACGTCGGAGAGGGCTTTCACGGCCGCGCTGCAGTTGATGTAGGCGACGACGTAGAGCGAGGGGTCGGCCGCCTTGGCCGCCGCGAGCTTCTCGGCGGGACAGGAGTCGGCGAGCGAGCATCCGGCCTCCAGGTCGGGAAGGAGCACCTTCCGCCCGGGATTCACGATCTTGGCCGTCTCGGCCATGAAATGCACTCCGCAGAAGACGATGGTCGGGTTCTCCGTCTCGGCGGCGCGGTAGGCCAGTCCCAGCGAATCGCCCACGTAATCGGCGACGGACTGGATGTCCTCGCATTGGTAGTTGTGCGCCAGGATCACCGCGCGCTTCTCCTTCTTGAGCGCGAGCACCTCCTTCTGGAGGTCGGTGAGGGGCGCGCGTTCCCGCAGGGGCGGGAACACGGCGGCGGCGGGGAAGGGGGTCATGGGCGTGGCGCGCGTCGTTTCTGGCAGCGCTCGCACAGCGCCGTCACCTGAAGCTTCTGCGAGATGGGCCGCATGCCGTGCTTCGCGGCGACGGCCTTTCCGTACCACTCCATGAACGGTGCGTCGACTTCCACGATGGTGTCGCATCCCTCGCAGACGAGCTGCGCCTGGAAGGCGTTGCCGCCCGCCTCCGCGAGGTAATACTTGTGGTCGCGGCCGACGTCGACCTCCCTGACCGTGCCGCTTCCCACCAGCAGCGGGAGCGCCCGGTAGATCGTGGCCCGGGAGACCGTCCGGTCGAGCGCGCGCGCCTTGCGCAGCAGGTCCTCCGCCGTGTAATGACCCGAGATCGATTTGGCGGCCTCGAAGACCGCCATGCGCTGCCGGGTGGCGCGCAGGCCCTTCTGGGCGATGAAAGCCCGGAAGGCGCCGGAGTGCTCCGGGGAGTCCGTGGCGGAGGGCTTCGTCATCTGATTTGAGACACAATTGAGAAGCCGAGTCCGGTCCGTCAAGCCCCGGACGTGTCATTGACACCGGGAGGGGGCGGCCCTTCATTGACCCTCTTTTCCCCAAGGGAAAGGCCCATAACATGTACCATAACACGGACGATCTGCGCATCCGGAGCCAGCAGCCCCTGCTGAGCCCCGCCCTCGTGCTTCAGGACATCCGCCCCTCGGAAAAGGCCACCGAGGTGGTCACGGCCGCCCGTCGGGACGCCTCTCGCATCATTTCCGGGCAGGACGACCGCCTGCTGGTCGTCGTCGGTCCCTGTTCCGTCCACGACGTCGGCGCCGCCAAGGAGTACGCCGCCCTGCTGCACAAGGAGGCGGCGCGCCTCAGCCAGGACCTCCTGGTCGTGATGCGGGTCTACTTTGAGAAGCCCCGCACGACCGTGGGGTGGAAGGGCCTGATCAACGACCCGAAGGTCGACGGCTCATTCCGCATCAACGACGGTCTCCGCATCGCCCGCCAGCTGCTCGCCGACATCGCCGAGTCGGGCCTGCCGGCCGCGACCGAGTTCCTGGATCCCATCACGCCCCAGTACGTGGCCGACCTCGTCTCCTACGGCGCGATCGGGGCCCGCACCACGGAGAGCCAGATCCACCGTGAGCTGGCCTCCGGACTCTCGATGCCGGTCGGCTTCAAGAACGGCACCGACGGCTCCGTCCAGGTCGCCGTGGACGCCTGCCTCTCGGCGCGTTCCTCCCATTGGTTCCCCTCGGTCACCAAGGACGGCGTCGTGGCCATCTTCCAGACTTCGGGCAATCCCGACGCGCACGTCATCCTGCGCGGCGGCTCCCGCACCGGCCCGAACTACGGGGCCGAGGCCGTGGCCGAGGCCGCCGAACGGGTCCGCAAGGCCGGCCTGACCTCGCGTCTCGTGGTGGACTGCTCGCACGGCAACAGTTCGAAGGACCATCGTCGCCAGCCCCTCGTCGCGGAGGACCTCGCCGCGCAGGTCGCGGGCGGCTCCCGCCATGTCGCCGGCGTGATGATCGAGAGCCATCTGGCCGAAGGCCGTCAGGACTGGAAGGGCCCGCAGGGCTCCGCCTACGGCTGCAGCATCACCGACGCCTGCATCTCCTTCGCCCAGACCGTCCCCGTGCTTGACGCCCTCGCCGCGGCCGTCCGCCGTCGTCGCGCCTCCTGAACCCGTACCCGCCATGAACTCAGTGCTCAAACTGCTCCTCGAGGGCGAGGCCCTCGACACCGCGCAGATCGGCAAGATCCTCGGACTCGGCCCCGACGCGGTCGAGCGTGAGCTCGCCGCCCTCCGTTCGCAGGGCGTGCTGCTCGGGATGCGCCCCGTGCTCAACCCCTCCTTCGAGGCCGAGCGCAGGGTGCGCGCCGTCATCGAGGTCAAGATCCGCCCCGAGGGCCTCGGCGGCTTCGACGGCATCGCCGAGCGGATCAGCTCCTTCGAGCAGGTCGAGAGCTGCCACCTGATGTCCGGCGGCTACGACCTGCTGGTCGTCATCACCGCCGACAACCTTTACAAGGTGGCGGGCTTCGTGCACGAGCGTCTCGCCCGCATCGAGGGCGTGCAGGGCACCTCGACCCACTTCTTCCTCCGCGCTTACAAGAAGGACGGCTTCATCGTCTCGGCCGACGGCTCCCGTCGCGACCGTCCTTCCGTCAGTCCCTGAGAGCGAACCGCATGGACGAATCCGGCCGCTTCGTGGCGCGACATGTCGCGTCCCTGCCCAAGTCGGGCATCCGCGACTTCTTCGCCATCGTCTCGAAGATGAAGGACGCCGTGTCCCTCGGCATCGGCGAGCCCGACTTCGTCACGCCCTTCCACATCCGGGAGGCGGCCATGAACGCGCTGGAGAAGGGCCGCACTTCCTACACGGACAACCGTGGCACCCTCCAGCTGCGCGAGGAGATCTCGCGCTACGTCGCCGCCAACTACGGTCCGGAGTACCGTCCGGATGACGAGATCCTGGTCACCATCGGCGTCTCCGAGGCCCTCGACATCCTGCTGCGCGCCACGCTCAATCCGGGCGACAAGGTGCTCTACCACGAGCCCTGCTACGTGTCCTACGCCCCGAGCGTCGCCCTCTGCCACGCCGAGGCGGTCCCGGTGCGCACGACCGCGGCCGACCAGTTCGCCCTCGATCCGGCCGCGCTGCGCGCCGCCTGGCGCCCGGGCTGCAAGCTCCTCATCCTGAATTTCCCGACCAATCCGACCGGCGGCACCGCCGACCGCGCCAAGCTCGAGGAGATCGCCCGCTTCGCGATCGAGAAGGACCTGCTGGTCGCTTCCGACGAGATCTACTCCGAACTCACCTTCGAGGGCGGCCACGTCTCCATCGCCTCGCTGCCCGGCATGCGCGAGCGGACGGTCTTCCTCCACGGATTCTCGAAGGCCTTCGCGATGACGGGATTCCGCATCGGCTACGCCTGCGGCCCCGCGGCGGTCATCGACGGCATGCTCAAGGTGCACCAGTACGGCATCATGTGCGCCTCCATCGTCAGCCAGGAGGCCGCCGTGGAGGCCCTCCGCAACGGCCGGGACTCCGTGCTGCACATGCGGGACAAGTACCGTGAGCGCCGGGACTTCATCGTGCGCCGCTTCAACGAGCTCGGCCTGGCCTGCCATTCCCCCCGCGGCGCCTTCTACGCTTTCCCGAGCGTCTCGGGCACCGGCCTGGACTCGATGGAGTTCGCGCGCCGGCTCCTCGAGGAGCGCAAGGTGGCGATGGTGCCGGGCACCGCGTTCGGCGCGGCCGGGGCCGGATTCTGCCGGGCCTCCTTCTCGACCAGCTACGAGCGCATCCACGAGGCCTGCGAGCGCATCGCCCGGTTCCTGGACGACGTGCGCCGGGGCTGAGCGTCCGGGCTTGCACCGCAGGCGGGTCGGACCGACTTTCGGGTCATGGAACGGAACACCGAGCTCGCACGTGCCGTCGCCATCGTCGGCCGGCCCAACGTGGGCAAGAGCCGGCTGTTCAACCGGCTGGTGGGACGGCGCATCTCGATCGTCCATGACATGCCGGGCGTCACGCGCGACCTCATCACCGCGGAAGTGGCCGAGGGCGCGTACACCCTGATGGACACGGGCGGCATCGGGCTGTTCCGGGCGGAGCTCACGCCCAAGGTCGTGGCCGAGGCGGTCGAGGAGCAGGTCGGCTTCGCCCTCGCGGCCGCCCGGCTCGTCCTGCTCGTGGTGGACGCCGCCGAGGGCTGCGCGCCCCTCGACATGGAGCTCGCCCTCCGGCTCCGCCAGGCCGGCAAGAAGGTCGCGGTGGTGGCCAACAAGGCCGACACCGAGGAACGCGACGCCCGCATGGCCGAATTCTTCGAGCTCGGTTTCGGCGAGCCGCTGCTGGTCTCCGCCGAACACGGGCGCGGCATCCCCGAACTGCGCGCGCGGATCCTGGCCGAACTCGGTCCGCCTCCGCCGCCCGCGGCTTCCGAAGGCGGGCGTCCCATCCGCCTGGCGCTCGCCGGCCGTCCCAACGTCGGCAAGAGTTCGCTTGGCAACCGCCTGCTGGGCGAGGGGCGTCTCATCGTCAGCGAGGTCGCCGGCACCACCCGCGATCCGGTCAGGGCGCGGCTCAGGCGCGCCAAGGCCGACGGGTCCGAGACGCGGTTCATCCTGGTCGACACGGCCGGACGCCGGGCCGCCACCCGCCAGGACACGCTCGACTTCTTCTCCCAGTCCCGCGCGGAGGAGATCCTTTCCGAGACCGACGTGGTCTTCCTCGTGCTCGACGCCCAGCAGGGCGTGACGCGCATCGACAAGCAGCTCGCGGGCGAGCTCGCGCTCCTGGGGTGCGGCATCGTGGTGGTGGTCAACAAGTGGGACCTCGCCAAGGAGGCCTTCCGCGCCAAGCAGGTCGACGGCTTCGAGGACGAGGAGGAGTTCCGCGCCAAGTTCCGCGCCGCCGTCCGCCGCGAGCTCTTCTTCCTGCCCGATCCGCCGCTGCTTTTCGTCTCGGCCCGCACCGGGCTGCGGACCGAGGACCTGCTTGACGTCGCGGAAGGCGTCTTCCTGCGGGCCGGCACCGCCATCTCGACCGGCAAGATCAACCGTCTCGTGCAGGACCTGATGGTCAAGCGACCGCCCCGGATGGTCTCGGGACGCCGGTTCAAATGCTACTACGTCACGCAGGTCTCCTCACGGCCCGTGCGCTTCCGGCTTTTCTGCAATTCCGAGGAGCGGCTGGAGGACGCCTACCAGCGCTACCTGGTGAAGGGGGTCCATGAATCGTTCGATCTGGCGGGAGTGCCCGTCTTCCTCGACGTCGTGGGCAAGCCCAAGCAGCAGGGCCGCAAGTTCTTCGCTCCGCCCGGAACCAAGCCCGAGGACGCCCCGGCGCCCGCCCGTCCCGTCACCAAGTCCAAGCGGGCTTCGGTCCCCAAGGGTGGCAAGGCCCGCAAGGCCGCCGGGAGCGCTCGGAAGAAATCCTATTCGCGCTGGGACAAGCCGCGCTCGCTGAAAGGCCGCGCCGCGCGTCAGGCCCGCAAATGAGACATGCCGAAGGTCGTCCTGCTCGGTTCCGATGAGATCGCCCTGCCCGCGTTCCGCGCGGTGAGGGCGCTTCCCGGGGTCGAGGTCGCGGCGGTCTACTCGCAGCCCGACAGGCCGTCGGGGCGCGGTCAGGAGATCCGTCCGAACGCCGTCGCGGCGTGGGCCCGGGAGGAAGGTCTGACTCTGCTGCAGCCGGAGCGGCTCGGGCCGGAGGACGCCGCCTCCCTGGCCGCGTCGGGCGCCGAGCTCGGAGTCGTGATGGCCTACGGCCAGCTGCTCAAGGAGGACTTCCTCTCCGCGACCCGTCTGGGCTTCGTCAACTTCCACGGCTCGCTGCTGCCCGCGCTGCGCGGGGCCACGCCGGTCGAGGCCGCTCTCGCGCTCGGACTCGCCGAGACCGGAGTCACGTTGCAGCAGGTCGTCCGACGGCTGGACGCCGGCCCCGTCCATGCGCGCGCAACGGTCTCGATCCAGCCCGGAGAGGGCAGGGCGTC
Organism: uncultured Opitutia bacterium; assembly: GCA_903860195.1. Lineage (GTDB taxonomy): Bacteria > Verrucomicrobiota > Verrucomicrobiia > Opitutales > UBA953 > UBA953. Next base: position 6,402 of record CAIOPO010000202.1, on the reverse strand, counting down.
CTTGCGTGCCCGGCTCGGGCGCTTGGCGGGCGAGATGGTGCCGGCCTCGCTCCCCCCGGTGCTTTCGGGAGCTTCCCGGCCTCTGCCGCAGGATGAGTCGGCCGTCTCCCATACGCGCCGTCTCAGCAAGACCGACGCCGCGCTCGACTTCACGGCGTCCGCCCATGAGCTCGCCTGCCGCATCCGTGCCTTGGAAGGGTGGCCTGGAAGCTCCTTCGAGCACCGTGGCGAGACCGTCAAGGTGTGCGCCGCGGAAGCCGCGCAGGGGAAGGGCGCTCCCGGCGTCGTGCTGGAGGCGGGAAAATCCGGCGTGCTCATCGCCTGCGGGGAAGGGGCCATCCTGATCACCCGCATGCAGAGGGCGGGCGGTCGGGCGCTGCCCGCCTCGGAGTTCCTGCCGGGGCATCCTTTCGTCGGCGGAGAGGTCATCGCCTCCTGTCCGATGCCCGCCCTCGTCTCCGCGACTCCTTTCCCGCGCCCCGGTCGGGCGTAAGCGCTTGATTGCAGGCCCCGCGTGGGATGTTATCGGTGCATGCGCACGCTGCTCCTTGCGACGCTTGCGGCGGTCTCCTTGACCGCTCAGCAGGCCCCCGCGGAGAAGCGGGAGGGAATCTCCTTCCGTCAGGTGACGGGCGGCACTTTCTCCGGGTTCAACGAGGATGAGCGGGCCGAGAAGGCCTGGGAGGCCTCCGCACGCCGTTCCAGTCCCGTCGCGGGCGGCAGATGGGAGATGGACCAGCTGCAGTTCCGATCTTTCCGCGACGGTCGCCCCGCCGTCTCCTTCAACAGCCCCTCGGGTTTGCTGGATCCGGCCGACCGATCGGCCGCCGGCCCCGGCGCGCTGCAGGCCTCTTCCTCCGCCTTCTCGCTCAGCGGCAAGGGATGGAAATGGAAGTCCACGCCCAAGGGGGACGTGTTCTCCATCCTCTCCTCCGTCCAGGCGCAGCTCGAAGTCGACAAGCCGCCGGAACGCCGATGGACCGTCAGTGCGAAGGGGATGGAGGCCGTTCCTGCCCCCGGGGGCACCGCCTTGACCTTCGACGGGGGCGTGACGATGGTGAGGCAGGGCGAGCGCATAGAATGCCGGAGGGTCGTCTGCCTGCTCGAGGACGACCCCAAGGGCGGAGCGCGCTGCCGTTTCATCAACGCCGAAGGCGAGGTGACGCGAGTCACCGGCGGGCAGACCCTCAGCGGTGCGACGGCCAGATTCGACCTCTTCAAGGACTTCCTGGAGATGTCCGGCGGGGTCAAATTTGAGGACAAGGGCCTTTCGGCCAAGGCGGAGGTGCTGCAGCACGAGACCGTCCGTGGCGCCACCATCCTGACGCGGGGCGCTTCCGCTCCCGTGCTCATCCACCTGGTGCGGGAAGGGGAGGAGCCGGCCGAGCTCTCCGGTGACAGTGTGTCCTTCACGCGACGGCCCGGACAGGCCCTGTCTCTGCTCGAGGTCAAGGGCGGCGCTTCCTACGTGACTCCGACCGCGGGACTCCGGGCGCGTGCCATCGCGGCCACCGATTCTTCCGACGGTTCAGGCCTGGTCACGGCGGAGGGAGCCGTTTCCGGAGAGGTCGAGGGCTGTGCCATCCAGGGCGACAAGGCGGTCTGGAACCGTGCGCTCCGCCGGCTGGACCTCTACGGACCGCCTTGCCGTGTCGCCGACCCGCGCGGGTTCGTGGCCACCGGCTCCTCCGTGCGCGCCGACCTGGTACGCAGCCGTTTCGAAGTGCGCAGCGCGCCCGGGTTGCGCGCCGAGGTGAGCGTTCCGTCCTCGGCTCCCGAAGGTCCTCCCGGCCGGGCGGTCGCGGACCAGATCGTGGTGCTCGACGAGCAGGGCACGCTCCAGATGGAGATGCTCGGCGCGGTGAAGTACGCCGGGGACGGCGTCTCCACCGAGTCCGACAAGTTCGTGGCCTTCGCCGTCCCGGTCAAGGAACCCAAGGTCGTCGGCGGCCGGGCCTCCCGCGCGCATGAGCTTTCCAAGGCGATCGCCGTCGGCAATGTCAGGTACGTCCAGCCGGGCCTGAAGGCCGTCGCCGAGCGCGTCGACCTGGTCCCGGCGGTGCAGGTCGAGGAAGTGGTGTCCGCTGACGCCATCCGCGGCAAACCCCGCCTCCTCACCCTGTCCGGCGGTTCCGGTGAGACGCGTCCCAAGTTGCATCTGACCCTTTCCGACGGCCAGGCTTCGACCTTCGCCGCGGACTCCCACGAAGTCCTTTACAGTCCGCAGCTCACCAAGTTCTTCCTCCGCGGCGCCGTCACCATGGACTCCCGCGACACCAAGGCCCGTTGCGACCTGCTCGAGGGTTTGGCCACGCCCGCCAAGGACGGCCGGCTTGAGGCCAGGCAGGTGGTCGGCCGGGGTTCGGTCAGCGTCGAGGGTGCGGGCACGCGGGCGCAGGGCCGCACGCTCGAGATCTCGCCATCCGCAGGCGAGGCCCGCCTTTCCGGCGACGCCTCGATTCTCGCCAAGGACGGAACCCTAGGCCTGCCCGCCCGCGAACTCGTCTACGACATGCGGCAGCGCGCCTGGAGGATGCCGAGCGCGCAGGATGAGCGGGTGCCCGGTCAGGTCGTCAGGCCTCGGATCTACCTCGGCCGCGACTTCACCCTTCCCGAGGTCAAAAACCTCGACAATCCCCGCTGACCGAGTCCTGCTTTCGCACATGGCCGACAGTCGTGAGAAGGGCCTCGTGCGGGTCGATGCGCTGGCCAAGCGCTACGGCGACAAGACCGCCGTCTTCGACGTCAGCCTCGCCTTGCGCGGCGGTGAAATCGTCGGGCTCCTCGGGCCCAACGGCGCCGGCAAGACCACCACCTTCTACATGGTCGTCGGGCTCGTGCCTCCGTCCAGCGGGCGCGTCCGCATGGACGGCGTCGACGTCACCTCCATGCCGATGTGGCGCCGGGCCAGGGCCGGCCTCGGCTACCTGCCGCAGGAGGCCTCCGTGTTCCGCAAGCTGACCGTCTGGGAGAACGTCATGGCCGTGGTGGAGACCCTCGGACTGGGACCGAAGGAGCGCCTGGAGCGCGTCCAGCGTCAGCTCGAGGACCTCGGCCTGGAGCGCCTCGCGCGCCAGAAGGCCTTCACCTTGTCGGGCGGGGAGCGTCGCCGTCTGGAGATCGCCCGCGCCCTCGCCACTTCGCCCCGTTTCCTGCTCATGGACGAGCCTTTCAGCGGCGTCGACCCCATCTCGGTGGCGGAGGTGCAGGCCATCGTGCGGCGTCTGAAGCAGCGCGGCATCGGCGTCCTCATCACCGACCACAACGTGCGCGAGACCCTGTCCATCGTGGACCGGGCCTATCTGATCCATCAGGGCCGCGTGCTTGTTTCTGGCTCTCCCGAGGAAATCGTGAACAATCCAGAGAGCCGCCGCCACTACCTGGGCGAAGGCTTCAAGATCTGAACGCCATGTCCGACCAAGCGCCCGCGACCCGCCCGGAATCCGTCTCCGTCCGTGAGTTCTTCGACTCCTTCAAGGACATGCTGCAGATGGAGCTGCTCGCCGGCGCCGAGGGCCTCGACAACGTCATCTCCGAGAAGTCCCTGAACCGTCCCGCGCTCGCCGTGACCGGCTACTTCAAGGAGTTCGCCTTCCGGCGTCTGCAGCTCTTCGGGGCGGGCGAGATGGCCTACCTTTCCGACCAGACCCGTCCGGACCGCGAGCGCCTGCTCGAGGGCGTGTTCGCCCGCGGCATCCCGGCGGTGGTCGTCTCCCGCGGGCTGGACGTGGACGAGGTGCTCCTGCGCATCGCCGACCGCCACCGCATCCCGCTGATCCGCACCCAGCTCAAGTCGAAGGACTTCTCGGCCGAGGCCACCGTGCTGCTCGAGGAGAAGTTCGCCCCCCGCACCAACATCCACGCCACGCTCGTCGACATCCGGGGCGTGGGCGTGCTCATGCGGGGCCCTTCCGGCGTCGGCAAGAGCGAGTGCGCGCTGGCCCTCATCGAACGCGGCCATTCGCTCGTCGCCGACGACTACGTCATCGTCACGCTCATCGCCGACCGCGAGCTCCAGGGCACGTCCAAGGAGCTCAACCGCGGCTACATGGAATGCCGAGGCATCGGCATCATCAACATCGCCTCCATCTTCGGCGTGCGCTCGGTGCGCCGCGAGAAGCGGGTCGACCTCGTGGTCTCCTTCGTGCTCTGGCAGCCCGGCATGGACGAGGAACGCTCCGGCCTGGAGCACGACACGTTCGAGATCCTGGGCCGCAAGGTGCCCCACATGACCATTCCCGTGCGTCCGGGTCGCGACATGGCGCGTCTCGTCGAGGTCGCGGCGATGGTGCAGGCGCTCCGCAGCATGGGGCATGACTCGGCCCAGGAGTTCAGCGAACGCCTGATCCAGCACATGTCCCAGCAGAAGCCTTCCTGACGGCTCAGCGGCCGGGGTTCTCCCACCGGCAGTCCGCCATCACGCGCAGGCAGACTTCACGGAGGTCGAACAGCGCGCCTTCCAGCGTCTCGGACTCCTCGGCCGCCGACATGCGCGCGTCCGACGGCAGGCCGGAAACGAGGCCCATCGAATGGTTGAGGGCGGCCAGGGCGCGCTTCATGTGGACCAGCGCCAGCGCGGGGTCGCCGGTGTCCGTGGCGTTCACCGCCATGATCATCTCATGCTGGGCCTCCCAGAAGGAGTGCACGATGTCTCCGGCCTGCGCGGGCGTGACGGCATGTCCGGCCTTGCGGCAGAGGTCGCGGAAGGTGGAGTTCAGCTCCATGCCGAGGGCGCGGGCCACGACGTAGACCGGATGCTGGTGGATGCAGTAGGGGAGTTCAGGCGGATCGAGGTCGTCCGCGGACTCCTCCACGATGCCTTCGGACGGGGCCCAATCGGCGTTCTCCCAGCCCATCCGGCGCGCGCTGAGGTCCAGCCGGTCGGGCAGTTTGCGGACTTCGTGATAGTAGGAAAGGAAGCGACCGACCTCCAGGTCGTTGCGTCGCAGATAGCCGGACCAGTCGGATTCGTTCCAAGGGGCGTTGCCGGAGCCGTCCTGATCGCCCTGTGGCTGGTCGCCGTCTCGCATGGGGTCAATGATGCTGATTCCGCCCGGGTTGCAATCCCTCCGCACCCCTAAATTGCCTTGTCGCCCCGCCTTGGCGGGCGGTAATGGCTCGCATGGACCCCGTTCTGAGCCAGTTCACGGCGGCCGCCGCCGCCGGCCGGGGGCTGTCGCGTGACGAAGCTTCCAGGGCGGCGCTGGCACTCGTCTCTCCCGAGGCGTCCGACGGTGAGCGCGAGGCCTTCCTGCTGGCGCTGGCCCGCAAGGGCGAGACCGCCGAAGAAGTGCTGGGCTTCGCCGCGGCCTACCGCGGCATCTGCCGTCGCCCCGATTTCGGGGATCTTCCCTCGCGGGCCATCGACATCGTCGGCACGGGCGGGGACCGTTCGGGCAGCTTCAACATCTCCTCGGCCAGCGCGCTGGTCGTGGCCGCGGCCGGAGTCCCGGTGCTCAAGCACGGCAACCGCTCGATCACTTCCAAGTCCGGCAGCGCGGATTTCCTGGCCGGGCTCGGCGTGGCGTTGGAGGCGGACGACGCCGCGCTCCGGCGCGCGCTGGAAGTCGCCGGCTTCTGCTACCTTTTCGCCCCGGCCTTCCACCCCGCTTTCAAGGCGGTCGGGCCCGTCCGACGTGCGTTGGCCGAGAAGGGGGTTAAGTCCGTCTTCAACGTGCTCGGCCCGCTGGTGAACCCGGCTTCCCCCGCCTTCATGATGGTCGGCGTTTACGACGAGCGGTGGGTCGAGCCGATCGCCGGTGCGCTGGAAGGGCTCGGCGTCCGTCGCGGCATCGTGGTCCACTCCCGCGCGGGCGGGGGCATGGATGAATTGACGACCGCCGGTGAAGCGCGCGTGCGCGGTTGCGGGGAGCTTTCTTCCGTCGACGCCGTGTGGCTTCCCGGAGACTTCGGATTCCGCGTCTGCCCGGTCGAGGACCTGCGTGGCGGCACTCCGGAGCAGAACCTCGCCATGATGTCCGACCTCCTGGTGGGGGCGGTCCCCGAGGGGCTCATCGACACGGTCTGCCTGAGCGCCGGCGCGGCGCTCTGGGTGGCGGGACGCGCCTCCGATCCCGGAGCCGGCGCGGCCGCGGCCCGACGGATCGTCCTCGGCGGCGGGCTTCGAGAGCAGCTTCAGCGTCTCCGCAAGGCTTACGAGGCCTGAGCCTTCGTCCGCTCCAGCAGCAGGGCGGCGGTCCGTTCGGTCGCGCCGCGGTTGCGCTGGCACCACTGCGTCGCGCGCATGCCCGCCGCCTTACTCTCGCCGGCGTCACGCGCGAGTCGTCCGATCACGGTCTCGGCCTGGGCGGCGTCTTCCGTCCTGAAGGCCGCGCCCGCCGCTTCGAGCTGGGCGCACATCTCCCGGAAATTGGTCATCCGCGGTCCGTAGACGATGGCCAG
>CAIOPO010000201.1 GCA_903860195.1 uncultured Opitutia bacterium | reverse complement strand
GCGAAGCGGATCTTCACCCCGTGGCTGAGTTCCTGCCAGTCGCCCGTGATCGGGATGCCCTTGTGCGGGGTGTCGAACAATTTGCCGTCGCCCCAGGCAATCGTGTCGGGAGCGCCGTTCTTGCCACCGGTGACGATGATCGTGTACACCGTGCTGCCGAAGAGTTCCGAGCCGTCGACCTTGGTCTTCCTCATGTCGTAGCCGCCGCCGATCTCGAGGTCATCGATCTTCTTGCCCGAATCCTGGTCGGTCGTGATCTCGCCGACACTTTCCTTGCGGCAGACGTTGTCGGCCAGCTTGAGGGTCGCGCCGGCCATCAGCTCGATTTCGACGGACTTATCGACGTAGAGGATCGAGCGGTGTTTCTTCAGGCCGTGCTGGTGGAGGCCGGGCAGGAAGGTCAGCTTGTCGCCGGGCGCGGCGGCATCCATCACCGCCTGCGGGTCGTCGCCCGGCTTGATCTTGTGTTCGGCCGCGAAGAGGGAAGCGGCGAGGAAGAGGCAGGGCAGTCTCATTTTATAGATAGGGCTGGGGTTGGGGCTAGGGTTAGGGGTGGGGGTAGCAACACCTATCGATTCAGCACGACGGCAAGAGATGGACTAAAGGCGGAAAACAATTTCCGCATTCCTTCACGCCTCGCCCTTATTTGGCGACCACCCAGACGTTGCGGTAGACGACGGGGTTGCCGTGGCCCTGGAAGTAGATCGGGCCCGGGGCGGGGACTTCGGTCTTGAAGCCACCGCCGGGCGTCGCGCCCTTGATGGTCAGGCGGTCGTGCACGGTCACGCCGTTGTGGCGCACCGAGACCACCGCGTCCGCGGTCTTCTTGCCGTCGGCGTCGAACTTCGCGGCCTTGAACTCGACATCATAGGTCTGCCACTGGAGGGGCGGGAGGCACATGTTGATCCGCGGGGCCGCGTTCTTGTAGATGCCGCCGCACTCGTTGTCCAAGCCGGCGAGGCCGAAGCTGTCGAGCACCTGGACCTCGTAGCGATGCTGCAGGTAGACGCCGCTGTTGGCGCGGCCCTGGCCGCGTCCGAGGGGCTTGAAGGGCAGGAGGAACTCGAGGTGCAGCGTGAAGTCCTGGAAGGCCTGCTTGGTCTTGGTGTTGGCTTCAAGGAAGCCGCGGGGGTCGACCTTGCCGTTATCCCAGGCGTCGGCGTTCTTGCCATCGAAGAGCACGGTGGCGCCCTGCGGGGCCGCGAGGCCCATCGTGGGGGACACGCGCACGAGCCGCGGGAGCGTGAAGGCCTTGCCGTCGAGCGAGCCGGTCAGCTTGCCGTCGGCGAGCGTGGCGTCCTTGAAGACGATGCGGTCACCCTGCCGGGCGGCTTCGGATTCGACCTTGGAGCGGCCGTTCGCCTCGCCGATGCCGGGCAGGCCGCCGCGCATGAGCACCAGCCGGAAGTTGCCGTCGCCGAGGGCGATGACGTTGGCGCCGACCTCGGGATGCGACTGAGGGTCGGCGTATTCTCCCTGCAGAGGGAAGTCCGGTCCGGCCGTCTCCACCGTCAGGTAGACGGGAGGCTCGGGGGCCTTGGGGGCGGCAGGCTTTTTCTTGGGCGCGTCAGCCGCGATGACGGCGGACGCAAACAGGAGGGGTAGGAGGGAGCGCATGGGGTGGGGTGTAGATGCAAGATGGACGATGAAAGATGGAGGATAAAGTGGGAAGTAGGGCTGGGGCTAGGGATAGGGCTGGGGCTGGTAAAAGAGGCTCAGAGGCCTAGAGGCTCAGTTGACCAGGAGGT
>CAIOPO010000200.1 GCA_903860195.1 uncultured Opitutia bacterium | reverse complement strand
GGACACGGTGGCCCTGCCCTTCCGCGCCGACGGGCAAAGCGCCATCACGCGCACGAGGGCGCAGTGGAAGGACGTCAACATGTGGATGTCCCTGCGTGACGACCACGGATCGGGAGACTGGCGCAAGGCCGGCGAGACCCCGGCCGACGAGTCGGGATGGCATCGCGGCGTCCTGGAAGTGACGCCCAGCAACCCTGATCACATCAACATCACCGAGGACGTCGGGCTCATCGCCGAAGACAAGCATACCGGCGCCAGCCTGCCGGTGACGCGGGACACGCAGCTGGGATGCCTCCGCGTCGACCTTGATCCGGTCCGAGGCGCGGGCCAGGGCAACGACCTGCTCGAGCGCGTGCGGCTGAAGTTCCGCAAGCCCGCGAACCGCGTGGGGGTCGCGCGCATCATCTTCACCAAGACCGGCGCAGGCCTGCGCCACACCACCGGCGCGCCGATCACCGGCATCACCGCCGTGCTCCGGACTCCCGACGGCACGCCGACCGGCATTCCCGTGCAGCTCAGCAAGAACTGGCACTCCCGGCCGGAGGGCGGCGAGCTGGCGGCGACCTGGTTCCATGCGGTCACGCTGTTGCGCCTGCCATCGGTTCGGGACGAATCCGAGCTGGAGCTTGCGCTCGCCTACGGACATTGGGGCAGGCTGCCGGCAGTCACCCATTCCCAGCTCTCGCTCATCGGCTGGGGTTCCAACCAACTCTGGGACCAGGCCGCCATCGGCTCCTGGGGGGAGAACTTCTGCTTCGAACCCGACCAGGCCCAGCGCGGTTGCGCGGTGCTCGACGTACGGCCCCTGATGGTGACGCCGATGCGCGGCGACCGGTGGCAGTGGACCAACAACGTGGGCGGCGCCGACTGGATCCGGCTCAACCTCACGCCGCAGCCCGGCTCTTTCGTCCCTCGTTCGGACATGCGGACGACCTACCTGAGCCAGGGCCCCTGCCTCTCGCGGGTGCTGTATTCAGGACGGACGGGACGGTCGCTCTATCACTCGACCGAAGTCAGCATCGGCCGGACCTCCGACATCGCCCGCGCGACCTACCGTCTCCGGCTCGACGTCGGCGAGAGGACAGATTTCCGGCGCTTCGTCATCTTCCAGATGGGCGCCGACATGTACAACTATCCTGAAGGGGAGTCACTGGCTTACGGCGACGCGACGGGCATGCTCCGCGCCTGGACGCCCGCGCCGGTAGCCGACCGGAACATCCGGCTGGGCGAACCCGTCGAACTGAAAGGGTCAACTCCCTGGGCTTCATTGCATGGAGGCAGGGACAGCGCCGGCAAGCAGGCGGGGGCCTATGCCGACCGGGGCTTCGTCATCCGAGAGTGGAAAGCGGTGCTCGGCGGAAAGCCGGCCCTGCCCTGGCTGGTCGATAGAGGAGGATTCCCCTTCGGAAGACTATCCACCACCCTCGACCTCGTGCCTCCGCCCGACGTGAAGGCGCTGCTGCCAGGCGACCACGTCGAAGCGCTGATCGAGCACGTCGTCATCCCGCAGAAGTCGGAGGACTACTACGGGCCCGACGAAGGCCTGCGTCAGGCGCTCATTTCACTCACGCCGCCCGACAGGGTGCTGCGCGAGGCCAAAGACGGGGCGCGTGTGGCGCAGGCGACTGTCGGGACGGTCATCTCACTGCACCCCGCGGTCATCGTGCGCTGTCAGGACAACCGGGCTGACTTCACCCTCCAAGGCGGCGTCGGTCACGTGCCGCTCCGTCTCGCGGGGCTGACACTGCCGCCCGACCGGCTCACCATCCTGCTGGACGGAACCCCGGCCAAGCCGGCCACGGCCGACACTCCGGCCGTGCCTGAAAAGCCGGGCACGCCCCTCGACCCGGCCGTCCATGGGCGTGAGTTCTGGCAGATTGAACCCTCCTTGGACGGACAATCCTATTCAATCATCATCAATCTGCCCGCCTCCGCGGCGGTCCGTCGCATCACGGCGGGCGAGCCCCCGCCTCCCCCTGCGGAGTTGCCAGACCAAAAGGGCGCGGCACGATGACGGGATGCGTCCCGTCAGCCTGCTGCTCCTCCTGATCGCCGCGGCCGTCTCCGCCGCGGAGACCCGCAAGCCCAACTTCGTCTACGTCTTCTCCGACGACCAGCGCTGGGACGCCCTGGGCGTGGTGCAACGTGAACAGGGGGAGAAGGCCCGGTTTCCCTGGCTGCGTACGCCTAACCTCGACCGCCTCGCTGCCGAAGGCCT
>CAIOPO010000199.1 GCA_903860195.1 uncultured Opitutia bacterium | reverse complement strand
GCCCCTACTACGAGCTGCCCCCGCTCTCCAATCCCTTTGACGCCTGGTGGATCTACGACCCCCAGGGCCTGTATCGGGTCCGCTGAAAAGGGCGGGGCGGACGGAAGTCTCAGGGGCGCGACCTTGGTATCGCTTGCCCATCGCGGCCGAGGGTGCTTGATTCGTCGGACCCCCTCATGCGTCCCTCGTCGCTTCTCGCGCTGCTGGCCTCCGCCGCGTTACTCACTGCCGCCGAAGACGGCGCCCAGGTCTACAACACGCTGTGTGTGGCCTGCCACGGTCCGGACGGCAAGGGCCTCAACGGCCTGCCTCCGCTCGTCGGCAGCGAATGGCCGAAGGGTCCGGCCGAGCGCTCCATCAAGATCGTCCTCAACGGCATGACCGGCCCGGTCGAAGTGGCCGGCAAGGCCTACAACATCGACATGCCTCCGCAGGGCGCGGTGCTCAGCGACGAGAAGATCGCCGCGGCGCTCACCTACGTCCGGGACAAGTTCGCCGCCGGCGCCGGCGCCGTGACCCCCGCCCAAGTCGCCGCCGTGCGCGCTCAAACCGCCAAGCGCACGACCCCTTGGACCGCGGCCGAACTCCTCAAGGACCATCCCTTCCCGCCCGCCAGGACCGCCCTCAAGAACCTCGTCGGCACGATGTACAAGGGCGAATGGAAGACCCTGCCGGACTTCTCCACGCTCAAGCCCGCGCTGATGGAGGACTTCAACGCCGGCGTGATCGATCCGGTCCAGTCGGGGCAGAAGGACGCCTTCGCGATGGTCTGGACCGCGCAGTTCGAGGCCAAGCAGGACGGCAAATACAACTTCATCTTCGACTGCGACGACTTCGGCGCGCTCTACGTCGGCGGCGAGAAGGTCGCGGAGGTCAAGGGCATCGGTCCCGTCGGCGGCCGACGCAAGGAAGTGCCCGTCATCCTCAAGAAAGGACTGACCCCCGTCCGCGTGGAATTCGTCGAGTTCGCCGGCCATGAGGTCGTCGTGCTCGGCTACAAGGGGCCGAAGGACAAGGAGATCCAGTGGCTCTCCAAGACCAAGTCCAACGCCCCCAAGCCCCGCGTCTCCATTCCCATCGAGGCCAAGGACGGCGTCGCCGCCATCTACCGCAACTTCATCTCCGGCGTCTCTCCGCGCGGCCTGGGCTTCGGCTTCCCCAACGGACTCAACATCGCCTACAGCGCCGACACCCTGGCCGCCGAGCTGGTCTGGTCGGGCAAGTTCATGGACGGCGGCCATCATTGGACCGACCGCGGAGCGGGCTCCGAGCCGCCCGCCGGCACGTCGGTCGTGAAGCTCTCCGCCGACGCCCAGGGAGTGCTGCTCGAGGGCGGCGCCGGCTCGGTCCAGCGCTTCGTCCGCGAAAAGCAGGGCAACGATTGGGTCTTCACCGCCGCCAAGGTCGCCGCGGAGTTCAAGGGCTATGACCTTGATGCCGCGGGCAATCCGACCTTCCGTGCCGCCGGGGATGGAGTCGCGATTTCCGACGCCTGGCTGCCCGGTCAGGCCGACGGCAAGCCCTCGCTCACGCGCACTCTGAAGTCCGAAGGCGACAGGCCCGTCACCATCGTGCTCTCCCGTGACGTCGCGTTCACCGGGCCCGCCGACGGCGCCGTCGAGCTGTCCGGCGGCCTCCGCCTCAAGTCGGTCTCCGGAGCGCCCCTGCGCGCCGCGCCGGGGGAGAAGCTCGTCACCGTCACCCTTCGGCCCGGGGAGTCCGCCGCCATCGGCTACTCCTTCCGCTGAACGAACCCGAACTGAGCCGTCCACTCACATGAAGCACGCATCCGTCATCGCCCTCCTGGCCTTCGCAGCCGGCCTTTGCGCCGCGCCCGCCAAGGCGCCCAAGAAGGGCAAGCTCGTCCCCGCTGAGGCCGTGAAGGCCGCCGAGGCGAGGCAGCAGGAATTCTATGAGCGCGTCGAGATCCCGACTCCGGCCGGCGAGGTCTGCGAAGTCGGCTCCATCGCCCTCCTGCCCGGCAAGAAAGTGGCCATCGGCACGCGCCGCGGCGACGTCTGGGTCGTCGAGGGCGCCTATGACGCCGACCTCTCCAAGGTGAAGTGGACCAAGTACGCCTCCAACCTGCATGAGCCGCTCGGGATGTATTGGAAGGACGGCTCGCTGTTCGCCATGCAGCGTCCGGAGTTCACCCGCCTGACCGACCGTGACGGTGACGGGCGGGCCGACCGCTTCGAGACGATCTGCTCCAAGTGGGGCGTCAGCGGCGACTACCATGAATACGCCTTCGGTTCCGATCCTGACAAGGACGGCAACGTCTGGGCGGTCTTCTGCCTCACCGGCTCGTTCCATGCGCACGCCCCCTGGCGCGGCTGGTGCGCCCGCATCACGCCGGACGGGAAGTTCATCCCCACCGCCTCCGGCATCCGCTCGCCCGGCGGCATCGGCGCCAACGCCGAAGGCGACTTTTTCTACACCGACAACCAGGGCGTCTGGAACGGCTCCTCGTCGCTCAAGTGGCTCCGCCCCGGCTCCTTCCAGGGCAACCCGACGGGCAACAAATCCCACGCCCTCGCCGATTTCCCCGCTCCGCCCGAGCTCCAGAGCGGCTCGCGCATCCTCACGGAACGTCTGAAGGATCCGACCTTCGTGCCGCCCGCGGCCTTCCTGCCGCACGGCAAGGTCGGCAACTCGCCCTCGGGCGTCGCCTGCGACATGGCCCGGGGCAAGTTCGGACCCTGGCAGGGGCAGATGCTCGTCGGTGAGCAGACCGCTTCGCAGGTGCAGCGCGTCGCGCTGGAGAGGGTCAACGGGCTCTACCAGGGGGCCGTGTTCCACTTCCTCGGCGGCTTCGAGGCCGGACTCGTGCCCGTGCGCATGGACCAGGAGGACGGCACGCTCTTCGTCGGCGGCACCAACCGCGGCTGGGGCTCGCGCGGATCGAAGCCCTTCACCTTCGAGCGTGTCCGCTTCAAGGGGAAGACGCCCTTCGAGATGCGCGCCATCGCCGCCAAGTCCGACGGCTTTGAGATCGAGTTCACCCATCCCGTTGACGCGGCCGAGGCGGCTGACGTCGCCAGCTACTCCTTGGACGCCTTCACCTACATCTACCAGTCCAGCTATGGCAGCCCGGAGGTGGACCAGTCCGAGCCCGTCGTGAAGTCGGCCTCCGTTTCCGCGGACGGACTCAGAGTGCGTCTCGTCATCGACGGCCTCGTCCGCGGGCACGTCCATCACATCGTCGCCGACGTGAAGTCCAAGACGGGCGAAGCCCTTTGGCATCCCGAGGCCTGGTACACCCTGAACGAAATTCCCGCCGCCAAGTAAGCTTGGCGGACGGGCAGGGGACGGGGCGCGGCCCTAATGCTCCCATCTGCTCAAATAGCCCGGGGAACTCGGTTGCCACCCTGGCCGACTTGCGGGAGAAAAGTCGCACCCCGCCATGCAGCTGCAAACCCTCGACTGGATCATCGTCGCCGCGTCGATCCTGATCTGCTTCGTCCCCGCGCTCTTCTTCGCCCGTCGTTCCGGTGAGAGCACCTCCGAGT
>CAIOPO010000198.1 GCA_903860195.1 uncultured Opitutia bacterium | reverse complement strand
GACCCCGCGGTCGACCAGGTGCGTTGCCATGGACAGCTCGTGAAGTCGGTGGCCCGACGGATCGTCCTGCTGATGAACAAGCCCAGGGGCTATCTCTGCACCAATCTGGACTCGCACGGAGGCCAGACGGTGTTCGAGCTGGTCCCGCCGGAATATGAAGCCTTCCGGCTGTTCTGCGTCGGACGTCTGGACAAGGATTCCGAAGGCATGCTGTTGCTCACCAATGACGGGGAGCTGGCCAACCGCGTCATGCATCCTTCCGGAGGGGTCATCAAGCGTTACGAAGTCACCCTGAACCGCGACTATGATCCGGCCCTCACCCCTCGTCTGCTCAAGGGGGCCGTGGAGGAGGGTGAGCGGCTACGTTTCCGCAAGGTGATCCGGCTGCCCGACCATCCCGCGCATCTGGAGGTCCATCTTGACCAAGGTCGCAAGCGGGAGATCCGGCGGCTTTTCGAGATTTTCGGATTCCACGTCCGGACGCTGCGCCGTTTCCAGATGGGGGCCTTGGTCATGAAACGCATGCCTCCGGGGGACTGCCGCCCCCTGTCCGTGAAGGAAATCGGCATGTTATTTGACGAATAGGGCGGGGTGGAGTCCGTGGGGTCTTGCCTTCGGCAGGGTTGAGGATTAACTGATGGCATCCCCCTTTAAACCGATGCTGTCCCGGTTCGCCCCCCTTTTGCTCGTCTCGTCCGTCCTGGTGGCCGGACCCGAGTCGACCATGCGCATGGTCTTCGAGGACCAGTTCAACGGCGACAAGATCGACGCCTCCAAATGGAATTTCAATCCCGCCGTGGTGACCCTCGGGACCAGTCCTGACGGCACCAACAAGGCGACCGTGGTGAACCTCAACATCGTCTCCCGCGGCAAGCCCACCCTTTGGAGCGGTTCCGGCATGGACTGCAAGTTCCGTCAGCCCTACGGCTACTATGAGGCCCGCATGCGGATGGTGCAGACCGGCGGGCACGGTTGCGGCATGGGCTTCGACATCGGAGCTCCGGCCGGAAAGCGGTTCCCTTCCATGTCCACCGGCTTCGGTTCCGGCGGCGGGGACGGCGTCGGGCTGGGATTCCGTGAGACCACCGAGATGGGGTCGCGCAACTACAACCCTTCGCCCAATCCCGTGAACATGGAGGGCGGAGTCGCCTACAAGCGTTTCAACACCTACGGGGTCCTCTTCACCGACAAGGTCCTCTCTTGGTACATCAACGGCCGCCAGGTCTTCCGCTCCGACCGCTCCAAGTCCGGCGGCGTTCCCGGACAGAACGTCGCGATGCATTTCCGCCACAGCCTGCCTGAAGGCGGCGTGCTGAAGTCCTTCCCCGACCCCACCCAGGGCCCCGAGCCGTTCCAGATCGACTGGGTGAAGATCTACAAGCAGCCCTGATCTTTCCACCATGACCATGACCCGATTCCTCCCCCTTCTGGCCGCCGTCGCCCTTCACGCCGGCCCTGAGACCAGCATGAAGCTCGCCTTTGAGGACACCTTCAAGGCCAAGACCATCGACGAAGCCAAGTGGAGCTTCGACAAGTCCAACGTCCGGCTCGTCCAGGCCAAGGTCGGTTCGGAAACCAAGCAGGTGCTGAACCTTGAGATCCTTTCCGCCGGCAAGTCGACGATCTGGCGGTCCTGCTCCATCACCGCGAAGTTCACGGCCCCGCTGATGTATGTCGAGGCGTCCATCCGCATGCAGCAGACCAAGAACCGCTGGGCGGGACTGCGCGTCCGCACGATCGAGGACAAGAAGAACGGCGCCGGAGAGCTGTTCTTCGACAGTCTCGGGGAAGACAGGGTGCGGGTGCACGCCACTCTGGTCAACGCCCAGACCGGCGGAGCCCAGCGCCTCATCCCGGACAAGTCGCCGGTCAACCTCGACGGCGGCGCCTCCTACAAGAAGTTCAACCGGTACGGCATCCACTGGACGCCCACTTCGGCCAGGTGGTATCTCAACGGCCGCGAGGTCTTCACCCTGCGCCGCGAGCTGTCGAAGGAGGCGCTCAACATCCACTTCTACCACCACCTGCCCGAGGGCGGCGTGATGCGCGAGTTCCCCAACCCCCAGCTCGGCCCCGAGCCCATCCAGATCGAATGGGTCAGGGCCTACGTGAACAAGTGATCTGATGAGAGCCGCGTCGCTACTCGGGTTTGCGTTGGCCGCGGTTCTCATGGCTAACAAAGAAAACCCCCGCAACTGCATGAGCCCGGTGTTCTGGGAAGATTTCAAGGACGCCAAGCTAGACGCTTCCAAGTGGTCGCTCGCCAATCCTGATCTCGCGAGGGTCGAATTTCTTTCTCCGAAGTTCAAAGCTACCGCGAATATAAAACAGCATGATTACATGCGAGGCATACTTCGTCTAGGATTCAAGATGACTCCCGAAGGGCCGCGTGGAGCCGGGATCACCTCTCTGATGAGTTTTCATCAGTATTCTCTTAGTCGCAATCGCATCAGCCCGATCTACTTCGAGGCGAAACTGCGCCTGAACGTAACACCTGGACATCGCGGCGTCTTCAGAGTCCGTAATCACAAAGAGGATGACCTTCCCTTGTCTGACCTTACATTCCAAGGGGGAGCGGGGCTCGCCTACCCATGGGCGCGCCTGTCGAGTCAGGGAGGGACACGGGACTTCCCTCCTTCGAGAGGTGAGGATGGCTATCTACGGACGCCCGAGGAGAGGGATGGCTTCAACGTCTATGGCATCAAATGGTACCAAGACCGATACGACTTCTTTCTGAACGATTTCAAGGTCGCGCAGATCGACAACCCCGATCCTGCCAAGGGATTCGTCATATCTATCTCGCACACCGCCTACGAATCCGACCGCAAGAACTTCGACGGGAAAGTCTCGCTTGACGATATCGAAGTCGACTGGGTCAAGGTCTATGCCGATTTAAACTAAGTATTTCTCAACCCATGCGCACCCTCCCCCTCCTGCTCATCCTGATCGCCGCCCTCGCGTCGGCCCAGAATCCCACCACCGGCCGCAAGGTCGTGTTCGAGGACCAGTTCAATGCCGCGGCCTTGGACACCGCCAAGTGGACCGTCAGCATCGCCAATCACGTCAGCGTCAAGGATG
>CAIOPO010000197.1 GCA_903860195.1 uncultured Opitutia bacterium | reverse complement strand
GTAGGCCAGGAACTGACGGATGAGGTTCCGGGTGAACTGTTCGTTGCGCTTGCCGTGCAGGATGCCGCGGAAGCCCTCGAAGTCCTTGTAGATCTCGCCGGAGGCGAACTCGCCGGCGGTGTCGATCTGCGGCGCGGGGCCCTTCTTGGGCTTCGGGTAGGTGGCGCGCCAGCGGCCGACCGGGTCGAAGGATTCCAGGCTGAAGCCGAGGGGGTCGATCTTGCGATGGCACTCGGCGCAGGCGCGGTCGGTGCTGTGCTTGGCGAGGCGCTGGCGGATGGTGGTCGCGCCGGTGACGTCGGGCTCGATGGCGGGCACGACGTCCGGCGGAGGCGGCGGCTTGACGCCGAGGATGTGCTCACTGACCCAGGCGCCACGGGTGACGGGCGAGGTTTCGACGCCGTTGGCGCTGACCGTCAGGACGGCGGCCATGCCGAGCAGTCCTCCCCGGTGACTGTCACCTTTCAGGCTGACCTTCTTGAAGCCGTCGGCCAGGCGCAGCGTCTTCTGCTCCGGGAGGTCGTACAGCTTGGCCAGGCGCTTGTCGACGAAAGTGTGATCCGCGTGCAGGAACTCGGTCACCGGGCGGTTCTCCCTGAGCATGGCCTGGAAGAACATCCGCACCTCCGTCTTCATCGAAGTCGGCAGATCCTCGGCGTAATAGGCGCGGTTCGTTTCACGCGGGGGCGGCATCCCGCCGAGGTCGCGCAGGTTGAGCCAGCTGTCGAGGAAGCCGTTGACGAAGCCTTCGACGCGGGCGTCGGCCAGCATGCGGTCGATCTGCCTCTTCAGTTCCGCATCGCCGGTCAGCTTGCCCGACCCGGCCGCGGCGGTCAGGACCTCGTCAGGCGGCGTGGCCCAGAGGGCGTAGGCGAGGCGGGCGGCAAGGTCGTGGGGCTGGAGGCGCCGGTCGCCTTCCGCCGTGACTTCGCTCAGATACAGGAAGGACGGAGAGCAGAGGATGAGCTTGACCGCGTCGAGCGCCGCCTGGCGCGGCTCGGCCTTCTCGGCGATGCGCTTCTCATACATCGCCCGAATCGGCGCACGGTCGGCGTCCGCCAGCGGACGACGGTAGGCCTTGGCCGCGAAGGTGAAGAGCTGCTCGAGCGCCCGATCGGCTTGGAAGCCCTGCGGGCCGAAGACGGCGACCTCCTCGGCGCCGCCCGCGGGCTCGGCGACCGGGCCTTGGATGACGATCTCGCTGATGCGGATGTGGGGCAGCTTGCCCTCCCGGAGGATGTGGGCCCGGCCGACGCCCGACGCCCCGACGGGCGTCGAGAATTCCTTCTCGTAGCGCTTGTTGATGGCCAGCACGGAGGCGCGTGACTCGTAGGGTCCGTTCGGGAAGATGAAGCGAGGAGTCTGTCCGGCTTCCAGCCAGACCCGGAACTTCAGGCGGGTCGGGGTGTTGTCGGGCACCACGCCGCTGGCCAGCAGCGGCTCAATCGCCTGCGGGTAATGGATGTGGCCCTTGGTGATGTCGCCCGGCACCACGCCGAGAATGAACGGCTCGGTGAAATCGATGCCGAAGATGGCGTGGTCGTAGTGAGTGTCGCGGTGCAGCGCGGCCGCCTCGACCTCGAGGTCGTAGAGGCCTGAGACCGGCACGCCCTGCCGGAAGTCCTCGATGTGCCCGTAGCCGCCCTGACGGGTGTCCGTGTTCGGCTGTTCGTAGAGATTCAGGTAGCGGAAGTTGAAGGCGCTCTTGTGCGAGCCCGACAGCTCCTCGTATTGGAGGAAGTTCTTGTTGAAGCGCCAGGTCCGGGGGGCGGTCGCGGGCTTGCCCAGGCGGGTCTCGACGAGACGGTTGGCGGCGAGGAAATACTGGTCGACCAGGAAGCCGGAGGTCACCAGCGACCTGCCGATCGTGTCCAGATGCTGCGCGGTCTTCTCCTTGGGGAAGTCGGCGGTCAGCCCGAGGGTGTCCATGCGCCGGCCGAAGAGCGCCTCCAGCGTGCTTTCATATTCGCGGTTGGACAGCCGTCGCAGGACCGTCCGGGAGCCCGTGCTCTGCAACGCGGACTCGGCCGCCGCGGTGCCTTCGCGCAGGGCGCGGATGGCTGCGAGGCGCTCCTCGTCGGTCGGCTGGTCGGCCTTCTTCGGCGGCATCTCGCGCAGCGTCAGCTGGTCGATGATGTCGCGGGCCTCGATCACCCCGGACAGGGTCTTCAGCGGCAGCTTGAACTCGTGGAACGCGCGGTCGCCCTTGTGGACCTCGGCGTCATGGCATTCCAGGCAGTAGCGGTTCAGGAAGTTTTCCACCCGCTTCTCCGGCGTCTCGGCGGCGTGCAGCAGGCCGACGTACGCCGCCAGCATGGCCGGGAGCAGCCGCCGCGCGGACGCCGGGGTGCGGAATGCCAGGAGCGACTGCACGAGGGCGGGGCGGGACTGGGGCTCAGGAGAACCGTCCGGTGCTGCTGCCGAAGGCCTCCGTCTCGACGCCCATCTTCTGGGCGATGTCGACGTAGAGGTTGCAGAGCGGCACCTTGTGCCTGACCTCGCGCGCGACT
>CAIOPO010000196.1 GCA_903860195.1 uncultured Opitutia bacterium | reverse complement strand
TCGATCACCCCGGACAGGGTCTTCAGCGGCAGCTTGAACTCGTGGAACGCGCGGTCGCCCTTGTGGACCTCGGCGTCATGGCATTCCAGGCAGTAGCGGTTCAGGAAGTTCTCCACCCGCTTCTCCGGCGGCTCGGCGCCTTGCAGCAGGCCGGCGGCCGCGGCCAGCGCGGCGGGCAGGAGGCGGCGGGCGTACGCCGGGATGCGGAATGCCGGGGTCGACAGCACGGGGCGGGACTGAGGGCTCAGGAGAACCGTCCGGTGCTGCTGCCGAAGGCCTCCGTCTCGACGCCCATCTTCTGGGCGATGTCGACGTAGAGGTTGCAGAGCGGCACCTTGTGCCTGACCTCGCGCGCGACTTCGCGGAATCGTCCGTGCTTGTAGCCGCCGCCGGCGAGGAAGATGGGGAGGTCGGTGTTACGGTGCGAGTTGGCGTCGCCCATGCCGCTGCCGAACAGGACCGTCGTCGAGTCGAGCAGGGTGCCGTCGCCGTCCTTGATCTGCGCGAGGCGGCCGACGAACTTCGCGTATTGCGCGATCTGGTAGCGTTCGAGGGAGATCAGGTGCGCGATGGACTCGGGGTCGTTGCCGTGGTGCGAGAGCCCGTGGTAGTCCTTCTTGATGCCGAGGTGCTGGGGCAGGAAGTCGCCGCCCACCTCGAGGGTGGCGATGCGGGTGCTGTCCGTCTGCAGCGCGAGGGCGATGAGCTCGTACATGAGCGGCAGGTCGTCGACCGCGTTGCGGTTGGCGGGCTTGCCGAAGGGCGCCTTGGGCTTGGGCAGGTGCGTCCAGCGCTGGCGCAGTTCCAGGCGCTTCTCGACGTCGCGCACCGAGGTGAAATACTCCTCGAGCTTGTCCTTGTCCTCCTGGTTCACCTGTCCGGAGAGGCGCTTCGCCTCCTCGCGGACGGAGTCGAGGATGGAAGCCTGCACGCGGTTCTCCTGCTCACGGCGCGTGCGGCGCTCGGCGGAGTCGCTGACGAAGAGCTTGTCGAAGAGCTCGGCGGGGTTGGTGACCGGAGGGACGCGCACGCCGGACTTGGTCCAGGCGATCTGGCAGCCGCCGTGGATGCCGCCTTCGGAGCCGACCGTGAGCGAGGGGAAGCGGGTCTGGTGGCCGATCTCTTCGGCGAGGAACTGGTCGAGCGAGACGTTGCCGTCCGCACGGTTCTGCGCCTCGGAGTTGAGCACGCCGGAGAGGAAGGAATGGACCGCGAAGTGGCCGCCTTTGACGCCGTGGTCGAGGCCGCGGAAGATCGTCATCCGCTCGCGCTGCTCCCAGAGCGGCTCCAGGAGGGTGGTCTTCTCGTAGTCCTTCCCGGCGGTGGTCGGGAACAGCTGCTTCGTCTGGTAGCCGAGCAGGTTGCCGATCGCAACGAAGCGTCGGGCGCCGATGCCGGCTCCCTTGGCCACCTGCACGGTGGGGTTGCCGCTCAGCGACTTCGCGCTGAGCGAGCACAGGCCCGGGAGGGCGAGGGAGGCTCCCAGTGAGCGGAGGATGAAGCGTCGACGATGCATGAAGGGGGTGGGTCAGGCGGCGTTGGTCCGGATATTTCGGTGCAAAGTCCTCACCTTGCGAGCCTTAGCTTTGAGTCCTTGGGCGTTTTTCGAGGGGTGGGGCATCGGTTTTGAGGCAGTGGTGCGCCGGGACGGGCCTTGCCATTTGTGACAGGCCGCTCAGGCCCAAGTTCCAAGGCCCGGAACGCCTAGGTCACCGTTCGCGGAGCTTGAACGCCAGTTTCTCCACCAAGCGCGAGGCGGACGCCGCGGCGCAGGTCTTGCCCTGCACGGCGTTCTGCTGCCAGTAACCCGGGGTGCTGATCACGCCTTGCCGCTGCAGGACGGCGATGGCCTGCTCGTGGGTCGAAGCAGGGGCGAACCTGCGCGCGGCCTTCATCAGCGCTTCCGCGACCAGCGCCCCGTCCACGGCGGCCTTGCCTTCCCAGGCAGCGGTGCCGGTGATGATGCCGTTCTCGGCCAGCAAACGGAGGTCCTGCTGATAAGGGCTCAGGGGAACGGGCGCCTTGGGGGCGGGCTTCCTCGGCCCGGTCGACACGGCCCCGGGTCTCAGGCGGGCCAGTACTTCCGCAAGCCGGACCTTCGCGGCCTGTGCTTCGACGTCATCGGGCTTCGGGGTGCGTTCTTCGGCGGGCGAGTCGGTGATGTCCGTGAACTTGCCGTCTCCGTAGAGCTTGTGCCGTGCGTCGGCCACGAACCACTCTCCGGCGAGCTGGGCGTAGACCCAGTCGCGTGGTCGGCCCGGCCGGCCGAGGATCTGCGGGGCCACGCTCCTGCCGTCCAGCGGCAGACCGTCCGGCGCAGGCGTGCCCGTCAGCTCGAGGACGGTCGGGAAGAGGTCGGAGAAGTCGGTCAGGTCGGGACAGACCCGGCCGGCCGGCACGCGCGCGGGGCAGTTGACGATGAGGGGCTCGCGCACGCCGCCTTCGGTCACGTCGCCCTTGCTTCCGTGCAGGGGCTTGCCGCGCACCGTGCCAAGCGGGTCGCCGAACGGGCCGTTGTCGGACGTGAAGATCACGATCGTGTTCTCACGCAGGCCGAGACGGTCGAGTTCCGCGACGAGCTCTCCCATCTGCTTGTCGAGATAGCCGACCATGTCCTGCAGCATCCGCGTCTTGTCCTTCGTGTTCGGCGCGCTGTCGGGCGTCGGCATGAACGGCGTATGGGTCAGCACCGCCGAATAATAGACGAAGAAAGGCTTCTCCCGGTGGCGCCGCATGAAGTCGGCGAGGAAGGCGTGCGTGACGTCGGGGCCGTACTGATCGGGCCTGCCCTGGACGAATTCGCCGTTACGGCAGTAGCGGGGGTTCCAATACCGGTCCGGGGTGTTGCGTCCCATCCACAGCATGTGCTCGTCGAAGCCGAGGGCCCTGGGCGCCTGGGCGTCGTTCTCCGGGGCGCTCTGGCCGAGCTTGCCGATGGCGCAGGTCGCATAGCCCGCGCCGCGCAGCACGTTGGGCAGGGTGGGATGCTTGGCGGGGTCGATGACCGAGCTGCTGTTGCCCAGGTAGCCCGTGCGGAAGGGATATTTGCCCGTCAGCAGCACGCCCCGAGAAGGACCGCAGAGGGGCATCGAGTAGCACCGCTCGAAGCGCATGCCCTCGGCCGCCAGCTTGTCGAGGTTGGGAGTTTGGAACGGCGCGCCGCCGTAGCAGCCGATCCGTGACAGTCCGACGTCGTCGGAAAGGACGAGGATCACGTTGGGCTGACGCGATGCGGTCGCTGCTCCGTCGGCGAGCGACGTGAACAGAAGGAGGACGCTGAGCAGACGTAAGGGCGTAGGCATTTGACCTGATCAGCAGGGGCGGCTGACAGGAACAGTAAACAGCGTGAGGCCCCCCCTCGTCAAGCCGCCGGCTATTCCAGATAGATCAGCTCGTTGGCGTTGAGCAGGGCCCGGCAGAAGGCGGTCTTCCCGTGCTTGGCGATGAGCTGCTCGGCGCCACCTCGTTCCTTGGGGGAGGGGACGCGGCGGAAGGCCAGTCGGTAGGCCTCGGCAATGGGGTCCTTGTCGGTCAGGCGGGCGGCCAGGGCTTCGGCCATGTCCAAGGTGAAGCTATGGTTGAAAAGGGTCAGGCTCTGCAGCGGCGAGGTCGTGTTGGCGCGCTTGGGCGCGGCGAAAGCGATGTCGGGCAGGTCGTAGTCGCTGAGGATGTCGACCACGCTGGCACGGGCGTTCTGATGATAGACCGCGCGTCGATAAGTCTCGGGCCCGTGCTTCTCTAGCGGGACGTAGGTCGAGACGTTGTTCACGTAGTAGTCGTAAAGACGGAACCCCGGACCGCCGGCGGGCTCGAGGCGCAGCTTGCCGCTGACGGCGAGCAGCGTGTCGCGGATCTCTTCGGCCTGCAGGCGACGTGGCGGGAAGCGCCAGAGCAGGCGGGCGTCCTTGTCGGCCTTGGCGCCGTCGGTCCGATGAGCGGCTGACTGCAGGTAGGCGCGGGAAAGCATGATCTCGCGGTGCAGCGGCTTGAGCTTCCAACCGTGGGCGAGCAGGCGGGTCGCCAGGAAGTCCAGCAGTTCAGGATGCGTGGGCTGGCTGCCGAGGAAGCCGAAGTCGCTCGGTGTGTCGACGATGCCGGCGCCGAAGTGGCCTTGCCAGACGCGGTTCGCGAGCACGCGCGGCGGGAGCGGATTGCCACGGGTGATCCAGTCGGCCAGGGCGACGCGCCGGTCGCCCTCGGGCGCGTCGGCGGACAGGGCGTAGGCCTTGGTCACTTGGTCGAGGACGCCGAGGCTCGAGGCCGTCACGGGCTGGGCGGGCTTCATCGGGTCGCCGCCGCGGTGGACGAAGGTCGGCTCGGGCTTGGCGACGTGGGTGCCGACCCACATCTGCCGGAGCGGCGGGATGGCGGCGATCGCGGCGTCGAGCCGGGCGAGTTCCTGCGTCACGGCGTTGAGGGCCTTGGCCGTCTCGGGCGTCGTGGCCTCGCGCCGGAACCGGGCGGTGGCGTGGGTGGGCGTGAACGGCTCACGGTCATCGGAGTCGGCCACGCGACGCCAGGTCACGCCGTCGACGGAGGTCTCGATGTGGTATTCACAAGGGGTGGATCCGCGGGTCGGGTCATCTTTAACGGTGCCCTTGGCGTTGCGGAAGACGAGCCGGTCGATCGTCTCGGTCTGGGCGAAGGTGAGAGTCAGCACGCTCGGCCGCCCGATGAACCACTGCGCACCGGTGTCGCCGTCGATGCAGAGCCAGGCGGAGTAGGCTTCGGGGAAGTCCCGTGCGGTCATGCTCTTCTCACCTTCGGCTTTGCCGCCGGCGGAACGGAGGGCCACGTTGCGGGGGGTCGCCTCGGCGCTCCAGACTTCGACTTCGGACAATTTGGCCCCGTAGGCGCTGAATGGGCTGGCGGCCTGGGCCGTCATCGTCATGCGGACGAAGCGGGCAGGGTGGGCTACGAAGCGTTCTTCGGTCCCGTAGATGTCGACCTTGGGACGCTTGGGCTTCAGGTTTTTGCTGAGCGCTTGGGCCTTGTCGTCGACCTCCTTCTTGAGCCGGTCCTGCTCGGCCTGCGCCTTGGCGCGGGCGGCGGCCAAGGGCTTCATCTTTTCGTCGTAGGCGCGTCGCTCTTCGGGGGTCACGACCGGACGGCGTCCGTGCACCGTGCCTTCGAAGGCCGCGCGTAGGCGGTAGTAGTCCTCGGTCTGGATGGGGTCGAACTTGTGGTGGTGGCAGCGGGCGCAGTTGATCGTCAGGCCGAGGAAGGCGCCGCCCGCGGCGGTGATCATGTCGTCGACGGTCGCGGCACGGATGTTCTTCTGGGCGACCGGGTCCTGGTTGCCCACGTCGTCATAGGGCCCTGCCACGAGGAACGCGCTGCCGACCTCAACCTCGGGCCGGCCTTTGCCGAGGACGTCGCCGGCGAGGTGTTCGCGGATGAACTGGTCGAAGGGCTTATCCTCATTCAGCGAGCGGATCACGTAGTCGCGGAAGGGCCAGAGGTCATCGATGACGAAGTTGCGTTCGAAGCCGTTGCTTTCGCCGAAGCGGACCACGTCGAGCCAGCGGCGTCCCCACTGTTCGCCGTAGCGGGGCGAGGCGAGCAGGCGGTCGACGAGCGCCTCCGTGGCGGCCTTGGGATCCTTGGCATGGGCGGCGACGAAGGCGTCCTGTTCTTCCGGCGAGGGCGGCAGGCCGGTGAGGTCGTAGGTCATGCGCGTGATCAGCGCGGCGGGGCCGGCGGGCGGATTGAAGCCGAGGCCGTTCGCGGCCAGCTTCTCGCCGATGAAGCCGTCTATGCTGGCGTGCTTGAACTCCTTGGCCAGCGGTTGGAGCGACCACCAGGACTTATCGGCGCGCTTCGCTTCGCCGGTGGCCTGCGTGCGCGGGTCCGGGGCCCCCATCCTGATCCAGGCCGTAAGGTCGGCGAGCGCCGCGTCGGGCAGCTTCGGCTTCTTCGGAGGCATCTTCATGTCCTCCTCCAGATGCAGCACCGTACGCAGCAACAGGCTTTCGTCGGGTCTGCCTGGGATGATGACCGCCTGGCCGGAGTCGCCGCCTTTCTCCCAGCCGGATTTGGAATCCAGGTAGAGGCCGCCCTTGAGCTTCTTCGCCTTCGCGCTGTGGCATTCGTAGCAGTTCTCCGCGAGCACCGGGCGGATCTTCTGTTCGAAGAAAGCGATGCCGGCCGGATCATCGGCGGCGATGAGCGGAGCCGACGTGAGGAGCATGGTGTAAAATAAGCGGAGGCTTTGGCTCATGGTCTTGGCTTGGCGTTCAGCGATGGGATAGGGTGTCGGTTTCGTTTATCTTGAAACGAACGCTGACAATGGAGCAGCCGATGTCCTCCTTGCGGTAGTTGGCGTAGGTGGTGGCGACGATGGTATTGTCGGGAAGGAGGTGAATACCGGGGTAAAAGCCGTCCTTGAAGGTCTTAAGTAGGCTCACGCGATACTGGCCGGGCTTGCCTTGCTTGATGTCTTCGTAGGTGCCGACCCAGGCGATGAAGCCTTTGTCCTTCGCGTTCGGCGAGGCGTTGCGGAAGACGATGACGAGGCGGCCATCGGGCAGCGTGATGCCGTGATGGCGATCACCCGTGAGGCCCCAGGGCGCGTCCACGGCCTGCGACCATGTCTTGCCCTCGTCGCGGCTGAACATCACGAGGCTGGTGCCGCTGCGTTTGTTCTCGCGCATCAGGCAGCAAAGCTCGTCGCCATCGGGCGAGCGGAAGACATACGGTTCGCACGGGTGCTTGCCGTCGAGCTTGGTGCCATCGCAGACCACGACCGGCTCCGACCAGGTGAAGCCGCCGTCGCGTGTGATGGATTGCAGCACTTGCAGCGTGCCTTCCTCGCCGAGGCCGCTGCCGCGATGGAAGAGTCCGAGCGAGGAGCCGTCCTTCAGCCGCACGATGCTGGAGAAGGTCATGATGCAGCGGAAGGGATCGTCCTTCGCGATGCGTCCGCCGATGGGTGGCAGCTCGCGCCAGGTCCTGCCATCGTCCTCGCTGACGATGCGCGGCATGAAGCCCTCATGACGGCCTTCGATGAGCTTCGGGTTCTCCTTGTCGGTCAAGGTGCGTGCCGCAAAGACCCACAGCCGCTCTTTGCCTTGCGGATCGGTGATGCGGTAGAGGCTGGGGCAGTTCTTGAAGTTGGCGTAGTTCGGCGGCAGCGCGTCGTCGATGCGTGTCCAGGTCAATCCGGCGTCCTCGCTGCGAGCCATCGGCCCCGCATGACCGCCGTG
>CAIOPO010000195.1 GCA_903860195.1 uncultured Opitutia bacterium | reverse complement strand
GTCGGCCCTACCGCGTTCCGAGGGCACCTCCCAGGAGATGCGCGTGGCGCAGGGCGTGCCGCGCCGGATCCAGGAGTCTTCCGCCGCGCCGGCGGAACTGCAGCCCGGGGCTTCCGCCGTGGCCGTCGGGATGACCGCGGGCAATCGTCCGGGGCCCGTGGGGGCCGGCGGGCAGGCGCCCAAGGCCGATCCCGTGCCGAAGCCTTCACCGGGCGCGGAGCCCGCGCCCAAGGCCGTGAACCCCGACCGCCCGCGCGCGATGGTTCCGTCCGGCACCGCCGGCCTGCTCCTTCGCAACAACGTGGGCGTGAACCGCGCCGGCGCCGTGGCCGTCGACGCGCGTTTCAGCCAGTATGGCGACTATGTGCAGCGCATGCTTGAGGCCGTCCAGTCGAGCTGGTGGGACATCATCGAACGTTCCCGTTTCGAGACCGTGTCCACCGGCTCCTGCGTGGTCCGCTTCGTCCTGCGGCGCGACGGCACCGTGCGGGACGCCCAGATCCTGCGCAGCGACGTGCCCCGCATGATGGCGCTGGCCTGCAAGGACGCCGTCATGGCGCCCGCCCCGTATGACGCCTGGCGCGCCGACATGGTCGCCCTCTACGGCGAGGAGGACGTCGTCACCATCTCCTTCCATTACCGCTGATGTCCTCCGCCGACTGGATCCCGTTCGCGGAGGGCGTCAAGGTCGTGGCCGAGCACGCCTGCGGACTGATCGCCGTCGAGAAGCCGCACGGCCTGCTGGCTCATCCCAACCCTGAGGACGCCGGCGCGCGCGACAACGTGCTCATTCCCGGCAACTACTCCTTCGAGGAGGAGGCCTTCCATGTGCGGGACGGGCAGGGCGGCGTCCGCCGCGTGCATCTGCTCAACCGGCTCGATTCGCCGACCAGCGGCGTCCTCCTGCTCGCCCTCGATGCGGCGCTCGCGGCCGAGGTCCGCCGCCTGTTCGCCCGTTCCGCCGTCTCCAAGCGCTACTTCGCCCTCGTCCGCGGGCGCGGACTGCGTCAGCCGCAGGGCACTTGGCAGGACCAGCTCGTGAAGTCCAAGGGGCCGGGCGGCGGCGTCCGTTCATCGGCCGGCGCCGCCGGCGGCGCGCCCGCCGTCACCGTCTACCGTTGGGAGCGGGCGGCCCTGCGCGGCCTGCCGATCTCCCTCGTGCGTCTGGAGCCCCGCACCGGCCGCACGCACCAGTTGCGCGTCCAGACCTCGCTGCACGGCCATCCCATCCTGGGCGACCGGACCTACGGCGACTTCGAGTTCAACAAGACCATGGGCGTCGCCCGGGGCTTCCGCCGCCTTTTCCTGCACTGCGCGTCGACCGAGCTCTCCTTCGACTGGGCCGGGCGCCGCGTGGCCTTCTCGGCCGCCGCGCCGCTGCCTGAGGAGTTCAATCAGGCCCTGGGCGGGGCGGAGGACGGACCTGGCCGCGGGTCGTCGAAGGACGCGGGCGTGCCCGTCTCTCCGCGACTGCGCGTGAGACTCTGAGCGTCAGCGGACGCCCCAGACCGAGCGCAGCATGCTGGCGGCGCCCGGGTCGGCCTTCTCGAGTTCCGTAAGCTCGAAGGGGAAGAAGTCGTTCTTGCCGAAGAACGCCTCGGTCGTCTCCGCGAAATACTCCTTGTGGTTGGTGAGCGCGTAGGCGCGCACCCCCTTCGTCTCCACGCCCCGCCAGTCGCGACGCGTCACCGCGGCGTAGGTGCCGGCCTTTTCCGCGGCCTTGAAGGCGGCGATCACCTCCGTGTGGCCG
>CAIOPO010000194.1 GCA_903860195.1 uncultured Opitutia bacterium | reverse complement strand
GCTATGAAGCACATCCTCCCGATCCTCACCCTCACGACCCTCGCTGCCGCGGCTTCCGCCCAGGCTGCGTCCGGTCTGTCCTACAACAACCTGTCGCTCGTCTACACCGACGTCGACGACGCTGCCGGCACCGACGGCTACTCCGTCGCCGCCCAGGTCACCCTCGGCAGCAACTTCCTGATCCAGGCCGCCTCCAACATCGGTGGCGAAACCCGTGACCAGGTTAACGGAAACAACGACGCCCTCTCCATCGGCTACATCTTCAAGAATGTCGCCGCCGGCGTGGACGTGACCCCCTACATCGGCACGGAAGACACCTACGGCGTCCTCCTCCGTCGCACCCTCTCGGAAGTCGTCGCCGGCCTCGAAGTCCGCGCCGCCTACGAGCAGGTTGAAAGCGAAGCCAACGCCGAAAACAGCGCCCTGCTCGTCGGCGTCGGCTACAGCTTCGCCAAGTCCTACACCGTTGACGTGAACTACATCAACGCTGAAGGCAATGGTGACGACTCCTGGCAGGTCGGTCTCCGCTACAACTTCTAATCCTCGGATCAGAAGTTGAAACTAAGGGCCTCGGAAACGGGGCCCTTTTTGTTTTACCGGGCTTCGAGATGCACTGTGATGCGCATCTCGCGGTCTCCCGAGCCCCAGTAGCTCCCGCTGACCGGCGTCGCGTCGCGGTAGTCCCTGCCCACGGCAGCCGCCACGTAGGCCTCCGTGACGGGTTTGCCGTTGGTTGGATCCAGGCCGGTCCAGCCATGACCGGGCAGCCAGATTTCGCACCAGGCATGGGAGGCGTGTCCGCCGATGATTTCGCCGCGGCGTGCGTCATACACGTAGCCGCAGACATATCGGGCCGGAAGGCCCACGGCCCGGCAGAGCGCAAGCAGCAGGTGGGCGTAGTCCTGACAGACTCCCTTGCGGCTGGAGAAGAACTCTCCCGTGGTGGTCCCGATATGGGTCTGTCCGGGCTCGTAGGCGCAGTTGGCGTGGACGGTCCGCATGAGTTCGAGCGCCAGTGAGCGCAGGCCTGGAGAGGCCCGTTCCACGTCGACCGCCGCCCGCCAGATTTCCGGGGTGATCTGCACCGGTCCGTCGGGCAGCAGGTACGGCTGGAAGGCCTCGCGCAGGGACTCGTCCTGCAGCAGGTCCTTGGCGGGGTCTTCTCCGGAGAGGACCGGGGGAGGCGCAGTCGTCTCGACGAGGCTCAGGGCCTCGATGGTCAGCGCCGTGTGCGGTTCGTCGACTTCGAACCGGTGCACGGGGTTGCGGTGCAGGTCATGATAGCGTTCCAGTCGCGTGGCGGGCACGACCCGGATGAGATGCATCAGCGGCTTCTGCCTCCGGTTGGAAAGGGGGGTCACCCGCAGCTCGTTGGAATTGCCATGCACGGGCAGGGCGTACCGGTATTCGGTGCGATGCGTGACGCGTAGCTTCATGGGCGAGCGGGTGCGTCTACTGCTGCTGTTGCTGCTGCTGTTCGCGATGCCACTGGGCGGTCTGGTCGCCCGAACCCAGGCGCCCGAACCGACGGTCGACTTCGCCGGGCAGAAGCACGTAGGTCTCGAAGACCGCCTGGCCCGCGCCGTTGAGCTGCACCTGCAGCTCGTCGATGTACTCGTGAAGTCCGCGCGACATGACTTCGGAGGGGCCGGAGAAGCTGAGCCGCGCGAGCAGGGCGCCCGTGATCTTTTCACAGGAGTTGGAGTATCTGCCGGTGGGCGTGCCGGAGATGTCGTGCAGGACCTGGTCCGCCCGCCGCAGGCAATGCCGCACAGACCGCGGGAACTCGTTCGAGAAAACGAGCAGATCGACGACGTTGGCGACGGCGATTTCTCCTCCGTAAAGCCGGCGGTAGCTCGCATGGGCGGAACAGGCCCGGAGGATGGCCCCCCAGCGCAGGGAGGAGCGGGCGTCGTCCGCCGGGTCGTCCCCGAAACGGATGTCCAGGAAACGGCTGGTCATGTCCGCACGCTCGAGCAGGCGGCCCAGCCGTAGGAAGCTCCAGCCCTCATCACGGGAAAGCGTGGCCTCCGTGATGCCGTCAAAGAGCATCGAGGAGCCGATGACGCGCTCATAGAAGGCGTGCGGAGAACGTGCCAGCAGGTCCGCCCCTTCCTCGGAGCCCAGGAGGATGTGGAGCGCGTTGAGCTCCGACCACATCTCGTCGGAGATCTTGTCCCGCACCGACCGGGCGTTCTCTCTCGCCTGTCTGATGCACGACAGGATGGAGTCGGGGTTGCGCTGGTCGAGCGTCAGGAACCTGGCGGCGTCCCCGCGTCCGGGGCGCGGGTAGAGGGCGCGGAAGGACCCTTCCATCGCGGTGGCCCGCAGCACCGGCGTCCAGTACTCCTCCTGGGCGGGTCCGCTGCCCAAGGTCTCGTCATCCAGCAGCATCTCCTCGCTGACCCGCACCAGACGCGCCAGGTTCTCCGCGCGTTCAATCTGCCGCGACATCCAGTACTGGTGGTCGGCGACGCGCGAGAGCAGGGTGGGGGGAGCGTTCATGCCGCGAGCACCCAGGTGTCCTTGCTGCCTCCTCCTTGGGACGAATTCACGACCAGCGAACCCTTCCGGAGCGCCACCCGGGTGAGTCCGCCCGGCATGACCTTGACCGTGTCGCCCCAGAGGACGAAGGGGCGCAGGTCGACATGGCGTCCTTCCAGTCCGCCTTCCACCAGGGTGGGGTGCTGGGAGAAGCGCACGACGGGCTGGGCGATGTAGCCCCTGGGATTGGCGATGATGCGCGCGCGGAACTCCTCGATCTGGGCCTTGGTGGCCGCGGGACCGATCAGCATGCCGTAACCGCCGCTCTCGTCGGCCGCCTTGACGACGAGCTCGGGAAGTCGCTCCAGGATGTGCTTCCTGTCGTCATCCCGCCAGGCGAGATAGGTGGGCACCTGGTCCAGCAACGGCTCCTGGCAAAGGTAGTAGCGGATCATGTCCGGAACGTAGGCGTAGGTCACCTTGTCATCCGCCACGCCCGTTCCGATCGCGTTGGCCAGGGCCACGTTGCCGCGCCTCACCGCGTCGACGAGGCCCGGGACGCCGAGCACCGAGTCCTTGCGGAACACCTGCGGGTCGAGGAAGTCGTCGTCGATCCTGCGGTAGATGACGTCCACCTGCCGGAGGCCACGGGTCGTCCGCATGTAGACGAAGCCGTCCAGCGCGATCAGGTCCCGGCCCTCCACGATCTCGATGCTCATCTGCCGCGCCAGGAAGGAATGTTCGAAATAGGCGCTGTTGTGCACGCCCGGCGTCAGTAGCACCACGTTGGGGTCGGGATTGCCGCGGGGGGCGACGTTGCGCAGCGTGGCCAGCAGGTCCGCAGGGTAGGTGTCCACCGGGCGCACCGCTCCGGCGCCGAAGAGACCCGGGAAGACCCGTTTCATGGCGGAGCGGTTCTCCAGCACGTAGGAGACTCCGGAAGGGCATCGTCCATTGTCCTCCAGCACGAGGTAGCGTCCGTCGCGGTCCCGGATCAGGTCCGTGCCGCAGACGTGCACGTAGGCATCCTTCGGGACCGATGCCCCCACGAATTCCGGACGGAAGTGCCGGGCGCCGAAGACCACCTCCTTGGGGATGATTCCGTCCTTTATGATCTTCTGGGCGTGGTAGACGTCGTAAAGGAACAGATTGAGGGCCGTGATCCGCTGAATCAGGCCCGCCTCGATCCTCTCCCACTCGGCCGCCGGAATGACCCTCGGGAAAGGATC
>CAIOPO010000193.1 GCA_903860195.1 uncultured Opitutia bacterium | reverse complement strand
TCATCTTCCTCGACACGCGCAAGGTCCGCGCCACCGGCTGGAGCCCGCGCTTCAGCATCGCCGAGGCCGTGCCCGCCACGGTGCGGTGGCTGCAGGCCAACCCCTGGGTCTTCGCCGCCCGCTCCTGACCCGCTTCCCATGATCATCGTCCGTTCACCGCTGCGCATCTCCCTGGGAGGCGGGGGCACCGACCTCCCCTCGTACTACTCCAAGCACGAGGGCTTCCTCGTGGCCGCCGCCATCGACAAATACGTCTACGTGACGGTCCACCAGAACTTCACCGACGAGTTCATCTTCAAGTACTCCAAGCTTGAGCGGTGCGCAAACGCCGCGGAGATCCAGCACCCCATCATCCGCGAGGCCGTCGCCCTCGTGGGCGTCCCTCGCCCGAACCTCGAGATAACCTCGATGGCCGACATACCGGCGGGCACCGGCCTCGGCTCCTCCGGCTCGTTCACCACGGCCCTCCTCAAGGCCCTGCATGCGGGCCAGCGCCGCCCGGTACAGCCCCGAGAGCTCGCCGAACAGGCCTGCCATCTCGAGATCGACCGCCTCGGGGAGCCCATCGGCAAGCAGGACCAGTACATCGCGGCCTTCGGCGGGATTACCGCCTTCACTTTCAGGCGGGACGGGACCGTCGAGTCGGCGCCGGTGAAGCTGGCCGACCCGACCCTCCATCAGCTCGAGGACAACCTGCTGCTCTTCTTCACCGGCTACTCCCGGTCGGCCTCGGCCATCCTCCGCGACCAGAACGACCGGTCGAAGCAGGACGATCCGGACATGCTGGAGAACCTGCATTTCACCAAGGAGCTCGGGCTGCGTTCGCTCGACGCCCTGGTCGCCGGCGACCTACGAGGCTTCGCCGGCCTCATGGACGGACACTGGCAGCGCAAGCGCCGACGTTCGGCCGGCATGAGCAATGAAAGCATCAACGGATGGTACGACCTGGCGATGCGCAACGGCGCCTTGGGCGGCAAGCTCATCGGCGCCGGCGGGGGCGGCTTCCTCATGTTCTATGCCGAGGACAAGGCCGCGCTGCGCGCCGCCATGGCCGGCGCGGGCCTGCGGGAGGTCCGTTTCAAGTTCGACTTCGAAGGCACGAAGACGGTCTGTTCGGAATGAGCCGTCCCGCCGCCCACGACCTTTCCGTAGCCATCCTGGCCGGAGGCATGGCGACCCGGCTGCTGCCAGTCACCCGGACCATCCCCAAGTGCATGGTCGAGGTGGCGGGCCGCCCGTTCATCGAGCATCAGCTCGGCCTGCTCTCCCGCGACCGACTCCGCAAGGTCGTCCTCTGCCTGGGGCATCTGGGCGAGCAGGTCGTCGAGCACGTCGGTGATGGGTCTGCCTTCGGGGTGGAGACGGCCTATTCCCATGACGGCTCGGTCCCGCTCGGCACCGGTGGCGCGCTACGCCAGGCCCTGCCGCTCCTCACCGACCCTTTCTTCGTCCTTTACGGCGACTCCTATCTGCCGACGGACTTCCGTCCCGTCGCCGAAGCATTCCTGGACGCCGACGCCCTCGGCTGCATGACCGTGCACCGGAACGACGGACGCTGGGACCGCAGCAACGTCTGGTTCGAGGACGGCCGCATCCGGCTCCATCATAAGCGCGGACCGGATGACCGTATGCGGCACATCGACTACGGCCTGGGACTGCTCCGGCACGCCGCCTTCCGCTTCGCGCCCACGCAGGGACCCTTCGACCTCGCCACGCTCTACGAGACGCTGGTGGAGGACGGACGCATGACGGGCCACGAGGTCGCCTCCCGTTTCTACGAGATCGGCTCCCCTGCCGGACTGGCCGAGCTCGACGCGCTGCTGCGCGGCCCCGCTGACTTTTCCTGACCATGAACTACTCCCAAAAGCACCTGGCCGAGACCGCGAAGATCGCCGGCCTCCTCGACGCCGCCGCCTGCGAGAAGGCGGTGGATCTGCTCGCCCGGACGCGCGAGTCCGGCGGACGGCTCTTCATCCTCGGCGTGGGCGGCAGCGCCGCGAACGCCTCGC
>CAIOPO010000192.1 GCA_903860195.1 uncultured Opitutia bacterium | reverse complement strand
CTCGGCACGATGACCGAGGACCTGCCGGCCTACGTCGTCATGACGTCCTCGGACAAGAACCGGACCTGCGGGCAGCTGTTCTTCGAGCACTACTGGTCCAACGGCTTCCTCCCCGGCAAGCACCAGGGCGTGCGCTTCCGCGGCGTCGGCGACCCCGTGCCCTACGTGGGCAATCCGCCCGGCGTCAGCCGCGAGGCGCGGCGCGCGATGCTCGACGGCCTGCAGGACATCAACCGCGAGCACTTCGGCCTCACCGGCGATCCGGAGATCGAGACGCGCATCTCCCAATATGAGATGGCGTTCCGCATGCAGGCTTCGGTGCCCGGGCTGCTCGACTTCTCCAACGAGCCGAAGTCGGTGCTCGAGATGTACGGTCCCGACGTGCTCACCCCCGGCACCTTCGCCAACAACTGCCTCATCGCCCGTCGTCTCGCCGAACGCGGCGTGCGCTTCACGCAGCTGATGCACTCGGGCTGGGACCAGCACAACAACCTCACGACCGGCCAGCTCGCCGAGCAGTGCAAGGACACCGACCAGCCGAGCGCCGCCCTGGTCAAGGACCTGAAGCAGCGCGGCCTGCTGGACGACACGCTCGTGGTCTGGGGCGGGGAGTTCGGCCGTACGCCTTTCGGACAGAACCAGGCGGGCCAGGGCTACAAGGGGCGCGACCACTTCGGACGCGCCTACTCCTGGTGGCTGGCCGGCGCCGGGGTCAAGGCGGGCCACTGGCACGGCGAGACGGACGACTTCGGCTGGAACATCACCAAGGACCCGGTGCACGTGCACGACATGCAGGCCACGATCATGCGGCTCTTCGGCATCAACCACGAGGCCCTCACCTACCGCTACCAGGGACGCCAGTTCCGCCTGACGGACGTGCACGGACACGCCGTGAAGGGCATTCTGGCCTGATAATCGCCCGGAATCGGCCGCCGGAGGCCTGCTTTTCCCCTTGCCCCCGGGGTCCGGCGGGCTTTTCTCCAACCTTCCAACCAACACGGTCATGACCCAGCACAACAGCTTCAAGGCCAGCGCCGCCTCCTCGGGCGCCAAGCGCAACGTCCTCAAGCGCTTTGAACGCGTCGAGCTTCTCAAGAAGCGCGGCGTCCTCAAGGACATCAAGCGCGTGACCAAGCTTCCGAAGACCAAGCCTGACGCCTGAGTCCGGGCCTCCTCCCCGCGAGAAAGCCCGCCCGGACCCCGGGCGGGCTTTTTCTTGGACGTCCGAACCCTCGCCTCCGCGACCCACCTCCCCACCCTCCGAACCACCATGCGCCAGCCCGGCAAAAAGTATCGTCCTTTCCGGACGGTCCAGCTGCCCGACCGCACCTGGCCGGACCGCACGATCGACCGCGCCCCCCGCTGGTGCTCCGTGGACCTGCGCGACGGCAATCAGGCGCTGGCGGTGCCGATGTCGGTGCCGGAGAAGCTGGAGATGTTCCAGGAGCTCTGCCGCATCGGCTTCAAGGAGATCGAAATCGGCTTCCCCTCCGCGTCCGACACGGAGTTCGCCTTCACGCGGCAGCTGATCGAGAAGGGCCTGGTCCCGGCGGACGTCGCGGTGCAGGTGCTGGTCCAGGCCCGCGAACACCTGATCCGCCGCACGGTCGAATCATTGCACGGCGCCCGTAAGGCGATCGTCCACCTCTACACGCCCACCAATCCCGCCCAGCGCGAGATCGTCTTCGGCCTCTCGAAGGAGCAGGTGCTCGAGATGGCGGTCAAGGGCGCCAAACTCATCCGCGAGCTCACCGACGCCCGGCCGGACACGGAATGGCAGCTGGAATTCAGCCCGGAGACGTTCGTGCTGACGGAGACGGACTACGCGCTCGAGGTCTGCGAGGCCGTCGCGCAGGCCTGGGGCGCGAACGCGAAACGGAAGATCATCCTCAACCTGCCGCTGACGGTCGAGGCCGGCACGCCCAACACGCACGCGGACCAGATCGAGTGGTTCTGCCGCAACCTGAGCGACCGCTCGATGGCGGTCATCTCGTTGCACACGCACAATGACCGTGGGACGGGCGTGGCGGCCACCGAGCTCGGCCTGATGGCCGGCGCGGACCGCGTCGAGGGCACGCTCTTCGGCAACGGCGAACGCACGGGCAATCTCGACGTGGTCACGGTCGCCCTGAACATGTTCTCGCAGGGCGTGGACCCGGGGCTCGACCTCGGCGGCCTGCCCGCGATCCGCGCGCTCTACGAGCGTCTGACGCGCATGACGGTGCACGAACGCCACCCGTATGCGGGCGACCTGGTCTTCACGGCCTTCTCAGGCTCGCACCAGGACGCGATCAAGAAGGGCATGGACCGACGCGACAAGCAGGGGCCCGAAGCGCCCTGGGACATCCCCTACCTCACCATCGACCCGAAGGACATCGGTCGCTCCTACGAGGCCATCATCCGCATCAACTCCCAGAGCGGCAAGGGCGGCGTGGCCTACGTGCTCGACCGCGAGTTCGGTTACGACCTGCCCAAGCTCATGCACCCGGAGGTCGGTCAGCTGATCGGCCAGCACGCCGACAAGCTCGGCAAGGAACTCAGCCCGGCCGAGATCATGGAGCACTTCCGTAAGCACTTCGTGAACCTCACCCAGCCGATGGAACTCGTTGAATTCGATTCCGACCCGGCGGGCAAGGGCATGGTCGCTTGCCGCGCCAAGGTCCGCATCCCCGGCCCCAAGGTGCTCGACCTGCGAGCCGAGGGCAACGGACCGATCAGCGCCCTGGTGCACGCCCTCGACCCCCACGGCTGGGCCGGATTCACGGTGAAGGACTACCGTTCTCACGCCCTTGCCTCCGGCACGGAGTCAGCCGCAGCCGCCTACGTCTGCGTGCAGGACAAGACCGGCCGCACCGCCTGGGGCTGCGGAGTCGACGCGAACATCGAGCTCGCAGGCCTCCGCGCCCTCTTCAGCGCGGCAAACCGGCTGGAGTAAGTCTGGTCAGGGGGCACGTGGGCACGGTGACACGGGGACAAGGGGCGCAGAGAAGCTGTAAATTAAAGGGATAGGGGCAGGGCTGGGGCTGGGGCTAGGGTTAGGGACAGTATGCATTCCCGTACCTGCCACTGCCCCTTCTGATCAACTGAGCTTCTGGGCCTCTACGTTCGCCCCTTGTCCACGTGTCACCGTGCCAGCATGCCCCCTCGAAGGCACCGCCTTCGCTGGTCGTCCGCGGTCGAGGAGGGTCCTAGACCCTACCCATTGCATCTCCGGCCAACCGGCCAACTGCTCAACCATTCAACTCTCATGGGCCTCTCTCACTTAACTAGCCCTGCCCCTAGCCCTGTCCCTAGCCCTATCCCAGCCCTCCCCTTCCCCTTGACTTCCCCGAAAATACATTCAATTTTTCGAATATGTCTAAAGTCCGGCCGCTTGACCCGAAGGTCCTCCGCCGTTGCGCCGGCGCGCTGCGCACGCTCTCCCATCCGGAACGTCTGCGCATCGTGGAGGAACTGGAAAAGGGTCCGGTCACCGTCTCCGACCTCACTTCCCGTCTCCGTCGCCCGCAGTCCGCGGTCAGCCAGCACCTGATGCGCCTGCGCGCCCACGGGCTGGTCGCCGCCGAACGCTCCGGGCGGACGGCCCGCTACCGGGTCGCCCATGCGGGCTGCCTGACGATCCTCGGCTGCATCCGTTCCCATTTCTCCCGCTGATCTCATGAACCATTCCCCCAAGATCCTCATCGTCGGCGGCGTCGCCGGCGGAGCCTCCGCCGCCACCCGTGCGCGCCGGATGAACGAGAACGCCCGCATCGTCATGCTGGAGAAGGACTCTCACGTCTCCTTCGCCAACTGCGGCCTGCCCTACCACATCGGCGGCGCAATCCAAGACCGGGCCAAGCTGCTGGTGGCCAAGCCCGAACTGTTCCGCAAGCGCTTCAATGTGGACGTCCGCGTGCGCCATGAGGCCCTCTCGATCGACCGCGCGAAGAAGACCGTCCGCGTCCGCGACCATGCCGCAGGCACGGAATACGATGAGTCCTACGACAAGCTGATCCTCGCCCCCGGCGCGGCCCCGCTCATCCCCGACGTCCCTGGCGTCCGCGCCAAAGGCGTGCATTCGCTCCGCAACATCGAGGACATGGACCGCATCATGGCCCAGCTGCCCTCGGTGAAGAAGGTCGCGGTGGTCGGCGCCGGCTTCATCGGACTGGAGGTCGCGGAACAGCTGAAGGAACGCGGTCTGGAGGTCACGCTGGTCGAGCGCAGCGGGCAGGTGCTGCCCCCGCTTGACGCCGAGATCGCCGAACCGCTCCGCCGTGAACTGCTCCGCAACGGAGTCCGCCTCATCTCCGGCACGGGCTTCACCGCCATCCGCGAGAGCGCCGGCGCCGCCACGGGCGTGGTGCTTGAAAACGGAACGACCGTTGACGCCGACATGGTCATTCTCGGACTCGGGGTGCGGCCTTACAACCAGCTCGCGGTGGGCGCGGGCCTCGGCGTCGGCCCGACGGGCGGCATTCAGACGGATGAGTTCCAGCGCACCTCCGATGCCGACATCTACGCCGTCGGCGATGCGGCGGAATACCTTGTCGGCACGACCGGCCAGCGCGGCCGCATCCCGCTCGCGGGCATCGCCAACCGCACCGGTCGTCTCGTGGGCGAACACGCCGCCACGGGCAAGTCGGCCAAGGCGCCCGCCGCCTGGGGCACGGCGGTCATCAAGGTCTTCGGACTCGGCGCCGGCATCGCGGGCGACTCCCTGAAGTCGGCCCTCAAGCGCGGCCTGCAGGCACGCGCGGTCCACATCACGGCCAACCATCACGCGGGCTACTACCCCGGCGCGAAATCGATGACGCTCAAGCTGGTCTATGAGGCCGGCACGGGCCGCATCCTCGGCGCGCAGGCGGTCGGCGCGGCGGGCATCGACAAGCGTCTCGACGTGGTCGCGTCGTTCCTGCACTTCGGCGGCACGGTACGTGATCTCGCGCAGGTTGACCTCGCCTACGCCCCGCCGTTCGGCTCCGCCAAGGATCCGCTGCACATGGCCGCCTTCGCCGCCATCAACGACCTCGAAGGCGTCGCGCCGGTCGTCCAGCCCGATGCCGACCTCTCCGCCTTCCAGGTCGTTGACCTGCGCGATG
Source organism: uncultured Opitutia bacterium (assembly GCA_903860195.1). Taxonomy (GTDB): domain Bacteria; phylum Verrucomicrobiota; class Verrucomicrobiia; order Opitutales; family UBA953; genus UBA953. The sequence continues at coordinate 595 of CAIOPO010000192.1, read as the reverse complement.
CGGACGAATGCGCGGAACTGCCCCTCGCCGACGCGAAGCACGCAAGAAACATCCCGCTCAACACGCTGCGGGAGCGCCTCGGTGAGCTCGACAAGACCAAGCCCACCGCGGTGCTCTGCCACAGTGGACTCCGCGCCCACGTGGGCACGCGCATCCTGCGTCAGCACGGCTTCGACGCCTCCAACGTCAGCGGCGCCGCGTACGTGCGTGACCTCGCATTGCGGCGTCCGACGGACGTCGCCCCGGCCGCCGCGCCCTCCTGCGGGTCGGTCAAGGCCTGCGGCGCCCCCGGCTCGATGATCGCGGCCGGCGAGGACGAGCTGCATCCGGTCAACGTGATGGCCGAGGCTTCGACCGGAGCCCTGTTGCTCGACGTGCGTTCGCCCGCCGAATTCCGCTCCGGCCGTGTCCGCGGTGCGGTCAACCTGCCCCTAGAAAAGGTCACGGCCGACGCCGTGCGCGCCCTTGCGGGCGGATCCTCGTCACCCGTGCTGCTCCTCTGCGCCTCCGGCGGACGCGCCTCCATCGCGGCCGGCAAGCTCAAGGGCTCAGGCCTCCGCACGCTCGTCGTGGCCGGTGGCACGAACTCCTGCCG
>CAIOPO010000191.1 GCA_903860195.1 uncultured Opitutia bacterium | reverse complement strand
CCTACAACGACGCCCTCTTCCAGGTCAAAGAAGTTGACTTGGCAGCACGCACCGTGACCCTCGACAAGACCTTCGCTCCTAACCCCAGGAAGCCGAAGAAGACCTTCACCGAGGTGCTCGCAGTGCCTTCCGCCAAGCCCGTTGCGGCCCCTTCCGCCGCTCCCGCGTCACCCGTTCCCGGCGCGACGCCCGCCCCGGCGGCTCCCGCCGGCCTGCCGCCCCCCACCTTCGCACTGCCCCCTCCCCAATAACCCCCTAAGCGACTTTCAGAAGCACATCAAAATGAAGACCAATTCACGCATGCGGCTCACCCTGGCCGCCCTCGTTCTGGCGACCTTCGCCGGCAGCCTGACCGGTCAGGCCGGTGACGCCGGCCTGCAGCCCGTCAAGCTGCTGAGCGAGGCCATCCGCCTCCGCGACGAAGGCAAGCTTCAGCCTGCCCTTGAGAAGGCCGAAGATCTCCTCAAGGCCGACCCCTCGGATGAAGGAGCCAAGGAACTTGTCGCAAGCATCCGTCTGGCCCTCGATGAGGCCGCCAAGAAGGCCGCCGCTGCGGCGGTGCCTGCGCCCGAAGCTCCCGCCGCCCCGGCTGCCCCGGTTGCCGCCCCCGCCGCGCCGATCGTCGCCCTCTCTCAGGAGCACGCTAAGCTTTACGAGGAAGTCGATGCCGCCATCGCCCGGGCCAAGAATGAAGCTGCCCAGGGCGAATTCGACAAGTCCGTGGCCACCCTCGACGGAGCCATCGCCGCGCTCCCCAACATCGTCTCGGCGCAGCCGGTCCGTGACCGCGCTTCTCTTGCCCGGCAGGAGATCCTGGGCCAGCGCGACAAGGTCAATCCGTCCTCTGACCCTCTTCTGGCCTCAGCCGCCAAGGATGTCAGGACCAAGCTCTCCTCTTCTCAGGAGATTCTGGCCAAGGCCGAGGGGCTCGTTCGTAAGGGTGACTTGAAGTCCCTCACCGATGCCGTCAGCGAACTCGACCGGGCGAGTAAGGAGCTCCCCTCCACCACTGCTGCTTGCCCAGTCAAGGACCGCATCAAGACCGTGCGCGCGGGCGCCCTCGGCCGCATGGCCCTCCTCTGCATCACGTCGCGTGACATGTCCAAGGCCGAAAGCCACGTGCGTGAACTCGAGACGCTCGTCGGCGCCGACGATCCCGCCGCCGCCCGTCTGCGCGCCGAACTCACCGCGCGCCGTGCCGACCCGACCTACCAGAACATCGATGAGCTCTCCCCCGGATTCCGCGCCAAGGCGGACCGCGTGCAGGAGCTGCTCGTGCGCGGTCGCGCCCGCTATCTCTACGGAGATTACCAGGGCGCCATCGAGGCTTACCGCGAGGTGATGCAGTTCCAGCCCAACAACCCCGAGGCCAAGGCCTACCAGGTGCGCATCCGTGAGCTGCTCTCCGAGACTTCCGGACAGTGGAACCGCGGCGTGACCAAGGGGAAGCTGCTCGAGCTGCTGGATGAGACCTGGAAGCTCCCCGAAGTGTTCAACCGTGAAGTGACCGTCGTCGGCGGCCCTCAGGTGACCGACCCCGTCATGGACCGTCTCAGGACCATCACGCTCCCCCAGGTCCGCATCCTGGACCAGCCCCTCGACCGCGCCCTCCAGTACCTGAGCCAGCAGGCCCAGCAGTATGACAAGGACCAGAAGGAACTGAACATCGTCCCCGTCGACCCTGAGCGCAAGAACCCCCCGATCTCCATCACCATCGGAGGCGTCACCGTCGAGCAGGCGCTCAACATCATCACCAAGGGCGTCGGTTTCACCTGGATGGTCAATCAGGGCATCGTCGAAGTCCGCCCTGATTCAGGTTCCAGCGACCTGGAGACCGAATTCTTCCCGCTGTCCACCTCCGCCGTCATCAAGATGACCGGCGTCAGCGGCGGCGGCAGCGCGGCCGCTCCCGGCGCCACGGCCAGCCCCTTCGGCGGAGCCGGCGGTGGCACTGCCGGCGGCGCGGAATCCCGTCCCGAAGAGATCGGCATCAAGAACTTCTTCATCCGCTCCGGTGTCGCCTTCGAAGGCGTCAACGGCGCCTCGCTCGCTTACGACGGCACCAACCTGATCGTCACCCAGAACCGGAAGAATCTCGACCGCGTGCGCAACATCCTGCGTCGCTACTCGGACATCAAGCAGGTGCACATCGAGTCCAAGTTCATCGAAGTCTCCCAGAACTCCCTCAACGAGCTGACCACCAACTGGCAGCTGGCCAGCATCGCCAGCGGCGCCATCCGTGCCCAGACCGAGCTGCGCACGCTCACCGGAGTGTTCGGCGTGTCCGCCGCCTCGCGTGACGGACAGATCGTCAGCCCGCCCAATCCCACCATCACCATTCCCAACCGTCCTCCCTCCATCACCGGAGCCAACTTCGGCACGGGCAACGCCAGCTTTGGCGGCTTCGGGGCCGCCGCGGCCGGCAACGTGGGCACTATCGACAGTTACAACCTCAACATGTTCCTCCGCGCCATCGAGCAGAACAGCGGCACGGATCTCATGTCCTCCCCCAGCCTGACCGTCCTCGACGGCAAGACCGCCATCATCAAGGTGGCCCAGCTGCTCCGCTATCCGCAGTCCTACGGTGACGTGCAGGCGGTCGTTTCGGCCGGCACGCAGGGCGGCGGCGGCGGAAACTCCGTCGCGATCACGGCCGGCACTCCGCAGGACTTCGCCATCCAGGAGGTCGGCGTGACCCTCGAGGTGACTCCCACCGTCGCAGCCGATGACTCCATCGCCCTCAATCTCAAGCCCAAGGTGATCGAGTTCGAAGGCTTCGTGGAATACGGCGGCACTTCCGTGGCCATCTCCGGCACCACCACCGTCAGCGTGCCCTCCGGCTTCTTCCAGCCGATCTTCACCACCCGTGAAGTCACCACGGACGTCACGGTCTTCGACGGCGCCACGGTCGTCATCGGCGGCCTCACCCGTGAGGAGGTCAAGTCGGTCGAGGACAAGGTCCCCGTTCTCGGCGACATCCCCCTGATCGGCGCGGCCTTCAAGTCGTCCGGCAAGACCACCAGCAAGAAGAATCTCATGGTCTTCGTCACGGCCAACCTGGTGTCTCCGGGCGGCGCGACCCTCCGCAGCTCCCATCCCGGGATGCGCGCCGGCTCGACCTTCTCGAACCCCGTGCTGGCCTCGCCTGCGGGCGCCGTCTACCGCGAGCCCATCGAGCCCGCGCCCCCGGCCCCGCCCGCGGCTCCCGTGCCCGCGGCTCCGGCGGCGAACTGAAGCCCTTCGCCATCAGGCAAGGCCCGCCCCCGGCGGGCCTTCTTTTTTCTGGCTGGTGGCATCCGTCGGCCGAGACTGTCCGCATGCGCTGGATGCTAGTCGACGGATTCAACCTGGTCTTCCGCAGCCATTTCGCGATGGAGCGATCCAACCTTCGCCGTCAGTCCGACCAGTTTCCAACGGGTGCCCTGCATGGGTGGATCAAGTCGCTCCTCGACCTGCGGGACTCGGAGAAGCCCGACCGTGCCGCCGTCTTCTTCGATCTCGGCGGCTCCGACCGGCATCTCGCCGTCCACCCTGAATACAAGGCCCAGCGCGACGACACTCCCGAAGACATCGTGCTTCAGCTCCCCGAAGTGAAGCGTCTCACGGCCCTGCTGGGATTCCAGGTCATTGAGCGGCGTGGAGTCGAGGCCGACGACCTCATCGCCACCGCCGTACGCCGGCTTTCGGCCGGCGGACACGAGTGCGTCATCGTCAGCGCCGACAAGGATTTCGGCCAGTGCGTCGGCGGCAATGTCTTCCAGCTCGTGCCGCCCCCGACCGCCAACCCCGCCGCCGGCTGGCGGCGTCTGGACGCCGGGGGCGTCGCCGAGAAGTTCGGCGTGCCACCCGCGCGGATCGCCGACTATCTTGCCCTGGTCGGGGACGCATCGGACAACATCCCGGGCCTGCGCGGAGTCGGCCCCAAGACCGCCACCAAGTGGATCGTCGAGCACGGCGACCTTGAGGGAATCCTGGCCGCCGCCGGGCGGCTCGAGCCGGAAAGGTTCCGTGAGATGGTCCGGACCGAAGCGGACCGCATCCGGACCAATCTGGGACTCGTCACCTTCCGGACCGACTACGACCTGGATCTGGGTGAAGCCCCCTCCGAGGATCACGCCGGCGTGGAGAGCTTCCTCCAATCCATGGAGATGCAATCGACCCTCAAGCGCTACCGTGCGAGGCAGGGAGGAGGGTCCGCTCCGGAGTCCTCGTCGCCGGACAAGACTCCTCCCGCGAAGAAATCCGGCCCGGCGGACCGTCCCGCCCAGGGCGAGCTTTTCTGAAAAGAACAGGGCCCGCCTGTTGGCGGGCCCTGGTGAAACGACGCTCCGTTCGGGGCGTCAGTTCTTCTTCTCGGCCTTCTTCTCCGGCTTGGCGGCTTCGGCCTTGGGGGCTTCGGCGACCTTGGCGGCCTGCTGTCCGGCCTGCTGCTGGACCGCGCCCATGACCGCGTTGACCTCCTCCTGGTTGAGGAGGATGACGAACTTGGCCTCAAGGACTTCCACTTCGTAATTGTGCGTGATCGAGTAGCCGACGCTCTGGGCCATCTCCTGGTTGCCCTTGTCGAGGGCCTGGGCCGCCTGGTCGAGCAGCTCCTTGAGCTTCGTCTTCTCCTCTTCCGTGCCCGCGCGCTCATGCAGTGAGCGCAGCTGGACGAAGGCGTCACGGCGGGCCTGCAGTTCCTTGGCGAAACGCTCGAACATCACGATCGCGTCCAGGCTGAGCAGGTCGGCGACGCGGAGCAGGCGGCGTTCGCCGCGGACCACCAGGTCCTCCTCCTTGAAGTCCTTGGCGGCCCGGGCCTTGGCGGCTTCCTCTTCGTTGACCACGGCATGCAGGCGGATCTTGGTGTTGACCAGCGCCGTCTGACGGTCGGCGATCACGGGCAGGCTGAAGTAGCGGCGAGCGAAGATGGCGTCCTTCTCCGTGAAGTCCTTGACCTCGGTCTCGAGGACCTTGCCGAGGGCGTCCTTCTCGGGGGTCGTGAGCGCGGTCTGCGCGCGCTGCTGGAGCTGGCGGAGACGGCCGAACTGCTGGCCGTGGGCGTTGAGCTCCTGCTGGAACCGGACGATCGCCTCCTGGCCGGTGAGCGTCAGGGCGACGCGGCCGAGGTTCTGTCCGAGCGGCAGGATTTCGATGACCGGGCCCTTGGGGGCTTCGGCGGGGGCTTCTGGGGTGGCTGTGGTGCTCATGTCTGGTGGATTGGGGTGTCGGGAAAGGGTCACTTCTTCTCTTCGGCCTTCTTTTCGCCCTCCTTCTTGGGCTGGGCCTGTTCGGTGAGCTTCTTGTTCTCCTCGTCGGAGAGCAGGGTGTAGAGCTTGGCTTCTGCGGTCTGGAGCGTGATCTCGTTGGGCAGGTCGTAACCGCGGGCCTTCTTGAACTCCTCCAGGGCGGCGTTGACCTCGGACTGGGCGTTCTTCACGGCATCCTCGACCTTCTTCTTGTCCGCGTCCTTGGTCAGGCGCGGCTGGAGGTCCACCAGCTGCTGCAGGGCGCGACGGGTTTCCATGACGCGCTGGACCTGGAGCTTGAAGGCTTCGACTTCGACCGTGCCCGCCACCGATCCGCGAGCGAGGAACTTCTTGTCGCCGGAATTGACGACCGACTCGGCCTTGAAGTCCTTGTCGGCGGCGAGCTTGATGTACTCCTCATTGGTGAGGGCGGAGAGCACGTTGAGCTTGGTCTGCACCACGAGATACTGGCGGCTCAGGTCGAAGCCGTAGTTCTTGGCCATGGCGGCGTTGTCCGACTGCAGCACGGTGAGCTTGGCCTCGAGCTCCTTGGTGCGCGCCTCGCGCTCCGGCGTGGTCAGGGCGATCTGGGCCAGCTGCTGGATCTGCTGGGCCTCCTGGCGCTTCTGGCCGATGACCTGCACGTTGCGTTCGAAGTTCGCGAAGTCCTCCACCGTCGCGAAGTTCCGGACGAGCACGAAGCGCTTGCCCTCCACTTCGAGGACTTCGACCTGAGTGGACTTCGGGTCGGCGGCGGCCTCAGCAGGCTTGTTCTCCTGGGCCAGGAGGGTCATGGCGCAGAGGCAGGTCAGGAGGGACAGGTTCTTCATGGATTCAAAAGGGCGGGAGGGTTGAACTTAACGTTTCAACCCGCGGGGACTACAAAAAAATATACCCGTGCTTCAGTTTCCGGGCTTTTTCAGTGCCTTTTCCATCAAGCCCGGCAAATCCACCTTTTCGGCCTCCCTTTGCAGCTGCTCATCCGCCAAGGCCGCCCGTACTTTAGGGTGGTCGACTAATGATGTTAAATCATTATCATTCAATAGTTTACGAACATCCTTGTCTTGCCAGGCTTGGTAAACCGTGGGATGGGCCGCCAAGGCTCGTATTTCAGGCATGGCCATGAGCCGTCTTCGGGCTGCCGCATCATTCATGAGTCTTCTGGTCCCGGTGATCAGGGCACGGTGTTTTTCGGGAATCGGGGACCAGTCCTTGAGTTCCGAGGCGAGGCCGCTCTCCACCAGTTCGGCGCGCAGCCGCATGGCAAAAGTCGGCGGTTCCTGGGGGTTCAGCAGGGCTTCCTGGACGGCCGCCCAGGAGAAGAGCGTCAGCATCAGCAGGGCGAAATACGTCATGCCCGTCCAGCATCCCACGAAGGCGCCGGCGACCGGACTCTCCGCTTCCTCGGCGCCTTCAGGCCGTCGCCCCAGCCACCAGCAGAGGGAGTAGGTCAGCAGTCCGGCCAAAGGCCCCAGAAGGCAGATGCCCGCCGCGCCCCGCAGCAGCCAGGGGAAGCTGGTTCCTTCCAGCAGGTTATGCCCTGCTTCCGGACCGAAGGTCCAGGCGGTCGCCACTCCGACCGTCAGAGCCGCGGGACCGGCGAGTTGCCGGAGCGGGCCCCGTCGGTATCCCCTCCAGGCGCCGCGAATCATCAGCGCCAGCAGCAGCGCCAGCGCGAGGTAGACCGATGTGGCGAGGTCCTGGTCCATCTCAGGGCTCGCCCAGCACCTTGCGGATCTGGCCTTCGCGGGCCTCGATGCTTTCGGTGAGCTTGAACTGCACCAGCGCGCGACGCAGGTTGTGCCCGGGGTGGCGCACCTTGAAATAGACGTCGCCCGCCAGGTGGTCCGCAAGGAACCGGACGCCCAGTTCCAGCGGGATCAGGTGGACGCAGTCGAAGAGGTGGCGATGGTCGGCCGGACTGAGGAACTCCTTCGCGTGCTTGAGATAGCCGCGGTAGATCGTGGTGAACAGGTCGGTGTCGAAGATGACCGAGGCCAGGTCGGGCGCGTCCTCCCCGGCCGGATTGCAGGCCGAGCGCGTCGCGTCGCCGATGTCATAATGCACCAGCCCGGGCTGCACGGTGTCGAGGTCGACGATGCAGGTGCCCCTTCCGGTCGCCCCGTCGATCATCACGTTACCCACCTTCGGGTCGCCGTGCGTCGTCCGCAGGCGCAGCGCGCCGGCGTCGAGCGCGTCCTGGAGCGCCCGGCAGCGTCCGCGTCGCTCCTCCACGAAGCGCAGCGCCCGCCGCGCTTCCGGGGACGCGGCGAGACGTTCCTGCCCTCCGGGCGTCCGCAGGGCCTCATCCATCTTCGCCACGTAGCCCGGAGTGACGTGGAAGCCCGGCAGCGCGTAGCGCAGGCGCGCGGGTTCCAGGTCGCTCACCATGCGGTGGAAGTGCCCCAGGACGAAGCCCACCTCGTGGGCATGCTCCGGATTCTGCACCCGCTCGTAGGCGTTGGCGCTGGCGATCTGCGAGATCGCCCGCCACAGGTCGCCGTCGGCGTCGGTCACCCAGTCCTCGCCGGTCTTGGTCTGGATGATCTTCGGCAGCTGCCAGATGCGGTCCGAACGGTCGGCCTCCGCCTCGAGGCGCGCATGGCAGTGGTCCGTGAGGATGCGCATGTTCTGCATGATCGCCTCGGGGTCGGGGAAGACCGACTTGCGCACCCGCTGCACGATGAAGCGCTGCTCCGAGAAGGTGGTGCGGAAGATCGCCAGATAGGTGTCGTTGACGTTTCCGGAACCGTAGGGCTCGACGCTCACCAGGCGGCCTTGGACGTCGAACTGCCTTGCGATGAGGGCGGCGCGCATGGTGGCTGACCTGAATTTGCCCCGCGGCGGCCCGCTGGCGAGGGCATTCGGCCTCCGCCAAGGCTTGCCTTTCCCCGATTCCATGCCCATCTTCCGCCTTCCCTCGTGCCGCCACCTTAGCTCAGTCGGTAGAGCGTCTCATTCGTAATGAGAAAGTCGCCGGTTCAAGTCCGGCAGGTGGCTCCAGCACGGGGGCCGTATTTTCAGCCCGGCCGGCTTGCGCCGTCCGGCAAACCTCCCTCCCTCCCACGCATGAGCCGAGCCAAGACGCCTCCCCGCAGCAGCGAACTCAGCCGCCGCTACGACCGGTCCTTCCGCGCCGACGACGCCTACCGCGCCACGCTTCCGGACATGCAGAACACGGACGGCTCCCAGATCCAGGGCGCCAACGTCCCGATCCAGCACGTGGGCATCTCGGGCTTCCGCCTGCCGATGTCCGTCGTCGCGCGCGACGGCAAGCCGGTCCTGCTCGAATGCTCCGTCACCGGCACGGTGTCCCTCGGCGCCGACCGCAAGGGCATCAACATGTCGCGGATCATGCGCGTGTTCTACGAGTTCAAGGACCGCGTCATGTCCCATGAGCTGCTCGAGGAGGTGCTGCTCCGTTACAAGAAGGAGCTCGGCTGCAGCCGTGCGCGCATCCTCGTCGAATTCCGCTACCCGATCCTCCAGAAGTCGCTCCGCTCCGGACTCGAGGGCTGGCAGTACTACCGCGCGGTGCTCGAGGGCACGGTCGACGACCTCGACCGTCTGCGTCGCTACGTGCATTTCGACTTCGTCTACTCCTCCGCCTGCCCCTGTTCCGCCGAGCTCACCGAGCACGCCCGCGAGGAGCGTTCGGCCTACGGCATCCCGCACTCCCAGCGCTCGAAGTCCCGCATCGTCGCCGAGGTCGCCCCGGGACGCAGCCTCTTCGTCGAGGACATGAAGGACCTCGCCCTGGCCGCCCTCCAGACGGAGACGCAGGTCATGGTGAAGCGCGAGGACGAGCAGGCCTTCGCCGAGCTCAACGGCGCGTATTCGAAGTTCGTCGAGGACGCCGCCCGACTCGTGTACGACCGCTTCGATTCCGACCTCCGCGTGCGTGATTTCGTCGTGGCCTGTTCGCACCTGGAATCCCTGCACTCGCACGACGCCGTCTCGGTCATCAACAAGGGCCTGCCCGGCGGCCTGTCGGCTGACTTCACCGGCTTCAGAGACCTGGTCTGCTAGTCCCTGAGGCTTGCTCCCGGCGTCGCGGGGGGCATCCTCCGCCTTCACGAGGGGGTAGCTCAGTTGGATCAGAGCAGCAGCCTTCTAAGCTGCGGGTCGCGGGTTCGAGTCCCGCCCCCCTCGCCACTTTACCGGGCTTGCCCCGGACGGCTCGGCCGGGTTTGCTCCGGCCATGGAAATCCACGTCGCCCGGAACTCATCCTCGCTCGGCGCCTTCTCGACCGAGGAAGTCCGCGCCGGCCTCGCCAACGGCCGGTTCGTCACCTCCGACCTCGCCTGGCGGGAGGGGATGGCCGCCTGGTCGCCTCTGGGCGACTGGCCGGAGTTCAAGGGCGCCGTCCCGCCCCCCTCGCCGGGCCTTCCCGCCGCGACCTCGGGCGAACTCCCCGTGCTGCCCTCCTGGGAGCGCGGCGCGTCCTTCGCCAATTTCTTCGCCACCATCAAGGAAGTCGCGCTCGACCCCGTTCGTACTTTCGACGGTCTGCGAGACGGCGGCTTCGGCCGCCCGATCACCTTCAGCTACGCAGCCTCCTTCCCCGCCTGGCTTTGCGGCTCCGCGCTCTATTCGGGGCTGATCTTTTTCATGTTCAGCCTCTCTCGGGAGGCCGGCGCCGCCGATGCCAACGATCCGGTCCTGCAGTTCCTGTCCGAATACGGAGCCGGGGCGGCATCCGCCATAATCTCGGGCGGGCTGGGCTGCCTTTTTCTGCTGGCCCCGTTGTTCAGTTTCGTCGGCGCCGCCTTCGTCCATCTGCTGTTGCTGCCTTGGAATCCCCAGGGCGGCTATGCCCAGACCTACCGCGCGCAGGCTTACGCCTACAACGCCTTCCTGCCCTTCGCCTTCATTCCCTGTGTCAACTATGTCGTGATGCCCTGGCAGCTCGTGGCGGCCGTCATCGCCCATTCCCGTGTCCATCGCATCGCCTGGTGGAAGGTCGCCATCTCCATCGTGGTTATTCCCTGCCTGCTCGGCTGCGCGGTCTATGCGGCGTTGTTTGCCGCGATGATGAAGGCTTGATCCGGATCATCCGCAGGCCTCCCTATCCGGACGAGCTCAGGCACGAGGTCGTCTGGCCGTGCGTCCTCTTCTCCGGCGCGGCTTTCTCATGGGCCTGGTTCCGGCTGGGATGGAGCCTGCCCGAATGCCTGTTCATGAAGTGGGCGGGGCTGCCCTGCCTGGGCTGCGGCGGGACCCGCTCGGCCCGTTGCCTGGTCGCGCTCGATCCGGTCCAGGGCTTCCTCTATCATCCCGGCTTCACGGTCGTGGCGTTCGGACTCTCGCTTTGGACGCTTTACTCGGCCTACGTCTGGATCAGCCGCGATCCTCTCAGGCTGAGGCTGGCGATGGATGAAGGCGGGCGTTCGCTTTTTCGCCGCGCCCTGCTGGCCGCCTTGGTCGCCCATTGGGCCTGGCAGGTCTTCTACCTCGTCTGAAGCATGACGCGGCGCGTCCTCAGGCTGCTTGGATGGCTGTCCGCCCTCGCCCTCGTGCTCGTCGGTTTGCTCGCCGTCGTTTACGTCGCGATCGACCGTTCCGGCAAGAAGGCCATGGAAGGCCCCGCCCTCGATCTGGTCGACCGCGTGCGGGAGGACGGTGAGACGCCCCGCCGCGTCGTGGGCTGGCTCGACCGTGTGGCGGACGCGACGGTTTCGGTCCGCGGCGACGTGGTCTCCGCTCCGCCGCCGGCCCAAGGTTCCGTCTGCGCCTATGGCGAGCCCGCCGGCCGGCCCGGATTGCAGCTTCTGGCCAACCGCGGTTACTCGGTCGGCTATGACAACGCCCTTCCGGGGCCGCGCTGGGCCGCCTACCGCGTGAGCCCGCATTCCGGTCAGGCCCCGCCGCGTCCGTCCGCCTTCCGCACTGATCGACGCACCACGGCGCTCGTGCGGACCGAGGAATACACCCGGTCGGGCTATGACCGCGGGCACATGGCGCCGAATTACGCCGTCGCGGTCTGCCATGGCGCCGAGGCCCAGGCCGAGACGTTCCTGATGAGCAACGTCGCGCCCCAGCTGCATGCGCTCAACGCCGGCCTCTGGAAGGACCTCGAGCAGCGCATCGCCCAGCGTTACGTGGAGCGCTACGGCGAGGTCTGGGTCGTGGTCGGCCCCGTCCATGCCGCCGCGCCCGCCCTGCGATTCGGGCGCATTCCGGTGCCGGAGGCCTTCTGGGCGGTGATCTCCGAATACGACGAGGCGGAGAAGGGCGTGCGTGCGGTCGCCTACCTCGTGCCGCACGAGGAGAAGTGGCGCGACCGCGAGCTCACGCGCTACGTCGTCAGCGTCGACCGGATCGAGGAAGTCACCGGGCTCGATTTCTTCCCCGCGCTCTCCCCCGGGGCGCAGGCCGCCCTCGAGTCGCGGAAGGCCGACCGGGCTTGGTGAGCGCGGCCAGGTCGGCGGCGTGGATCAGGCCCACGCAGTCGGAGCCGTCGGCCGTCGGCAGCCAGCAGATCCGCAGGTCCGGCCAGGCGCGCTCCATCGCCTGGCGCAGGCCGCCCACCTCGATGACGAGCGCGCCGTGCGGAAGCAGCGAGGCGGCCGCCTCGCGCAGCAGGCGTCGGATGACGTCCAGGCCGTCCTTGCCGCTCACCAGCGAGCCGGGCGGCTCCTTGCGGAATTCCGCCGGAAGCCGCCGGAGCACCGAGGCCGGCTCATAGGGCGGATTGCTGATGATGAGGTCGTAGCGCCGCCTGCCCGACAGGGAGCGCATCACGTCGGTCCGATGGAGACGGATGCGGTCCTTGAGTCCGTGCGCCGCGACGTTCTCGGCGGCGACGGCCAGCGCGTCGGCGGAGAGGTCCGTGGCGTCCACGTCGGCGCGAGGAAATCTTCGGGCGAGGAGCACGGCGAGGCAGCCCGAGCCCGTGCATACGTCGGCGACGCGGCGGATGCTCTCGGCCGGCGGCAGCCAGGCCGGAATGACCTCCGGAATCAGTTCGACGAAGTAGGAGCGCGGAATGATCACGCGCTCGTCGACCTTGAACCGCAGTCCGCCCAGCCAGGCTTCGCCCACCAGGTAGGCGGTCGGCACCCTTTCCTCCGTGCGTCGCCGGAGCAGCTCCAGGAAGCGGCTGGCGGCGGCGGGCGCGACGGCCTTGCGGAAGCACGCCGGGAGGGCCTCCCATTCGAGTCCCAGCGCATGGCCCAGCAGGGTCAGCGATTCCTCCTCCGGCCCGAGGAAGCCCTGTCCGTGGGAGACGCCCGCCTGGCGCATCTTCCGGTTGGCGTACTTGAGCAGGTCGCCTCCCGTCCGAAGACGCGGGGACCGGGCGGGGCGGCTGCGGCCGTTCATGCCGCCCGGACGTTCAGGTGAGGGGCGCCGCCGACCAGAGCTCCTTCGGCGTGCGTTCGAAGAAGTCCTCGAGGTACTTCGTCGTGGCGCCGCCCTGGCGGAACACCGGGTCCTTCATGATCGCGCGGCAGACCGGGATGGTGGTGTGCACGCCGCGGATGATGTATTCGCTGAGCGCGCGGTGCATGCGGTCCAGCGCCTTGTGGCGCGTGGCCCCGACCGAGATGAGCTTGGCGACCATGGAGTCGTAGAGGGGCGGGATGACGTAGCCCGAATAGCAGTGCGAGTCGACGCGCACGCCGTGTCCGCCCGGCGCGTAATAGAGGCCGATCGTGCCGGGGCTGGGGGTGAAGTTGCGCGCCGGGTCCTCGGCGTTGATGCGGCACTCGATGGCGTGTCCGTTGATGCGGATGTCGCGCTGGGAGAGCTCCAGCTTCTCGCCGCAGGCCACCAGGATCTGCCGGCGCACCAGGTCGATGTCCGTGACCTCCTCGGTCACGCCGTGCTCCACCTGGATGCGCGTGTTCATCTCCATGAAGTAGAACTTGCCGTGCCGGTCCACGAGGAACTCCAGCGTGCCGGCGTTCTGGTAGCCGATGCTTTCGGCCAGCTTCACGGCGACCTTGCCCATCTCCTCGCGGAGCCGGGGCGTGAGGAAGGGGGAGGGGGACTCCTCGATCAGCTTCTGGTGGCGGCGCTGCACCGAGCAGTCGCGTTCACCGAGGTGGAGCACCTTGCCGTGCTCGTCGGCCAGGATCTGGAACTCGATGTGCCGGGGCTGCTCGATGTACTTCTCGATGTAGACCGAGCCGTTGCCGAAGGCCTTCTCCGCCTCGGCGCGCGCGCTTTCGAACTCCTTGGCGAAGGCCGCGGCGTTGTGCACGATGCGCATGCCCTTGCCGCCGCCGCCGGCGACGGCCTTGATGATGACCGGGAAGCCGATGCGCTGGGCCTCCTTGATGGCCTCGCGCTGGTTGTCGACGGGACCGTCGGTGCCGGGGACGCAGGGCACCTTGGCCTTGCTCGCGGTCTGCCGGGCCACGGCCTTGTCGCCCATGAGGCGGATGGCCTCGGGCCTCGGCCCGATGAACTTGATGTTCGCCGCGGCGCACTTCTCGGCGAAGCCGGCGCGTTCCGAGAGGAAGCCGTATCCGGGGTGGATGGCGTCGACGTTGGTGATCTCGGCGGCGGAGATGATGCGGTCCTCGCGCAGGTAGGAGTCCTTGCTGGGGCCGGGCCCGATGCAGACCGCCTCGTCGGCGAGCTGCACGTGCAGCGACTGCTCGTCGGCCTGGGAATAGACCGCGACGGTCTTGATGCCCAGCTCACGGCAGGCTCGGATGACGCGCAGGGCGATTTCCCCGCGGTTGGCGATGAGGATCTTGTTCATGCGCGTTCTCCGGAACTCAGCTGACCTTCACTCGGAAGAGCGGCTGGCCGAACTCGACGGAGGTTCCGCTCGCCACGAGGCATTCGACGACGGTTCCGGTGAGTTCGGACTGGATCTCGTTCATCACCTTCATCGCCTCGACGATGCAGACGACGGAGTCGGGCTTCACAGGGGAGCCGACGGTGACGAACGGGGGGTTGTCCGGGGAGGGGGCTGCGTAGAATGTTCCCACCATGGGGGAGGTGATGATTTTGACTCCCGGGTCGGCCGCCGCAGGAGCCGCGGGCGCAGGAGCCGCCGGGGCGGACGCCGGGGCCGGCGCAGGGGGTGCGACCGGGGCGGGGGCCGCCGGAGCGGCCGAAGGTGCGACGTGATGAACCAGACCCTGTCCGGCCACATCACGTTTGATCCGGAGCTTGAACTCCTGGTCCTGGATTTCGAACTCGGACAGACCGGACTTCTTCATCAGGTCCACCACTTGTTTGATTTTGCTTAGGTCCAAGGGATTTTCCTCCGTAATGAGGGTGAAGCCAGACTGATACATCGCTTCAGTCCGACAAATCAACCCCTCATTCCGTAACAGAGGGAGGTATTTTTCCTAAGTCGTTGTCCTTGTTTATTTTAACTATGTCCGAAAGCCTCGGTATGGCAGAGGTGGTTGGGTTAGAAAAAGTGCCTTTTACCCTTATTTTCGTGAGGCTTATCAGGGCTCTATTGGGGTTGATCAGGCCGATCAGGGGTACCCTGCCTTTTTCGATGAGGGAGAAGTCCCCGATGAAATCCAAAACCCCCGTTTCCAGATGGGCCTCCCCGGCCAGATTCAGCATGGCCTCAGGCCCTGTCACCGTCATGTCGGGGAAGTAAGCTTTGCCCTCGATGCAGCCAAAGGCGCCCTTGGCCTCGGACAGTTCATAGGTGGTCAGATCCACCCCCAGGTCCTCCAAAAGACCCGACACCCCGCCTAAAAGTCGGACTTTCTTGAGATTCGGGTCCTGGAGTCTGTAGGTGCCAGTGCCTTTCAGGTGACGGGGCTTGGCCAGTGCCAGTGTGCCTTTGAAGTCTAGGTCCAGCCGGGCTTCTTCCTTAGGGTCGCCCTTGCCCCCTTCCAAGGCAGCCATCAGCGCCTGAGGTCTGGCCCCCGTTATCTTAAGATCGATCTTCGGCCGGCTAAGGATGTCCCCCGTGACGTTGAGATGCGCTTCGCCCCCGGCGGCGGAAAAATCGGTGAGGATCCGCATCTCGGCTCCGGATCCGACCGTGCGCGCCTTGAGGTCGGTCAGGGGGAATCCCCACGCCTCCGTCACTCCT
>CAIOPO010000190.1 GCA_903860195.1 uncultured Opitutia bacterium | reverse complement strand
GAGGACAGCGCCGCCGCGGACGACATCACCGACGTCGCCACGGGCAGGACCTGAAGAAAGAGGGCCGGAGTCGCATGACCCCGGCCCTTGGCTGAGCGGCCTGGCCCTATCCCTGGCCCAAGCCCTGCGCGACTGAGTCGCGCTTACTTCTTCTCGTCGTCCACGACCTCGAAGTCGCCGTCGACCACCTTGCCGTCCTGGGACTTCTTCTTGCCCTCGGCGGCGGGTCCGGCGGCGGGCTCGCCTTCCTTGCCCGCGGCGGCGTAGATCGCCTGCGCGGCCTCGGAGAGCGGCTTGAGGAGCTCCTCGGTGGCCTTGGAGTAGTCCTCCACGGACGTGCCCTCGGTCTTCTTGAGGACCTCCTGCGCGGCCTTGAGCGCCTCCTCCGTGCGGGCCTTGGTGTCGCCCGGGAACTTGTCGCCGTTGTCCTTGAGCTGCTTCTCGGCCTGGAAGACCGTGGCGTCGAGCTGGTTGCGGGCCTCGACGAGCTCGCGGGCCTTCTTGTCCTCCTCGGCGTGGAGCTCGGCCTCCTTGCGGAGCTTCTCGACCTCCTCCTTGGAGAGGCCGGAGGAACCCGTGATGGAGATCTTCTGCTCCTTGCCGGTGCCCTTGTCCTTGGCGGAGACGTGCAGGATGCCGTTGGCGTCGATGTCGAACGTCACCTCGATCTGCGGGGTGCCGCGGGGAGCGGGCACGATGCCGTCGAGCTTGAACGTCCCGAGCTGCTTGTTGTCCTTCATCATCGGGCGTTCGCCCTGGGCGATGACGATGTCGACCGCCGGCTGGTTGTCGGAGGCGGTGGAGAAGACCTGGCTCTTCTTGGTCGGGATGGTCGTGTTGCGCTCGATCATCGCCGTGGCCACGCCGCCCATGGTCTCGATCGAGAGCGTGAGCGGGGTGACGTCCAGCAGGAGCACGTCCTTGACGTCGCCCTTGAGCACCCCGCCCTGGATGGCGGCGCCGACGGCGACGACCTCGTCGGGATTGACGCCCTTGTGGGGGTCCTTGCCGGCGAGTCCGCGGGCGATCTCGATGATCTTGGGCATGCGGGTCATGCCGCCGACGAGCACCAGCTCATGGATCTGGTTCATGCTCAGTCCGGCGTCCTTGAGGCAGGCCTCGAAGGGCTTGCGCGTGCGCTCGGAGAGGTCGTCGCAGACCTTCTCGAGCTGGGCGCGGGTGAGCGTGACGTTGAGATGCTTGGGGCCGGAGGCGTCGGCGGTGATGAACGGCAGGTTGATGTCGACCGAGTTGGACGAGGACAGCGCGATCTTGGCCTTCTCGGCCTCCTCCTTGAGGCGCTGGCGGGCCATGGCGTCCTTGGAGAGGTCGATGCCCGACTCCGCCTTGAAGCCGTCGATCAGCCACTGGATGATGCGCTCGTCCCAGTTGTCGCCGCCGAGCTCGGTGTCGCCGTTGGTGGCGCGCACCTCGAAGACGCCGCCGCCGATGTCGAGGATCGAGACGTCGAAGGTTCCGCCGCCGAGGTCGTAGACGGCGATCTTCTCGTCGCTCTTCTTGTCGAGTCCGTAGGCCAGGGAGGCCGCGGTGGGCTCATTGACGATGCGCAGCACCTCGAGTCCGGCGATGGTGCCGGCGTCCTTGGTCGCCTGACGCTGGGAGTCGTTGAAATAGGCCGGCACGGTGATGACCGCCTGCGTGACCTTGTCGCCGAGGTAGGCTTCGGCGTCGGCCTTCAGCTTCGCGAGCACCTTGGCGGCGATCTCCTCGGGGGAGAACACGCGGGGCTTGCCGTCGACTTCGCACTCGATGGCGGCGTCGCCGTTCTTGCCCTCGACGACCTTGTAGGGGAGCTTGGCGGCGATGCCCTTCACCTCGGCGAACTTGCGGCCGATGAGCCGCTTGGCGGAGAAGACGGTGTTCTTCGGATTGGTCACGGCCTGACGCTTGGCGGCCTGGCCGACGAGGACGTCGCCGTTCTTGGTGAACGCGACGATGGAGGGCGTGGTGCGCGCCCCTTCGGAATTGGGGATGACGACGGACTCCCCGGCCTCCAGGACGGCCATGCAGGAGTTGGTGGTGCCGAGGTCGATGCCGATGATTTTGCTCATATGGGTGCTAGGTGGTTTGAACCAATATAGGCAGGGCGTGTGCCAAGGAAACGGGACCGATTTATTGGGGTTTTTACGAGCAAGGGG
>CAIOPO010000189.1 GCA_903860195.1 uncultured Opitutia bacterium | reverse complement strand
GAGAAGGGCTATCGCGTCTACGCCCAGGCCGGGCGTGCCGGCTGGAGGGACCTTTATGCCGAAGCCCGCGGTGAGGGCGAGGGCAAGGTCGTCGAAGGACGCATCATGGGCGTCATGCGCACCCCGGGCGCGCGCGGCGTCGTCTCCATGGAGCTCGCGGTCGCGGACGGTGTGGCCCAGCTGAAGCTCCAAGGCTATGACATGAAGACCGTCGTCTTGCCCGGCGTCTACGTACGGACCGCCGCCATCACTCCGGAGGGAGCCCGCATGCTTGGCGAGGGCGTGGGTGGCAAGCAGGTGCATCTCGGCGCCTTCCGCGGCACGGCGGAGATGCATGCGTTGCACCGCGATTTCCTATCCAAAGGATGTTCCCGCTTCGCGCCGCCCGTCGATCGTCTGCGTCCCGACGCCGCCGCTGCCAAGGCGAGGGAGATGGTGCGGCGTTAAGCGCCGCAGGGGGCGGAGATGCAAAGGGCTAGGGACAGGGGCAGGGCTAGGGACAGGGGCAGGGCTAGGGATAGGGCTGGGGCTAGTTGTTAGAGGCATAGAGGCTCAGGACGCGCCACTAGTTGACGGTTTGACCAGTTGACACGTTGACAAGGGGTGGAGTGGGGCGGCCGACGAGGGTCGTCGGCCCTACCTTGAGCCGCCCTGCGGCGGCCGGCCTTGTCAACGTGTCAACTTGCCAGCCTGCCAGCAAGCGCAGGGACTCTGGCCAACGGTTCAACGGGTCAACTTATGTCAGCGGCCATGCCGCACGCCTTTATCCTTCATCTCCCATCCTCCATCCGCCATCCTGCGTCCCAACCCCATGCGTTATCTGCTGCTTCTGGTCGCCGCGCTGACGTCGGCCGCCGACCGACCGAACATCGTCTTCTTCCTGATCGACGACCTGGGCTACGCGGACTGCGGGTTCAACGGCGGCAAGGTGATCAAGACGCCGAACATCGACCGTCTGGCCGCCGAGGGGGCGGTCCTCGAGCACCACTACGTGCAGCCCGTCTGCTCGCCGACACGCTCCGCCCTGATGACGGGAAGGTATGCGACTCGCACCGGGGTCTACACGATCGTTCGGCCCGGCGCCAAGTGGGGCCTGCCTCTCGAGGAGCGCACGCTGGCGCAGGCGCTCAAGTCGGCCGGCTATGAGACCGCGATCACCGGCAAGTGGCACCTCGGCGAATTCGACCGCGCCTACCTGCCCACCTCCCGCGGCTTCGACCACCAGTACGGACATTACTTCGGGATGATCGACTACTTCACGCACATCCGGGAGGGGAAGATGGACTGGCATCGCGACGACCAGCCCCTCAAGGAGGAGGGCTACAGCACGCACCTCATCGCCAAGGAGGCGGTGAAGCGCATCGAGTCACGCGACGCCGCCAAGCCGCTCTTCCTCTACGTGCCCTTCAACGGCGTGCATTCCCCGTTCCAGGTGCCGGACGAGTACCTCAAGCCCTATGGCTCGCTCACCGGCTCCAGGCAGAAGCTTGCCGGCATGCTGGCGGCGGTCGACGAGGCCATCGGACAGATCGTCGCCGCCCTGGACAAGGCAGGCATGGGCAAGGACACGGTGATCGTATTCTCCTCCGACAACGGAGGTCCGCCCCCCGGCATCAATACGCCGCTCAAGGGTTTCAAGGGTTCGCTCTGGGAGGGCGGCACGCGCGCCGCCGCCTTCGTGCGCTGGCCCGGCCAGGTGCCCGCGGGCAAGCGCATCTCCCAGCCCATGCACGTCATCGACTGGTATCCGACCCTGATCGGCCTCGGCAAGGGTTCGCTGGAACAGAAGCTGCCGATCGACGGACGCGACGTCTGGCCGATGGTGACCAAGGGAGAGCCCTCCCCGCATGAGGCCATCCTGAGCGTGCAGACGCCGAACCGCGCCGCCGTGCGCATGGGCGACTGGAAGCTGCTCAGCCTGAAGGGCGCGGCCGAGGACGGTGAGGATGACGCGCCCAAGAAGGCCGCGAACAAGAAGGCCAAGGCCAAGGTCACGGAGGTCGCCGGGGTGCAGCTTTTCAATCTCGCGACCGACCCTTCCGAATCCACCGACCTCGCCGCCAAGGAGCCGGAGCGCGTCAAGGCGATGACGGCCAAGCTGGCCGAGCTGATGAAGGGCGCCGTGCCGTCAGGCGCCAAATGAGGCCGGCCGCGCTCGTCGCACTGCTATCCGCCGCGTTGAACGCGGCGCAGCCGGTCGTCATCGCGCACCGCGGGGCGAGCGGCTACCTGCCAGAGCACACCCGTGAGGCCAAGGTGATGGCGCACGCGATGGGTGCGGATTTCATCGAGCAGGACGTGGTGCTGTCGAAGGACGACGTGCCGATGGTGCTGCACGACGTGCATCTGGACACCACCACGGACGTCGCCGAGAAGTTCCCCGACCGGCGGCGGGCCGACGGCAGATTCTACGCGATCGACCTGACCGCCGCCGAGATCGGCACGCTCGTGGCCACGGAACGCTTCGACCATCGCACCGGCAAGCAGGTGATGCCGCTGCGACATCCGAAGGGCAGGGGGGTCTTCCGCGTGCCCACGCTCGAGTCCGAACTTGAGCTCATCGCGGAGCTGAACCGCACCGCCGGCCGGCGGGCCGGCATCTATCCCGAACTGAAGGCGCCGGCCTGGCATCGCAAGGAAGGCAAGGACCTCGCCGCGATCGTCCTGCCGATCCTGCGCAAGCACGGCTATGCGACCAAGTCGGACCCCTGCTACCTGCAGTGTTTCGAGTATGCCGAGGTGAAGCGGGTGCGGGGTGAGCTGGGCTGGAAAGGCAATCTCATCATGCTGCTCGGCGGATCTAAGGGCGTCGACGGCACGGATTTCACCCGGCTCAAGACCGACGACGGCCTGAAGGAACTGTCGGGCGTCGTCGAGGGCATCGGGCCGTCGCTCGTGGACATCATCAGCAAGGATGCAAGTGTCACCGACCTCATCACCCGCGCCCATGCGGTCGGACTGCTAGTGCATCCTTACACATTGCGGGCGGATGCTTTGCCCAAGGGAGTGAAAGACATGAGGCAGGCGGCGGAGCTGATCTTCCGAAACGCCCGGGCGGACGGACTTTTCACCGACCACCCCGACCAGGTCATCAAGATCCTTCGCTGAAGCATGAATGCACGTATCTTCATCTTCTTGCTGCTGACTCTGACGCTGGTCTCGTGCGTTCCGGACGAGACCTCGTCGGCCCGCGTGACCGGTGAAGGGCATCTGCGCAAGTTGGTCGACCGCCCTTGGATGTCGGGCTGGCGTGGCGCGCGTCTGGTTGAACTCCGGCTGGTGAGATCCAAGTCCGGTCTGCCCTGGGGGCAGTCGCCTGACGCCTGGTGGGCCAAGATCGTGGGTCCGAAGGGCGGCATCGGCCACCTGGCATGGGAGGCGAAGCCTCCCGGGAGAGTCCTCGAGTTCTTCGTCGATGAACTGCAGGCCTTCGCGACCGAGGAGGGTGGCGCCTTGGCGGGCGTGCCCGCCCTGCAGCAGTTCCCCATACGGACTGAGAACGGACCGGCGGCCTCAGGTTGCGTGCCGACCGCCGGAGCCAGTCTCATGGATTATTGGATCGCGCGCGGAGCGGGCAAGTGGGCCGGCGTCCCGACGGAGACCGCACGCGACCGCATCCTGCGCATCCGTGAGAGACTCAAGTACCGGACCATCCCCGACATCTATGGATTCACCGACGGGAGCATGGCCCTGACGGGGGCCTTCACTGAGGATCTGGCGCGCAATCTCTATCGCGACGCCCGTGAGCGTGGCGTCGAGCTGTCGGTCGGCATGACCGACTTCATGTTCGAGACCCTGAGGCGTGAGATCACCCTCGGTCGGCCTACGCTCGCCTCCTGCGTCGTGCCCTTGCCGCAGAAGCCCGAACTCACCTGGGGGCATGAAGTCGTCTGCGTCGGCTGGGCCGAAGTCGGCGGGGCCAGATTCGTCGGCGTCATCGACAATTTCTTCCCCGTCCGAAACCCCGGAGCCGTCCGCTGGATCGCCGAGGACAAGTTCAGGGAGCTGGTGGTGGTGGGAATTGTGCGGTAGTCGCGCTAAGCGACGCTGCTGCGGGGTTGAGCTGGCAAGGTGACACGTTGACAAGGGGCGGGGCGGAGCGCCGCAGGGCCAGGGCTGGGGCTAGGGCTGGGGAGGAGGCACGGAGGCACAGGACGCGCCACTAGTTGACAGGTTGGCAAGGTGACACGTTGACAAGGAGCGGGGCGGAGCGCCGCAGGGCCAGGGCTGGGGCTGGCCCAGAGGCACAGAGGCCCAGAGGCACAGAGGCACAGAGGCACAGAGGCTCAG
>CAIOPO010000188.1 GCA_903860195.1 uncultured Opitutia bacterium | reverse complement strand
GGTCCTAGCTGCGCGGAGAGGGTGGAGAGGGACGGGCGGCCGACGAAGGGTCGTCGGCCCTACCAGGGCGGAGGGCACGGCGAAGCCACGCCCCTACCTTCGGCCGCCCTACGGCGGCCAGGCGGTCGATGAAGGGTCGTCGGCCCTGCCCGGGGTGGTAGAGGGAGATAGGCTTAAGACCTTGGGGGTCAGGGGCCATCATTGGGCTTTATACCCTAAATAAGAAACATACTCTCCTTGGCACTGTTCTATCTTGTATGAACTACGCGACCCTTGGCCCGGTGTTGTCGTTGATCCTGATCACGGTGGTGGCGCTGATTGAGACCGCTCCGCTTCTGGGGGCGCACAGGCGCACCAGGGTGCGGCAGAGGATCCGTCGGTTGGTGCTCCGCTGCACGTCGAGCGTGAACGAGGCGCGACGCGAAACCCGTCACTGGCACGAAGCGGAAGAAGGCGTCCGCGTCGAGAAGGCCGGTTACAGTTTCTGCGGCGGGATTCTTCTCAGCTCGGGCTGAACGTTCAGCGTGAAAGCGCGGCGGCGGCATGCGCCCGCAGCCGTCCGGCCGTCTCCGCGGAGAGCGCCGACTTGTCCGTGCCCTTCCATTGAGGAGAAGGGGAGGGCGTTGAGTGGGTCCGGCCGAAGATGACCAAGGCCGCAAGATAGGTGCCGGCGAAGTTGGGGTGGGAATTGTCAGGGACGTGCAGGCGCTCGTCCGGAGAGGCCGCGTAGTGAAGTCCCCAGGCGGTTCCCGCCGGAGCCACCTCGCCGCCTTCGGCCTTGGCCGCGGCGTCATACCAACGGGCGGTACGGGCCTGCATCTCCACGGGATCTTTCCCCAGCAGCTGGGCCGTCGCCTTGGTCTTCTCGGCCTTCCAGAAATCGGCGTGCCTGGCCCAGGTCTGATAGAACACCACCCGGGCCTGCGGGCTGGACTTGCGGATGCGGACGAAGAGCCCGTGTGCCGCCTCCAGGAAGCTCTTGCGTCGCAAGGGGTCGGTTTCCGACATGGCCGCCTCCTGGCTCTGCCCCTGCAGCACCACTGCATCCCAGTTTCCTTCGTCAATCAGGTCCATCGAGCCCTTGATGGAGAGGTGATTTTCCAAGGTCCGGCCGCCGGGGTTGCTGGACTTGATCGTGGCGACCGGTCGGCCGAGCGACTTGGCGATTTCCCCGTAGACCTGAGGGAGCTTGTTCGCCCCCGTGTAGCTGTTGCCGATGAAGAGCACCTTGGAAGGATCGGCGCCGAGCAAGGGGGCGGCGAGCAGCAGGACGAGCGTACGCAGGGGCATGCCTTTGACATGTAATCTCAGTGCTCACGGGCTCGAGCGTTAAGAATTCCGAAACTCTTTCCGCCCCCATGGGGTTTCATAGTCATCATGAAACTCCCCATCCTGATCCTCCTCGCCGCCGCCTCCCTCGCCGCCGCCCCTGAAGGCCGTCCGGCCCGCCCGGAGGGCAAGCCCGGTGCCGAACGTCCCGGCCGTCCCGACCTCGCTGAACTCCGCAAGAAGCTCGAGGCCATGAGCCCCGAGGAGCGCAAGGAGTTCCTCGAGAAGAACCCGGAACTGCGGGAAAAGCTGGCCAAGCTTCGCGAAGGCGACCGCCCCGAAGGCCCTTCGCCTGAGCTGCGCAAGAAGCTCGCGGACATGAGCCCGGAGGAGCGCAAGGAGTTCCTCGAGAAGCATCCCGAACTGAAGGAGCGTCTCGCGGGCGCCAAGGACAAGATCGATAACCTGACCCCCGAGCAGAAGGAGAAGCTCAAGAGCCGGGCGAAGGAGAAGGTCGCAGATCTCACGCCTGAGCAGAAGGAAAAGCTCAAGGCGCGCATGAAGGAGCGGCTGGAAAAGGCCACGCCTGAGCAGAAGGAGCAGATGCGCGCCCGCCTGAAGGAGAAGCTGGACGGCATGACGCCCGAGCAGAAGGAGGCCTTCCTGAAGGACCATCCTGAGGCGGCCGAGCTGCTGAAGTAATCCCAACCAGGACCCTGAAGGGCCGGCCCAGTGCCGGCCCTTTTTGTTTTCCAGCAAGCACGCTTGGGCCTTAATCATCCGCATGCGTCTGCTGCTTCCCCTCCTGATCGCCCTCAGCGCCTTCGCGCAGAAGGCGCCGAACTTGCCGGAAGGGGTCAAACTGGCCAAGGACCTCGTGTATGCGACTCCGGGCGAGGAGACGCTGAAGCTCGACCTCTATCTGCCTGCCGACGCACCCAAGCGCCGCCTGCCCTGCATCCTCTGGGTGCATGGCGGGGGTTGGAAGGCCGGCAGCAAGGACCGTTGCCCCGGAGTCTGGCTGGTTCCGGAGGGCTACGTCGTGGCCAGCATGGATTATCGTCTGATCCCCGCGCATCGGTGGCCCGCGCAGTTGGACGACCTCCGCTCCGCCGTTCGCTGGCTCAAGGTGAACGCCGACAAGTATGGGGTCGATCCCAAGCGCATCGTCGCCTGGGGAGGCTCGGCGGGCGGGCATCTCGTCTCCGTGCTGGGCACGGCGGATGCCGAGCCCGAAGACCGCATCCGGGCCGTCATCGACTGGTACGGCCCCAGCGACCTGCTGACCATGCCGCCCAACGTCCTGTCTGAGGGCCGCACGCGCGAGGATCTCGCCAAGGCGAACGGTGCGCTGCTGCTCGGAGGCATCGTCATGGATCGCCCGGCCCTGGCGAAGTCGGCCAGCGCCCTTCACCTGGCCTCCGCGGGCGATGTTCCTTTCCTGATCATGCATGGCGACAAGGACACCCAGGTGCCCATCGACCAGAGCCAGCGCCTGCACGACCGGCTAAGGGCCGTGGGCGTCTTCTCGGTCTATCAGCCCGTCTACGGGGCGGGGCATGGTGGCAAGGAGTTCGATTCTGAAGATTCCCGCCGGGTGATCCGGGATTTCCTTAAATCCGTCCTGCGCTGAGTCTCCGAATCCCTCGGAGCAGGGCGCTTTTCACTTACAGGATTGGCGAAGGCCCTCCTTACGACAGCGTCAAGCCATGCCCCTGCGTTCGCGCCGCTTTCTGGCCTGCATATTCTTATCGGCCCAGCTCTCGGCCCAGGCGGTCAACAGTCCTGCCTCCTTTGATTGGGTGGCTTCGGGGGGCGGACAGCGGAGTGACAAAGTCCGAGGACTTGCCGCCGGTCCGGACGGATCGGTTTACATCGCGGGCGAATCCTTCGGCGACGTCACCTTCGGCGGACGGACCATCGCGGGAGCCGGTGACTACGACACCTTCGTGTCCAAAATCAGCCCGCAGGGCGTCCCCCAGTGGACGCGACTGTCAGGCGGCCCCAAGACCGACCGCGCCTACGGCGTGGCCGTCGATGCGAAGGGCAATGTCTACGTCACCGGACATTTCCAAGGCGAGACTGCGCGGTTCGGCGACGTGGAGGTCAAGGGCGCCGGCGATTATGACGCCTACCTCGCCTGCTATTCTCCCGAAGGGCAGCTGCGCTGGGTCAGGACGGCCGGAGGCAAGGGGTATGATTACGGACATGGCGTCGCCGTGGATCCCGCGGGCGACGTCGTCATCGCCGGCGCACTGGCAGGTCGGGCGGAGATCGACGGCCGCACCCTCGACTCTGGCAAGGGGTCGGGTCTCTTTTGCGCCAAGTATTCCTCCGAGGGAGAACTCAGGTGGGCGCGTGTGTCCGAGGGGTTGGCCGGCGCTTCGGCGCACGGCGTGGCCATCGATGCGCAGGGTCGCATCGTGATCGCCGGACTGGTGCGAGGCGCCGGTGAATTTGCAGGCAAGAAGATCGTCGCCCCTACCGGCACGGCCGCCTTCGTCTCCCAGCTCTCCTCTTCCGGGGAGGCCAACTGGACCGCCGTGCATCCCGGCAGCCCCAGCAACCTCTTCCACGAAGTCACCTGCGATGCGCAGGGTCGGGTGTGGGCCGTCGGCATGTACAAGGGCAGGGCGCAGGTCGGGGCCGAGGTCCATCAGTCATCCAGGCCTGATGACAGCGACGGCATCGTCTGCCACTATTCAGCCGACGGCACTCTGCGTTGGAGCAAGACCTTGAGCGGCCCAGCCGTCGACTACGTCCTCGGCGTCGCCACCGACGGAAGCGGCGCCTGCTACGTCACCGGAGAGTCCGGAGCCGAGTCCACGGCTTTCGGTCGGCCCTTCCGCAGCCGCGGGTCCGTGGACATCTTTGTCGCCAAGCTTTCATCCCAAGGAGAACTCGAGTGGCTGAACCAGGCCGGCGGATCCTTGGGCGACAATGCGTATGTCGCCGCCTGTGACGGCCGCGGCGGACTCCTGATCGCGGGCGCCTTTTCCGGCACCGCACATTTTGGAACCATTCCCGCGGTCGCGCCCGGAAGCGGAGCCGAGGCCTATGTCGCCAGAATGAATCTGAACCGCACCGAGACCCAGACACGTCTGCCGCGCGATCAGCTGCTCCTGCGGCGCGTCGCCGGGGCCGTCGAGCCCGTCAAGGACGCCAGCCAGTGGGCGGATCGACGGGAGGAGATCCTGCGCTCGATGCAGTCCGTCATGGGCGCCTTGCCGTCGTCATCCCGCAAGGTGCCGCTCGACCTCAAAGTCGAGAAGGAGGACGACATGGGCTCATACGTCAGACGGCGCATCACCTATGCCGCCAACGCCGGTGCCCGCGTCCCTGCGTATCTTTGCGTGCCCAAGGCGGCCCTCGTCCCGGGGGCGAAAGCGCCGGCCGTGCTTTGCCTGCATCCCACCGATGACAAAGTCGGGGCGGGCGTCGTCGTGGGACTTGGAGGCAAGGCCAACCGACAGTATGCTTCCGAGCTTGCGGAACGGGGCTTCGTGACCCTTTCGCCCGCTTATCCTCTCCTTGCCGACTATCGTCAGGAGCCCGCCGCCCTTGGGCATGCCGGCGGCACCATCATGGCCGTCTGGAATCACATCAGAGCCCTGGACCTGCTGGATTCACTTCCCTACGTGAAGACCGGCGCCTATGGCGCCATCGGTCATTCCCTCGGCGGGCACAACGCCGTCTACCTTGCCGCCTTTGACACGCGTGTGAAGGCCGTCGTGTCCAGCTGCGGCCTCGACCAGTACGTCGACTATTATGACGCCCGCCCCGACGTCTGGAAGTTCGGCAAAGGGTGGTGCCAGACACGGTACATGCCGCGCATGGCTGAGTATGCCGGAAGACTGCAGGACATCCCCTTCGACTTCTCCGAAATCGTTTCCGTCATCGCGCCGCGGCCGGTCCTGATCGTCGCTCCCCTGCGAGATTCCAATTTCCGCTGGCAGAGCGTCGACAAAGTCGCGGCCGCGGCCCGTCCCGTCTACGGTCTGTTCGGCGCGGAGGACGCCCTGCAGGTGGCGCACCCCGACTGCGAGCATGATTTCCCCGATGACATGCGGGAGCGCGCCTACCGGCTCCTTGAGCGGGAGCTGCGCTGAGTTCAGCGGACCAAGCAGGGCCTCTTCGGGTCGAACTTCCAGCCCGGAATGAGGAACTGCATGGCGACCGCGTCATCGCGTGAGCCGCCGGGCAGTCGTCGGTAGGCCTGATGGGCCGCTTCGAGACGGGCCTCGTCGATCTCCACGCCCAATCCCGGGCGATCGGGCACCGTGAGGAATCCTTCGCGGATCAGCAGCGGCTCCTTCGTGATGCGCTGGCCTTCCTGCCAGATCCAGTGCGTATCGATGGCCGTGACCTCGCCCGGAGCCGCGGCGGCCACGTGCGTGAACATCGCCAGCGACACGTCGAAATGGTTGTTGGAGTGAGAGCCCCAGGTCAGTCCGTGTTCCTTGCACGTCTGGGCGACCTTGACCGAGCCGCGCATCGTCCAGAAGTGCGGATCGGCGAGCGGGATGTCCACCGCCTTGAGCCGCAGCGCGTCCTGCAGCTGCGGCCAGTCCGTCGCGACCATGTTGGTGGCCGTCGGCAGACCCGTACGGCGGCGGAACTCAGCCATCACTTCGCGGCCATTGCGGCCTTGCTCCGCGCCGCAGGGGTCTTCCGCATAGGCCAGCACCCCTTTCAGTCTGGTGCCGACACGGACCGCCTCCTCGAGCGACCAGGCGCCGTTCGGGTCGAGCGTCACCCTCGCTTTCGGGAAACGCGCGTGCAACGCACTGACCGCGTCCGCTTCCGCGTCGGCTGAGAGCACGCCGCCCTTGAGTTTGAAATCCTGGAAACCGTAGCGTTCCTGCGTCGCTTCGGCCAGGCGCACGACCGCTTCGGGCGTCATCGCCTCCTCATTGCGCAGCCGGTGCCAGGCCACGGCCGAGCCGGACTCGTCCCGGTAGGGCAGGGTGGTCTTCCTTCGGTCTGCCACGTAGAACAGGTAGCCAAGCGCGAGCACCTTGCGGCGCAGCATCCCTGTGCCGAGCAGCGCCGCCACCGGTACGTCCTGGTGCTGGCCCAGCAGGTCGAGCAGCGCGGACTCAAGCGCCGTGACCGCGTGGATCGTCACGCGCAGGTCGAACGTCTGCAGGCCGCGTCCGCCTGCGTCGCGGTCGGCGAACTTCTGCGAGACCGCCTCAAGCAACGGGCCGTATTCCTCTACCGGCTTGCCGATGAGCAGCGGGGCGGATTCCTCCACCGTCTGGCGGATCTTCTCGCCCCCGGGCACCTCGCCGACGCCCGTGCGGCCCGAGTCATCGGTGATCAGCACCACATTGCGCGTGAAGAACGGACCGTGGGCGCCGCTCAGATTGAGCAGCATGCTGTCCTCGCCGGCGACCGGCACGACACGGATGGAGCGGATGAGCTGGGTGGACATGTGGGAGTGAGTCTCAGGCGCGGCGGAAACGGACCATCAGCACCAAGGCCGCCGTGAGCAGCGACGAGGCGGCCAGACCCTGGAGACCCCAAGTGACGCTGCCCGTCGTCTCCTTGATCCAGCCGAAGGCCGTCGGGGCGAAGAAGCCGCCCAGATTGCCGAGCGAGTTGATGAGCGCGATGCCCGCCGCGGCGATGCGCGGATCGAGCTCCTTCTGGGGGATCGGCCAGAAGAGCGAGGCCGCGGACTTGAAGCCCAGGGCGGAGACGCAGATGCACACGAAGCCAGCGACCGGGCCCCCGAGCGTGGCGGCCAACATGCCGAGACCGGCCAAAGTCAGGGCGACCGCCACCCAGCCCTGCTGGCCGGGCCGGCGGGCGGCCGCAATCGCGAAGAGATACATTCCGACGATGGAGATCAGCCAAGGGATCGAGTTGAGCAGCCCCACCTGCATGTTCGTCAGCTCGCCCATCGAGCGGATGATCTCGGGCAGCCAGAACGTCACCGCGTAGATCGTCAGCTGGATCGCGAAGTAGACCCAGCAGAAGAACAGCAGTTGCGGGTCGACCAGCAGTTCGCCCAGGCCGGCCTTGGGACGTGTGATGGCGGCCTTGCGTTCCGACTCAACCGCCTCGGACAGCGCCGTCCGTTCGGCCTCGTTGAGCCAGCGCGCCTCGGAGGGCAGCGAATCGAGCCAGATCCAGAGCACCCCGGCCATCGCCACGGAGAACACACCTTCGATGAGCACCATCCATTGCCAGCCGTGCAGCCCCAGGCCTTCGATGCTCAGCAGCCCTGCGGACAGCGGCCCTGAGATGACCGAGGCGATGGCGGATCCACTGAGGAAAATCGCCATGGCGCGTCCGCGTTCCGCGGCGGGGAACCAGCGCGTGAAGTAGTAGACCACCCCGGGGAAGAAGCCCGCCTCCGCGGCGCCGAGCAGGAAGCGCAGCGCGTAGAACTCGTTCGCGTCGCGCACGAACGCCAGGAGCGCGGCCAGCGCTCCCCAGACCGCGGCGATGAGCGTGAGCCACCGACGCGCCCCGATCCGTTCGAGCGCGATGTTAGCGGGCACCTCGAAGAGTGCGTAGCCCCAGAAGAACAGCCCGGCCCCCAGCCCGTAGGCCGTGGCGCCGATGCCCAGACTGGCCTCCAGCTGGGGCTTGATGAAGCTCACGTTCACCCGGTCGACGTAGTTGACGATGAACATCACCACGAAGAGGGGCAGCAGCCGCCACTTCGCCTTCGAGACGGCCGAGGCCAGCGCGGACTGGGCCGTGATCTCCTTCACTGCGGCCCGAGCTTGGACATCAGGGCCGCGAGACGCTCGACCTCGTCGGCCTTGAGTTCCGTGAGCGGCGCGCGGACCGGGCCGGCGTCATGTCCGGCCAGGCGTGCTCCTGCCTTGACGATGCTGACCGCGTAGCCGGCCGACCGGTTGCGGATCTCGAGGTAGGGCAGAAAGAACGTGTCAAGCAGGCGCCCCTGCGTCGCATGGTCGTCCGCGGCGACCGCGCGGTAGAACTCCATCGCCATCTTCGGTACGAAGTTGAACACCGCGGAAGAGTAGACCGGCACGCCCATGGCCTTGTAGGCCGCCGCATAGACCTCGGCCGTCGGGAGGCCGCCGAGATAGCTGAAGCGGTCGCCCATCCGGCGACGGATCGAGACCATCAGCTCCACTTCGCCGATGCCGTCCTTGTAGCCGATGAGGTTGGGGCAGGCCTGCGCGAGACGTTCGAGGTGGTGCGGCTGGAGCCGGCAGACATTGCGGTTGTAGACCACGACCCCGATCTTCACCGACTTGCAGACCTGTTCGACGTGGGCGGCCACGCCGTCCTGATTGGCCTCCGTGAGGTAATGGGGCAGGAGCAGGATGCCCTTGGCTCCGAGCCGTTCGGCCTCCTGAGCGTATTGGATGGCCACCCGCGTGGGGCCGCCGGCGCCGGCGAGGATGGGCACCTTGCCCTGGCAGGTCTGGACCGCCGTGCGGATGATTTCTGAATACTCCTTCGGCTCCAGGGAGAAGAACTCGCCAGTGCCGCCGGCGGCGAAGAGGGCCGTCGCGCCGTAGGGCGCGAGCCATTCGAGCCGCTTGGCGTAGGTGGAGGGCCGGAAATCGCCGGCCGCGTCGAAGTCCGTCACGGGGAAGGAGAGCAGGCCGTGCGAAATGGTCTTCTGGAGCTCGAGGGGGGACATCGGGAAGCGACTGGATGTGAGGGATAAGGACTGGACGGCGTGAGGGAAGGGGAAAGTCCCTGACACCTAACTTTCGATTGGCAGGCCGCGTCGGCCGCGTGTAGCAAATGGCATGCCCCTCAAGCCGTTCGCGGTGCTTTGCGCCCTGCTGTCTTCCGTCCTTTTCGCCGCCGAGCCGTCGGTCCAGTGGTACAAGGGCAACCTGCACACCCACACCCTTTGGAGCGACGGCGACGATTTCCCGGATTCCGTCGTCCGCTGGTACAAGACCAACGGCTACCATTTCCTGGCCCTGTCCGACCACAACGTCATGCAGCGGGGCGAGAAGTGGTTCGCTCCCGCCAAGCGGAAGGGCGGGCCCGAGATCGCCGACAAGTATCTCGCATCCTTCCCGGCCGACCGCGTGAAGGTGCGGGGCGAGGGCGCCGCCCGTGAGATCCGTCTCAAGACCTTCGATGAGCTGCAGTCCGAGTTCGGCGAAGCCGGACGGTTCCTGATGCTCACCTCGATTGAGAGCACCGACAGCCGCGTGCACGTCAACGTGACCAACCTGCGCGACCCCATCCTCCCCGACAAGGCCATCGACACTTCGACCTCGTCCGGAATCGTCGCCGCGATGCGGCACGCCTTCGCCGCCGTGAAGGCCCAGCGGGCGGCGACCGGACAGCCGATGTTCGCACACCTCAACCATCCCAATTTCAAATGGGCGGTCACCGCTGAGGAGATCCTGCAGGTCGAGCAGCAGCGCTTCTTCGAGGTCTACAACGGACACCCCACCGTCTACAACGAAGGCGACGCGGTCCATGCCTCCACCGAGCGCATCTGGGACATCGTCCTTGCCGAGAGACTCGGCCGACTCGGCCAGCCGCCCCTGTACGGCTTGGCCACGGATGATTCCCACAACTACCACATCGCGCCCGACCGCGTGACCATGCGCTCCAGCATCACGGGCCGGGGGTGGATCATGGTGAAGGCCGCCGAACTGACCCCCGAGGCGCTCATCGCCTCGATCGAGAAGGGAGACTTCTACTGCTCCACCGGAGTCACCCTGAAGGAGATCGTCCGCACCTCCGATTCCTTGACCGTAGAGGTCCAGCCCGAGGAGGGCGTCGAGTATCGCATCGAGTTCATCGGGTCGCACAAGGGGTACAGCCATAAGAGCGAGCCCGTGAGGGACGCCAACGGGGAGGTCCTGCGCGTCACCCGTCGATACTCCGACCATG
Organism: uncultured Opitutia bacterium; assembly: GCA_903860195.1. GTDB lineage: Bacteria > Verrucomicrobiota > Verrucomicrobiia > Opitutales > UBA953 > UBA953. The sequence continues at coordinate 5,935 of CAIOPO010000188.1, read as the reverse complement.
TGGGCAGGCTCCTGCAGGCCACCAAGAGCGTCCGCGCCACCTACAAGTTCAAGGGCGACGAGTTGTATGTGCGCGCCCGCGTGACCGCCTACCGTCCCAAGTCCCCCATCGTCGTGCCCGGCGAGCTCGAGCGCGCCTGGACCCAGCCCTGATTTCCCCGCATGCGCAGCCTCATCGCACTCCTCCTGGCCGCGGCCGCCTCTGCCGCGCCCCAGCGTCCCAACATCATCGTCATCCTCGCCGATGACCATGGTTACGGCGACTTCACCGCGAACAATCCCGCGTCTAAGATCGCGACTCCCGGACTCGACCGACTGGCGGCCGAGGGCATGCGCTTCACCGACGCGCACACCTCGTCCTCCGTCTGCACCCCCACCCGTTATTCTCTGCTCACCGGACGCTATCACTGGCGCACCCGCCTGCAGAACGGCGTCCTCGGCGGCTTCTCCCCGCCCCTGATCGCCCCTGAGCGGCAGACCGTCGCCGACCTTCTGAAGTCGGCCGGCTATCGCACCGCCATGTTCGGCAAGTGGCATCTCGGCATCAGCTGGCCCCTGAAGGGCGGCGGTTATGCCGACGACGGCGGCAATTTCGCCAAAGCGCCGGCCAACGCCGACAAAGTCGACTGGTCCGGCGAGGTGAAGGGCGGACCGCTCGACTGCGGATTCGATGAGTTCTTCGGCATCAGCGCCTCCTTGGACATGCCGCCCTTCGTCTGGATCGAGGGACGTCGCGCCACCGAGGCGGCCACCGCCACCAAGACCTGGCTGCGCACCGGTCCCGCGGGCCCGAACTTCGACGCCGTCGACGTCCAGCCCGGCATCACCTCCCGGTTGATCCGTTACATCGGAGAGCGCGCGGAGGACGCCAAGGCCGGCAAACCCTTCTTCGCCTACGTCCCCCTCGCTGCGCCGCACACTCCGATCGTTCCGACCAAGGAGTGGGAGGGCAGCAGCGGCATCAATTCCTATGCCGACTTCGTGAAGCAGGTGGACGCCGACATGCTCAAGATCCTCGAGGCCTTGAAGCAGAACGGACTCGAACGTGACACCCTGATCCTGTTCACCTCTGACAACGGCTGTTCCCCCGCCGCCAAGATCGAGGAACTCGTCGCCAAGGGACACCAGCCCAACGGCCCCTTGCGCGGCCACAAGGCCGACATCTTCGAGGGCGGGCATCGCGTGTCCTTCGTCCTGCGCTGGCCCGCGGCCGTGAAGCCCGGCTCCGTCGCCTCGCAGCTGGTCGGACAGATCGACCTCTTCGCGACCTTCGCTGAGCTCACGGGCGCCAAGCCGGCGGACGGGCAGGGCGAGGACAGCTTCAGCTTCGCTTCCGTGCTGGCCGACGCCTCCGCGCCTTCACCCCGTCGCTCCATCATCAGCCATTCCATCAACGGCAGCTTCGCCATCCGGGACGGCGCATGGAAACTGGCGCTTTGTCCGGGCTCCGGCGGATGGAGTGCGCCCAAGCCCGGTTCCAAGGAGGAGCAGGGGCTGCCCGCCCTTCAGCTGTATGACCTTTCGGCCGACCTCGCAGAGACCCGAAACCTGGCCGATCAGCAGAAGGAACGTGTCGCCGCAATGAGGGCCGATTTGGAGAAGGCCGTCGCTGCCGGTCGCACCACCGCGGGGCCTGACCTCAAGAACGACGTCGAGGTCGTCGTCATCAAGCGCGCGTCTCAGCCCAAGACAACCAAGTCGACCAAGACCAAGGAAAAGACCAAGGCCGTGAAGTGACCTAGGCCGTTGACCCCGTCGGTGTGCGGGGTAAAAAGTGGCCATGCCCCGCCTGATGCCTCTCCTGGCGTCGTTGCTCGTCGCAACCGCCTTCGCCCAGACCCCGAGTCAGAAGCCGCCCGTTTCGCCGATCAAGGCGACGGCGCGGGCGGAGCGGCCTGACGCCACTTACAAAGTGGGCGAGAAGGTGACCTTCAACCTCGCCGTCACCGACAAGGGCAAGCCAGCCGCGGGTGCCGTCGACTGGATCATCGTGAAGGACGGGCTGCCGACCGCGATGAAGGGCAGGGCGGAGCTCGTCGACGGCAAGGCGGCCGTGCAGGGTTCGCTCGATGAGCCGGGTTTCCTGCAGGTGAGAGTGCTGGGTTATCATGCCGGAGCTGGACAAAAGCCCGTCAGCGTCTCGGCCATGGGCGGGGCGGCGATCGACCCGCTGAAGATTCCTGCGTCCAGCCCGACTCCGGCTGACTTCGACGCCTTCTGGGCGCAAAGAAAGGCCGAGCTGGCCAAGGTGCCCGTCGCTCCCGTCGTCACTCCCGTCAAGTCGACCCTGCCCGAAGTCGATGCCTTCGACCTGCAGGCCCCGTGCGTCGGCGCGCCCGTCTCCGGCTATCTGGCTGTACCCAAGGGTGCGGCCCCCAAATCATTGCCCATCATTCTCACCGTGCACGGCGCAGGCGTCCGTGGCAGCTCGCTTGGCGGCGCGGTCAGCTGGGCGTCGAAGGGCTTCCTCGCCATGGACATCAACGCCCACGGCCTGCCCAACGGACGCCCCGAGTCATTCTATGCCGAGCAGACCGCGGGCGCCCTGAAGGATTACCGTTACAAAGGCCGCGATTCCCGTGAGAAGAGCTATTTCACCGGCATGTTCATCCGGCTCGTGCGCGCCATCGACGTCCTCGTCGCCCGCCCCGAGTGGAACGGGAAGCACGTCGTCGTCTACGGTTCCAGCCAGGGCGGCTATCAGGCGATCGTCGCGGCCGGACTCGACCATCGCGTCACCTTCTATGCCGCCGGCGTCTCCGCCGGCTGCGACCACACCGGCATGCTGGCGAACCGAATCGCCGGCTGGCCCAAGTTCGTGGCCGTGGATGCGGCGGGCAAGCCTGACCCGGCTTCCCTTGAGACCTCACGCTACATTGACGCCGCCAATTTCGCCTCCCGTTCCAAGGCGGCCGGCTGCGCCCTCACCGTCGGATTCATCGACACCACCTGTCCGCCCACCAGCGTCTACGCCGCCTACAACCTCATCAACATCCCCAAGGCGATGTATGATGACATCCCCTCGGGTCATTCGCAGAGCAAGGAGGCCAGCGCCTTCATGCAGGGCGCGGTGATGAGGCATGTGGGTGGGTCAGGGGGCACGGGGACACGGTGACATGGGGACATGGGGGAGGCGCAAGGCGTTGCAGGGCTAGGGCTAGGGCTGGGGCTGGTTGAACCGTTGGCCGGTTGGCCGGAGGGCCAGAGGGATACCTGACTGGAGGCACGGAGGCTCAGAGGCACGGAGTGTTGCTAGCGGCCGACGAGGGTCGTCGGCCCTACCTTCGGCCGCCCTGCGGCGGCCAAGCGGTCGACGAGGGTCGTCGACCCTACCAAGGGCGGAGGGTTCGCAGTCCAGGCTCGTGCGGAGGAGGGGAGGAAAGGCTGGTAACCTTCCATTGGAAAAGCTGTCATAGGGACACCCCTGATGCGTCTGATAACCGCATGCCTCCTGCTGCTCGCCGCAACTGCGTTCGCGGAGCCGATCTATGAGCTGAAGAACCTCGCGGCCTGGTGCATCGTCCCGTTTGACGACCGCAAGCGGAGTCCCGAGGAGCGCGCCGAGATGGTGGCCAAGCTCGGCATCACCAAGGTCGCCTATGACTGGCGGGCCGAACATGTGCCCGAATTCGAACGCGAGATCCTCGCCTACAAGAAGCACGGCCTCGAGTTTTTCGCCTTCTGGTCCCAGCATGACGAGGCCTTCCGTCTTTTTGAGAAGCATGGGCTGAAGCCCCAGATCTGGGTCATCGCGCCGACCAAGGGGGACACCCAGGAGGCCAAGGTCGCCCATGCCGCGGAGTCCCTCCTGCCCGTGATCGCCAAGGCGGCGAAGATCGGGAGCAAGGTCGCCCTCTACAATCATGGCGGATGGTCGGGCGAACCCGAGAACATGGTCGCCGTCTGTGAGCGTCTGAAGTCCGTGCATGGCGTCAGCAACGTCGGCATCGTCTACAATCTTCACCACGGACATCCCCATCTCGCCCGTCTCGATGCGGCCCTGAAGCTGATGCTTCCCCATCTGCTCTGTCTCAATCTCAACGGCATGGACGTAGGGGGCGACGCCAAAGGCCGGAAGATACTGCCCGTCGGCGCCGGCACCGAGGACCTCAAGGTCCTGCGCCAGGTGCGTGCCAGCGGCTATGCCGGAGTCATCGGCATCCTCAACCACACGCAGGAGAACGCCGAACACCGCCTCAAGGACAACCTCGACGGACTTCGCTGGCTCGTGCCGCAGATCGACGACCTCCCGGCGGGCCCCAAGCCGGTCTGGCGCAGTTACAAGGACGCGCCGGTGTCGACGGCCAGGCCCGCGCCCGGCCTCGTTGCCATTTCGGAGGAAGGGAAGGGTGTGCCTTCGCTTTCGACCGAGTTCGGCAAGGCGCTGCGAGGCGGAATGGTCGTGCCAGCCGACCCGGACGTGTTCCGTTGGCCCGTGACCGTGGAGGCCCGCGTGAAACTGGATTCAAAACGCGGATTCAACATCATCGTCGCCGCCGGACCCAAGAGTTCGAAACGACACTGGGAGATCTACACGATGGCCGGCGCCGGATTCTTCAGCGTCTACGTCCCGGGGCGTGGCGACAACATCGCCTCCACCGTGGACATCTGCGACGGCAAGTGGCACGACCTGCTCGTCAGTCTGGATGACAGGACGGTCACCCTGTGGGTGGACGGCAAGATCGTGCATGAGCGCGCTCCGAAGGCGCCCAGCAACGCCCCTCTGCCCGACAAGCTCGCCATCGGCCGCCTCGTCGAGGGCGGGCTCGGCTGCGACGGACTGGTCGACGACGTACGCATCTCCCGCGGGGTGATGAAGCCCCGTCAGGTCGAAGGGCCTCGGTTGCGGATGGACAACACCATCGGGCTTTGGAGCTTCGATGAACTTGGTGCCGCGGTGGCGCGGCCCCCCGTGCCGCCCATGGCCGCCTTTGAGCCCGTCCGTTCGCCGCTCCGTCCCGAACAGGATCCATTGTCCGCGCAAGAAGTGAACCGTGACCGAGTCTTCGATTTCTACGCCAAGCAGGCGGTCGCATTCACGGCGGTCCGGCCGGCTCCCGAACTCATCCCTTCCTATCCCGGACTGGACGGCGGCAAGCAGGGGCATTGGGGCAACCAGAATGACGCCGTGACGTGGAAGGACGGACGGTGGGGTGCTTCCGATCACGGTTCTCTCTTCAGCGGCGTGCTGCGGGTGGACGGCATGACCGTCCCCAAGGCCGTGTGGGTGAGCAAGGGCGATGAGGCGGCGGCCTTCGATCCCGAGACCCTCTCATTCCGGGCGCGATGGCGCGGCGGCTTCGTGCGTCTCTCCGATTTCCGACATGGGTTCGCCTCCGGACCCGCGGTGGTCGGCAAGACCTTCGCCCGTGAGAAGAGTCCCGTCGTGCCGAAAGGCGCCCGCTACCTTGGATTCTACCGTCATGGCGACGAGGTGGTCTTCGCCTATGAGCAGGATGGGCGTCGTCGTCTCGTGTCCGCTTGGCAGACCGACGAGGCCGCGCTTGAGGCCATGACCAAGGGCGGTCCCGCCCGCTGGCCAATCGAACTCAGCACTCGCGTCATCAAGGGCGACCAGAAGCCCTTCGCCGTCGACACCGTCGAGGTGCCTTTCGCAAATCCCTACCGGACCCTTTTCTTCATCAGCGGACTGGATTTCTTCCCGGACGGGACGGCGGCCGTGAGCACCATGACCGGAGAGGTCTGGATCCTGAAGGGACTCGCGGGCGACGCCGTGACCTGGCGCCGTTTCGCCACCGGCCTGCATCAGGCGCTGGGCGTGAAAGTCGTGGACGGCAAGGTGCTCGTCCTCGGCCGTGACCAGATCACCCGCCTGCATGACCTCAACGCCGACGGCGAAGCGGACTTCCACGAATGCGTTTTCAACGCCTACGCGTCCTCTCCCGGAGGCCATGACTTCGTGGTCGGTCTGGACC
>CAIOPO010000187.1 GCA_903860195.1 uncultured Opitutia bacterium | reverse complement strand
CGGGCCCGGTCTCGCCGGCGCCAACCTCGGCAAGCTCGACTACATCCTGGAGAACGTCCTCGATCCCAACGCCGTCATCGGGAAGGACTATCAGCTCAACGTCCTCCGGCTGAAGAACGGCGCCACGCTGACCGGCATCGTGCAGTTTGAGGACGCGCAGTCCTTCCGGCTCGTCCTGCCCGGCGCGGCCAAGTTCACCGTCGCCAAGGCCGAGGTCGCCTCACGCGAGGTCCTGCCGGTCTCGATGATGCCCGAAGGTCTCTTCGACGCCCTGCCGCCGCAGCAGGTGATCAATCTCGTGGCGTATCTGCAGAATCCCGACGGCCCCGCGCCGAACGCCGCCGCCTGGTCCGTGCCGGGCGCGGTCGAGGGCGAGTCGATGAAGGTGCTCGCCAAGACCGGCGGCAATCCGCGCAACCAGCCCATGGGCGGCTTCAAGGCCAGCCGCTGGAGCGGCAACGACCACCTTTGGTGGACGGGTGGCAAACCAGGCGACGTCCTCACCTTGGCCCTGCCCGTGAAGGAGAAGGGCCGGCACCGTCTCACGTTCGTCTTCACCAAGGCCCACGACTACGGCGTCTTCGAGATCGCTCTGGACGGACGGCCGCTGTTCGGCGGCCCGCTCGACCTCTATGAATCCGCCCAGGTCGTGACCACCGGCGAGCTGGACGCCGGCGAGCACGAGCTCGACGCCGGCGAGCACCGACTCACCTTCAAGATCCTTGCGCCCAATCCCGCCGCGACTCCCAAGCACATGCTCGGCCTGGACTTCATCAAAGTGGAGAGGAAGTGAGGGAAGGGATAGGGCTGGGGCAGGGACAGGGACAGGGGCAGGGCTGGGGCTAGGGCAAGGGCTGGGGCTAGGGCTAGTCAAAAGACCTCTTTGTGTCGGCGTTGCCACGGGGATTCAGGATCGACCTGCTTTCTCATGGAAGTGCGAGGCCTTGATCAGTTCATAGCTTGGCAGAAGTCTGTTGCCTTGGCCGGCGACATCATCCGGTTCAGTCAAACTTCCAGATTGTCCAGGCATCCGTGGTTCTGTGACCAGATTCGTCGAGCTGCCTTGTCAGTGCCGAGCAACATCGCCGAAGGGTACGAGCGCAGAGGGGAGAAGGATACTCCGCGATTTTACCTCATCGCCATGGGTTCTTGCGCGGAAGCGAAGACTCAGTTGCGAGTCGCGGTCCATGCTCATCTTGTTGGTGCGGATGAGGCGGCCCCTCTCTGTCTCGCATGCGATGAAGTCATGCGACTGCTCTCTGGAGTGATGAGGGCGCGGAGGATGGCATCAGCAAGCCGACCCTAGTCCCGGCCCCAGCCCCGGCCCCAGCCCTAGCCCTAGCCCTAGCCCTAGCCCTACCCAATCCTCCGCCCACTGGCGCCCTGTCAGAATCCCGCGCCCTTGACCTTGGTGCGGACGCGGACGAGGCGGTCCTTCGAGGTGATGTAAAGTGTGCGTCCGTCCTCGCCCCAGGCGAGATTGGCGGAAGGCTGGCCCAGCATGAGCGATCCGAGATGCTTGCCCTCCGGCGAAAGGATGAGCACGCCGCCCGGGCCCGTCGTCCAGATGTTGCCGTGCTCGTCGAGCTTGAGTCCGTCGCAGCTGCCCGGTCGTCCCTGGTCCTTGAGCGGCTTGGCCAGGAAGACGTCGCGGAGGTTGGAACCGTCGACGCCGACCGCGGCCACGCGGGGGTTCTTGGAGTCGGAGACCGCGAGATAGAGCGTCTTCTGGTCGAGGCTGAGCGCGATGCCATTCGGCCACTGCACGGCCTTGGTGACCAGTGAGACCTTGCCGTCGGTCGAGAGCCGATAGACGCCGTGGAAATCCAGCTCGGCCTTCTCGCCGCCGAGTCCATAGGGCGGATCGGTGAAATAGACCGTGCCGTCCTTGGTCACCGCAAGGTCGTTGGGGCTGTTGAAGCGCTTGCCGTCATACTGCGTGGCCAGCGGACTGAACTTCCCGTCGGCGAGCGCGGCGACGCGGCGAGCGCCATGCTGGCAGAGCAGGAGGTTGCCCTTGGGGTCGACGGCGAGACCGTTGGAGCCCTGTCGCTCAGAGGCGGCGTCGGTGCCGCTGGGCTTGAGGAAGACCGGCGCCTGTCCGTCGCCCTGCTTCCAGGAATAGGCCACGTTGGAAGGCACGTCGGAGAATACGATGCGCCCCTGGAACCAGACCGGCCCCTCAGACCATTTGTAGCCCGTCGAAAGCACCTCGAACTTGGCGTCAGTCGCGATCAGCGAGTCGAGCGAGGCGTCGAGACGCTCCACCGAATATTTTATGGGGTCGGCGGCGAAGGCCGCGCAGGCCGTGAGCAGAAGGGCGGGGAGGTGCTTCATGTCAAAGGGGTAGGACCCAGTTCGCAGGGTGGCAATTATAACCAAGTGCGGCCTATCCGGCAGGGCCGACCACCCTTGGTCGGCCGTCTGATCGCGGGCGGTCGAGGAAGGGTCCTCGACCCTACCATCCGTCCCAGCCCTAACCCCAGCCCCAGCCCTAACCCTAGCCCTAGCTCTAGCCCCATCCGCTCATCCCAACCTTGCCCCCTCTCCACATCCCTCCTTCCTTCTCTT
>CAIOPO010000186.1:5000-34001 GCA_903860195.1 uncultured Opitutia bacterium | reverse complement strand
TCATCCAGCCCGCCGCCGACGGCCTCAAGTTCCTCTTCAAGGAGGACCCGCTGCCCGGACACGTGCGCAAGGGCTACTACGTCCTCGCGCCCGTCGTCGCGCTCGCGCCCGCGCTCGCCACGGTCGTGATGCTGCCGTTCGGACGCCTGCCGGACGGCAACGTCATCGCGCTCTGCCCCGGCGCCGACGTCGGCGTGCTGTTCATGTTCGCGATCAGCTCCCTCGGCGTCTACGGCATCGCGCTCGCCGGCTGGTCCGCCAATTCGAAGTATCCCTTCCTCGGCGCGGTCCGCGGCTCAGCCCAGCTCATCTCCTACGAACTGGCGATGGGGCTTTCGGTCCTGACCGTGTTCCTCGCCACCGCCGCGCCCGGCGTCGACAGCCCGCTGAGCCTCGTGGCCATCGTCGACTCCCAGCGGGGCGCGTGGAACGTCCTCTGCCATCCGCTCGCGGCGCTCATCTTCCTCATCTGCGTCTTCGCCGAGACCAACCGCCACCCGTTCGACATGCCGGAGTCGGAGACCGACCTCGTCGGCGGCTTCCACACCGAATACGGCTCCTTCAAGTTCGGGCTCTTCTTCGTGGCCGAATACGGGCACATGGTCATCGGCTCCTCGCTGTTCATCCTGATGTTCCTCGGCGGCTGGCACGTGCTGCCCTGGCTGCCGACCGTGGGCACGGGCGTCGCGGCCACCCTCATCGGGCTGGCGGCCTTCTTCCTCAAGCTGGCCTTCTTCCTCTTCTTCTTCGTCTGGGTCCGCTGGACCGTGCCGCGCTTCCGCTACGACCAGGTCATGCGGATCGGCTGGCGCGTGCTGCTCCCGGCCGCCATCGTCAACCTTCTCGCGTACTTCGTCTGGTACGCGCTCCGCGGATAACCTCACTCCCATGGCCGTCAAAGTCGTCGAACGCCGTCCGCTCACCCTCGCTGAGCGCACCTACCTGCCGCAGATCCTCGCCGGCCTGCGCGTCACCTGGGAGAACATGGTCCGCCCGCCCGTCACGCTGCAGTATCCCGACGAACGTCCGGCGATCCCGCAGAACTACCGCGGCGTGCCGACGCTGGTGCGTGACCCCGAAGGCCGGGAGAAGTGCGTCTCCTGCCAGCTCTGCGAATTCGTCTGCCCGCCCAAGGCCATCCGCATCACGCCCGGCGAGATTCCCGAGGGCTCTCCCAACGCCCACGTCGAGAAGGCTCCGAAGGAGTTCGAGATCAACATGCTCCGCTGTATCTACTGCGGACTCTGTCAGGAGGTCTGCCCCGAGGAGGCCATCTGGCTCCAGACGCAGTATTCGATGACCGGGCTCTCCCGCGAGGAGATGGTCAACGACAAGGCCCGGCTCTACGAGCTCGGCGGCACGCTGCCCGACGCCCACCGCAAGTGGGACGTCAAGAAGGCCGAGGCCGAGCGCCAGGCCGGCGGCGCCCACTGACCGCCCTCCACGCCGGACGGTCCGGCCGGACGCGGACCCGACTTCACCCGCCATGTCCAAGCTCTTCTCCTCCTGCCGACTCGGCGCCATCGAAGCGCCGCACCGCGTGCTCATGGCGCCGCTCACCCGCTGCCGGGCCGGGGCGGGCAACGTGCCCACGGACCTGATGGCGCGGTATTACGCCCAACGCGCTTCGGCCGGACTCATCATCGCCGAGGCGACGACGGTGTCGCCGCGCGGCCACGGCTATCCCGACACGCCGGGCATCTACACCGAGGCGCAGCGGGACGGCTGGAAAGGGATCACCCGCGCGGTCCACGACGCCGGCGGGCGCATCGTCCTGCAGCTCTGGCACGTCGGCCGCATCTCGCACCCCTCCTACCAGCCCGACGGCGGGCTGCCCGTCGCGCCGTCGGCGATCCGTCCCGCCGGCAAGGTCTGGACCGGCAGGGAGATGGCGGACTACGTGACGCCGCGCGCGCTTGAGACCGACGAGATGCCCGGCATCGTGGCCGAATACGTCCGCGGCGCGCGCCTCGCCAAGGAGGCGGGCTTCGACGGCGTGGAGATCCACAACGCCAACGGCTACCTGCTCGACCAGTTCCTGCGGGACGGCACCAACCGTCGCGAGGACGGCTACGGCGGCTCCCTCCGCGGCCGTTGCCGCCTGACCCTCGAAGTCACCTCCGCCGTCTGCACCGTGTGGGGGCCCGAGCGGGTGGGCATCCGTCTCTCGCCCGGCGGAGTCTTCAACGACATGCGCGACTCCGACCCGTTGGCCACCTTCGGACACCTGCTCGGCGAGCTGTCCCACTTCGGCCTCGCCTACGCGCACGTCACCCGCGTGACCGCCCAGGACGTGGCGCATGGCGCCAAGGACGGCGTCGGCCCCCGCGAGCTCAGGTCGCGCTTCCGGGGACCGATGGTCACCGCCGGCGGCTTCGACCGGGCCTCGGCCGAAGCGGCGATCGCGGAAGACTGGGCCGACGCCGTCGCCTTCGGCGTGCCCTTCCTCGCGAACCCCGACCTGCCGCGCCGGCTCCGCGAAGGCATCCCCCTTAACGCTCCGGACGAGTCGACCTTCTACGCCCAGGGGCCCAAGGGATACGTCGACTACCCCGCGGCGGAATGAGGCCGGACGCCATTTCCGCTCAGCAGCACTTCCCTCTTCCAAGCGGACCTTCCGGGCCATACAACGCCCGGACGGCCCTGCGCGGCCGCGCCTGAAGATGTCCGCCAAGCCTCCCCTTCCCGTCCAGCCCAGGACCTACGTCATCGGTCACAAGAACCCCGACGCCGACGCGATCTGCTCCGCCATCGCCTACGCCGAGTTCAAGCGCGCCTCCGGACACGAGGGCTTCGTGGCCGCCCGCTGCGGCAACTCCAACGCCCGCATCGACGCCATCCTTCGCCGCTTCGGCGCGCCCCTGCCCGAGTTCGTCGGCGAAGTCACCCCGCGCGTCGAGGACATCATGCAGGTCTCGCCGCTCACCGTGACGGCGGACGACACCTGCGCCCATGCGCTGGAGATCCTTGACCGGCACGACATCCGCGCCCTCCCCGTGATCGGCAAGGACGGACGCGTCGCCGGACACGTCTCCATCTTCGCCCTCGGCGACTACTTCATCCCCAAGCCGCGCCGCGCGACCTCGATGCGCAAGGTGACCAGCTCCATCCGCGCCATCATCGGCTCGATCGGCACGGAGGTGGTGGCCTTCGATCCCGACGCCGTGGACGAGCTCTACGTCCGGGTCGCCGCCATGGAGCTCGAGTCCTTCGGCAAGTCGGCCACCGTGGAGGGCATCCCCACCTCCAAGAGCGTCATCGTCGTGGGCGACCGCTCCGACGTGCACCTCCGGGCGATCGAGATGGGCGTCCGCCTCATCATCGTCACCGGCGGACACCGCATGCGCGAGGAGATCCTGGCCAAGGCGCGCGCGGCCCGGGTCTCGGTCGCCTACGCCGACACGGACAGCGCCACCACCGCCTGGGCCGTGCGGGCCTCGACCCTCGTGGGCGGCCTCGTCCAGAAGGACGCCCCCGTCTTCCATCCGCAGGAGAAGCTCTCCGTCGTGCGCCGCCGCATCGTGCAGTCCTCGGCGCTCATCTTCCCCGTCGTCGACGAGGAGGACCGGCTCGTCGGCGTCTTCACCAAGACCGACATCCTGCGCCCCGTGCGGACGCGGCTGGTGCTCGTCGACCACAACGAGCTTTCGCAGGCCGTGGACGGCGCCGCCGAGGTGGAGATCGCCGAAGTCGTCGACCACCACCGCCTCGGCAACCCGCACACGTCCCAGCCGATCCTCTTCCTGAACCGTCCGCTCGGCTCCACCTGCTCCATCGTGGCCGACATGTACCGCACCGCGGGCCTCACGCCCTCGCCGCAGGTCGCCGGCCTCATGATGTGCGGCATCATCTCCGACACCCTGCTGCTGCAGAGCCCCACCAGCACCCCGCTCGACGCCGACCTGCTCAACTGGCTGTCGCGCGTCGCCGACGCGGACCCGCGCGCCCTCGCGGACATGATCTTCAACGCCGGCTCGGTGCTCGCCACGGTCCCGCCGGACGCCGCCGTGCGCTCCGACTGCAAGGTGTACGCCGAAGGCGAACGGCGCTTCTCGGTGGCGCAGGTGGAGGAGCTCGGCTACGGCAACTTCTGGAAGGCCTGCGAGGGCCTGCTGGAGGCGCTGGAACGCTACCGCCGCGAGAACGGCCTGAACTTCTCCTGCCTGCTGGTGACTGACATCGACACCCAGGGCTCCCTGCTCCTCGTCCGGGGGGAGGACGCCGTGCTCCACGCCATCACCTACCCGCAGAAGCAGCCGCCCTACGTCTTCGACCTGCCCGGAGTCGTCAGCCGCAAGAAGCAGCTGATGCCCTTCCTCAGCGGCCTGCTCGGCGGCGCCTGAGATGAGCGCCGAACGCACGCTGCTCGACTTCCTGGCCCGGCCGGACTACCGGCCGATGCGCCTCGAGGCCATCGTGCGCGCGCTCGGCGGCGGCAAGCGCGAGCTGGCGCAGCTGCGCAAGGTCATGCCGCGCCTGCTCAAGGCGGGCGCGGTGGTCACGCAGAAGGGCGTGCTCCTGGCGCTGCCCCGGTCCGGCGGCGCCGACGAAGGGCTGCTGGAGGGCACGATCCTGTTCCGGCCCAGCGGTTCGGCGCGCGTGATCTTCGACGCCGAACCCGGCCAGCGCCCGCGCGACCAGCTGCACGTCGACGCGGCCGACACCCACGTGGCGCTGCACGGCGACCGGGTGCTCGTCCGGGCCAATCCGGTGCGCCGCGACCGGCAGGGCGAGGACTGGGGCTCGGGCACGGTCGTCCGCGTGGTGCGCCGCGCGCTGACGCAGCTCACCGGCACGCTCTTCCGCAACCGGCTCCAATGGTACGTGCTGCCGGACGACCCGCGCGTCTCGCGCGAGATCATCGTGCGCGATCCGGCCCGGGCCGGGCTCACGCCGGCCCCGAAGGCCGAGGACAAGGTCGTGGTGAAGCTCGACGCCTGGGAACGGCGCAACCTCAGCCCCACGGGCACCGTCAGCGAGGTGCTGGGGCCGACGCACACGCCGATGGCCGAATACCTCGCCATCCTCCGGCGCTACGGGCTGCGGCCGGAGTTCCCGCCGGCGGTCGAGGCGGAAGCCGCCGCCTTCGGCGACACGGTGCGCCCCGCCGACCTCGCCGGCCGCGAGGACTTCCGCCCGGTGCCGACCATCACCATCGACCCCGACGACGCCAAGGACTTCGACGACGCGCTCTCCGTCGAACGCCTGCCGGACGGACGTCTCCGCGTCGGCATCCACGTGGCCGACGTCTCGCACTACGTGCGACCCGGCTCGGCCCTGGACCACGAGGCCCATGAACGGGGCAACTCCACCTACCTCGTCGGCACGGTCATCCCGATGCTGCCCCACGCGCTCTCCAGCGGGCTCTGCTCGCTGGTCGAGGCGGAGGACCGGCTGGTGAAGACGGTGGTGTGCGAATTCGACGCGGAGGCGCGGCTGCTGCGCACGGACTTCGCCAACTCGGTCATCCGCAGCCGCAAGCGGCTCACCTACAAGCAGGCCTACGCGTTCCTGCGCGGCGACGACAACGCCGCGATCCGCGCCCTCCCCGCCCCGCCCCCGCACCAGACCGGCTCGCCGGGAAGGCCGCTCGCCACGCTCTCCGACGGGGAGCTGGACGAGGTCAGGGGCATGGTCTCCGCGCTCTGGGCGGTGGCCGCGAAGCTGCGCGCCGAGCGCTTCCGCCGCGGGTCGCTCGACCTGGACATGAAGGAGATCAAGATCTACTGCGACAAGGACGGCTGGGCCGACCGCACCGAGGTGGTCCAGCACGACGAGTCGCACCAGCTGATCGAGGAGTTCATGCTCACGGCCAACGAGTGCGTCGCGAAGTCGCTCGACCAGGCCGCGGTCCCGCACGTCTCGCGCGTCCACGACGAGCCCGACCCGGAGAAGCTCGCCGCGCTCCGGGAGGAGCTGGCCGCGACGGGCTTCAGGGTCGGCGACCTCACGCACCGCGGCGAGATGGTCAAGCTGCTCCGGGACCTCAAGACGCGCGAGGACGGCTACGCCGTGCGCATCCAGCTGCTCCGGTCGCTCAAGCAGGCGTGCTACCGCGCCTCCGCGGACGGGCACTTCGGCCTGGCGAAGCGCCACTACTCCCACTTCACCTCCCCGATCCGGCGTTACGCGGACCTGGTCGAGCACCGCATCTTCGACGCGCGGCTGGCCAAGCTCGGCGTGCGCTCCGCCCCCAAGGATCCGCCGCGTTCACCGGGACTGGGCGACCTCACCCGCACCTGCGAGCACGTGTCGATGACCGAACGCAACAGCTCGGAGGCCGAACGCGACTCGGTGAAGGTGAAGCTGCTCGAACTCTTCGAGCGGGAGGCGCAACGGGACCGGAAGAACGTCTTCGAGGCCACGGTCACGGAGGTCCGCGCCCACGGGCTCATGGTGGAGCTATCGGCCTCGAACGCCTACGGGCTGGTGCACATCTCGACGATGACCGATGACTTCTACCGGCTCAACGACCGCGGAGACACGCTCATGGGCGGCCGCACCGGCCGCCGGTTCAGCCCGGGCACGACGGTCCGGGTGACGGTCGACCGGGTCGACCGATACAAGCGGCAGGTGGACTTCCGCCTGGCGGACGAGGGAAGCCTCCGGCGACCGCCGGCCGCGGACCGACGCAAGGGCCGCTGAACTCAGCCGAGGGCGATGTCGCGCGGGCTGACGGCCGGCCGGACGATGTCACGCGGGTGCTCGGACTCGCTGACGCCCCGCGTCCAGGGATCGGGACCGAGCCACTCGCTCGTGCGGCCACGGACGGTCAGGCGGGCGCGGGCGAAGTCTAGCTCGACGACGGCCCAGAGGGGAGAGCGGTAAAGGGCGGTGCGGCGCAGCCAGGGATGGGCGCGATCCACGGCCTCGGGCAGGGTCGTGCGAGCGGCGGGTCCGTCACCAAGCCAGTAGTAGGAGGCGCTGTTGACCTGCAGGTGGGCCACGCCGACATGGACGCGCAGGTAGTCCTGATGGAGATGGCCGCTGACGCACGCCGTCGCGCGATGCCGCTCGAGCACGGCACGAACGGCGTCCCCGTTCTCCACGCCGTCAGGGTCGTCAAGGGGCTGGTGGATGAGGACGACCTTGGGCGCGGACGAGGCCGCCATGCCCGCGTCCAGCCAGGCGAGCTGCTCCGGACCGACGTACCGGCGGTACCCGCGCGCGCTCCCACCCGGCTCGTTGCCATCGAGGACGAAGAAGTCCACCCCGCCCGCCGTAAAACGGTAGCGGGATTCGCGCAGTCCGTAGAAGTCGCGCACCTGCGCGGCGTTGAAGCCGCCGTCGAACTCGTGGTTGCCGATGACGTGGTGGGCGACGCCCGGCCAGGAACGCCAGAGACCCATGAACGCGGCGTTGCGCGGATGGGGCGTGCAGAAGTCTCCGAGCTGCACGATGAAGTCTACGTCCTCGCCGCGCATGGCCGAAAGGAACCCCGAGAGACGCTCAGGCGCGTCAGGCATCAGGTCGTGATGGACGTCGGTGATGACGCCGAAGCGAACCCTCGCCGAACTCCCGGCGCCGGCGCAGCCGGTCAAGGCGCAACCGAGACTCCAGGCGGCGGAGGTCCGGAGAAAACTCCGTCGGTCTGATCTGAGCTCCATGCAGAGGGGTGCGCCCAACATCCGTGCTTACGCCCACGCTCTCAATAGTTAAGGCATACTTCCGTCCGTACAATCTTTCAAAACACTATTTATCAATAGTTTATGTATTGTTAAGATTGTTATGAGATTGAGACTCATTTTCAACGTTGACGATTGAGAATCAGTCTCAAATTTCAGCCCTCCTATGCGGATGTCCTCACTGTTTCTAATCGCCGCCGCGCCGATGCTCGGAGCCCAGACGGTCACGACGCCGACGGCCGCGCAGCTCGCGCCGCTGACGGTGACGGGCATCGCGCCGGACGCCTTCCTGCTGCCCGGGTCGGCGACGGTGCTCACCGCCGACGACTTCCGTCAGCGGGGCTACACCAACCTCACCCAGGTCGCCGCCCAGGCGCCGGGCGTGTTCGTGCGCGACGAGGACGGCTCCGGCAATTTCCCGAACATCTCGATCCGCGGCGTCGACGGCACGCGCAGCACCAAGGTCACGCTCATGGAGGACGGCATCCTGACCGCGCCTTCGCCCTACTCCGCGCCGAACGCCTACTACTCGCCCAAGGTCGCCCGCATGTCGGGCGTGGAGTTCCTCAAGGGCTCCAGTCAGGTCATGTACGGACCGCAGACCACGGGCGGCGCGGTCAACTTCCTCTCCACGCCGATCCCGACCGGCGCGACGCCGGGCTTCTACGCCCGGCTCACCTACGGCAGCTTCGGCACGTTCTTCAACCAGACCTGGCTGGGCGCGACCGAGACGACCGAGGCCGGACGCTTCGGCTATCTCGTGGAGTATCACCGGCAGTCCACGGACGGCTGGCGGTCCGTCGACGGCGTCGGCCGGCGCAGCGGCTACGAGCTCACGGAGCCCATGCTGAAGCTGTCCTGGGAGCCCGCGGGCGGCCTGCGGCAGCGCTTCGAGCTCAAGGTGGGCGGGACGGAGTTCGACGCCGACGAGTCCTACGCCGGCGTGGCCGAGGCCGACCTGGCCGCGAACCCCGACCGCCGCTATGCCTCGAGCCAGTTCGACCGCCACGTCGCCGAGCACCATCGCACCTACCTCAAGTGGATCGCGGAACCTGACTCCTCGCTGCGCCTCGAGTCCGCCCTCTATTACAACCGGTTCGAACGCACCTGGGACAAGGTCGACGGCCTGACCACCACCGACGTCGGCAACCCCCTGCGCGCCAACGTGGCCGAGGCGCTGATGCACGCGCCCTCGCTGGCCGTGCTGCGCGGGGACCTCTTCGTCGGCAACGACGGGGCCTTCTTCACGAACGCCGCCTTCCGTGAGCACGAGTCCTACGGCTGGCAGGGCTCGGTCAGCAAGCGGTTCGAGTCGGGCGGGCTGAAGCATGAGCTCACGGGCGGGCTGCGCGTGCACCGCGACACGGCCGGCGGGACGAACCGGCGCACGACCTACGGCGTGGACGACGGAGCGATCGGCGCGGGAGTCTCCGCCGCCGCCACGTCCGCCGGCCTCCAGGAGACGCTCGCTACGGCCGTCTTCGTCGAGGACTCGGTGAGATTCGGCGCGCTCACGCTGCGGCCGGGCGTCCGTTACGAGTTCCTCGACATGGCCAACACGACCACGGCCGGGGCCTACCAGACCGTCGACACGGAACTGGCCGCGGGCGGACTCGGCTTCACGTATGAGCTGACCGGGTCCGAAACCCTCTTCGGCGGCCTCTACCGCGGCACGGCCGCGGCCAACCCCTCGGGCTATTACTCCGGCACGCGCTCGGAGAGCAGCCTCGGCAAGGAGCTCGGCGTCCGCGGACGCGGCACGGGCTCCTCCTGGGAGCTGGTGGCCTTCCATACGGACTTCGCGGACCTCATCGCGCCGCTCGTCGGCGTGAGCGGCGGAGGGCTCGAGCCCTCGCGCAACGGCGGCGGCGCCGAATCCTACGGTCTGGAGGCGCTCGCGCGCTACGACCACGGCCGGGCGAAAGGCTGGGGCTACGGACTGCCGGCCTACGTCAGCCTCACCTGGACGCGCGCGCGGTTCACCGACATCGAAGGATCCCGGCTGGGCAACTCCGCCGGCATCTTCGCCGGCGGACGCAACGGGAACGAGATCCCCTACGTTCCGGAATGGAAGCTGGCGGCGGGGGCGGGCTTCGAGACCGCGGACTGGAACGGCTCCGTCGACCTCGCCTACTCGTCCGCGACGTGGGGCACGGGCTACAACGGCGACGTGCGCCTCACCGACGCGGGAGCCGTCGGCGACCCTTCCGCGGTCGACGGACGCGTGCCGTCCCTGCTCACGGTGGACCTCAACCTCGGCTACCGCATGACGCGCAACCTCAAGCTCGTCGGCGGCGTCCAGAACGTCTTCGACCGGCGCGAGATCATCGGGCGCGCTCCGCTGGGCGCGCGCACCAACGCCCCGCGCACGGTCTTCGTGGGCGGTGAAGTCAGGTTCTGAACCCTTACCGACGCCTTGCCTATCGCGTCCGCGCCGCCAGTGTCACCTTTCCCGATGCCCCGCGAAACCGACAGCGGAAGCGAGCCCCGCCCGGTCGACTTCCTGGCGATCGCGGCCTGCCTGGTCGCGTTCGGCGTCTCCGCGGCGGGAGTGGTCCGTGAGGCGCCCGCCCTGCGCGAGCCGACGCCCGCGCCCGACCGTCCCGCGCCGGCGCTGGTGAAGCTCGATCCTTCCAAGCTCTCGGCTTCCGCCGTCCCGGCGCGAAGCGAAACCGTGGCGCCCGCCGAGCCGCTGCCGACGCCCGCCGCCCTGCCGCCGGTGACGTCGCTGCCCGACCTGAACCTGCCGGAACTCCCGGCCGTGCCGGCGAAACGCGAGACCCGCGCCGTCGCGGCGAAGCCGAACGCCGCGGCCCCGGCCGCCGTCGCCGTTCCGGACGCCGCCAGGAACGGGACCGCGTCACGTCCCGTGGTCCTGGACGTCGCGCAGCTGGCCGGAGAGCAGCCTTGGCCGGAATATCCCTACGAGTGCCTGCGACGCCGGGAGAGCGGCGTCGTGAAGGTCCGCTTCCACGTCGAACCCGAAGGCTCGGTGCGGCACGCCCGCGCGGCGGACTCCTCCGGCTGCGAACGTCTCGACGACGCCGCCGTCGGCACCATCCTCCGGCGCTGGCGGTTTCCGCCCGGCGAAGTCCGGCATTTCGAAATCTCCATCCGTTTCCAGCTCCAGTGAACACGACCCTCGCCAACGCAGCCGTGGAGACCTTCGTCAAGGGAGGCCCCATCATGTGGCCGCTCCTCGCCTGCCTCATCCTCGCCCTCGCGACCGTCGCCGAACGGGCCCTCTGGTGGCGGCGCATCCGCCGGCTGCGGGACGAGGGCGACTTCTCCCGCGCCCTGTGGGACGTCCGCCTCGGCAATTACGGACCCGCCTGGGAGCTCACCGCGGCCAGCCGCTCCCCGTATCTCACGGCGCTGCGCTCGGGCCTGGCGAACGGACGGACGGACCCCGTGGCGGCGATGCAGCTGAGGGCCGAGGAGTCGATGGAGGAGGCGGCCGCGCGCCAGTGGCTGCTCAGCACCCTGGTCACGCTCTCGCCGCTGCTCGGACTGCTCGGCACCGTGATCGGCATCATGGGCAGCTTCGCGTTCATCGGCACCGAACAGCTCGCCGTCGCGAAGGTCAGCGGCGGCGTCGGCGAGGCCCTCATCGCCACCGCGGCGGGACTGGGCATCGCCATCCTGTGCCTCCTGCCGCACAACTACTTCCACCGGCGGCAGCAGTCGCTGCGCCACGACCTGGAGCAGGCCGTGAACCAGGCCGAGATCGCCCTGCGCGCCGCCGCGGCCGCGGGACGTCCGGTCTCCGACTTCCAGCCCGCGCCCGAACCGGGGCGCCGCGCCTGACATGGCGGTCAGGCTGCGCAGGCCCCGCGAGGAGCACGAAGGCGGACGCATCGAGATCGTCCCGCTCATCGACATCATGTTCTTCCTCCTCGCGACCTTCATCCTGGCGACGCTGGGCATGACGCAGACGCAGGCGCTGGCCCCGGTGCGGCTGCCCGCCTCGTCCAAGGGCACGGTCTCGCCGGAGCGCTCGCTCGTCGTCGCGGTGGACGCGGCCGGGACGCTGATCCTCGACGGCAGGGCCCTCGGCCGCAACGAGCTCGTGGCCGAACTGCGGCGCCGGGCCGAGGCCGCGCCGGGCCGGCCGGCGCTGGTGCAGGGCGACGCGCGGACGCCGTTCGCCGCCATGACGCGCGCGCTCGAGGCGGTGGGCGAGGCGGGCATCACCGAGGTCCGCTTCGCGGCCGAACCTTCGGCGCAGGAGCGATGAGCCTCCGCGCCTTCCAGCTCATCCTCAGCGCGGCCCTCATCGCGGCCTCGGTGACGCTCTGGCGGCGCGACCTCGCGCTGCGGCGCGAATACGAGGCGGGCGGGGCGCGGCTGGCCGAACTTTCCGCGGGCCTGGCAGCGGAAAGGAGGAAGGCCGAAGGCCTCCGTGAGGACCTCGCGGAACTCCGCGGCCAGCTCGACCGCACGCGCAGGCTGCGGGACGAGGCGCAGTCCGCGGCCGTCCGGGAGCGCGAGACCTACGCCGCCCGCACGAAGGAATGGAGCAAGGCCGTCGCCGGATGGGAGGAGGCGGTGAAGGCCCGCGACGCCCGCCTCGTCGAGATGTCGGCCCGCGAGAAGCAGATCCTCGCGCGCCTGGACGAGGCCGTGCGTCACGCCGAGGCCGCGGCGAAGCGGGCGGAGGAGCTGCGCCGCAGGCTGGAGGAGGCCGAGGGGTCCGGCGACGGACGGAAGTAGCCGGTCAACCCCGGGCCTTCAGCGCCGCCAGGACCGCCTCAAGCATCGCCTCCGGCGAGAGCCCGTGGGCGGCGCGCAGGGTGGCGACGTCCGAAGCGTGACCGACGAACCGGTCGGGCCAGCCGAGCCTGACCACGGGGACCGGCCGGCCGGATTCGGAAAGGGCCTCGAGCACGGCGGAGCCGAAGCCGCCGGTGACCGCGCCGTCCTCGAGCGTCACGAAGAGGCGCGCTCCGGCGTCCGCCTGCCGGAGCAGCAGCGACCGGTCGAGCGGCTTGACGAAGCGTGCGTTGACGACGCCGACGCGGAGGCCCGTCGCGGCCGCGACGCCTTCGGCCAGACGACGCGCGTCCGTCACGCAGGAGCCGAGCGCCCAGACCTGGACCTCGGCCCCTTCGCGCAGGACCTCGGCCTCGCCGATCGGGAGGACGCGGGGACGCTCCTTCACCGTCGCGCCGGCGGCCGGACCCCGCGGATAGCGGATGAACATCGGCGCGCCCGAACCGAGCGCGGTGTGCAGCATGTCGGCGAGCTCGTCCTCGTCCTTGGGCTGCATCAGCGTCACGTTCGGCACGCAGCGCAGGTAAGCCACGTCGAAGAGCCCGTGGTGCGTGGGGCCGTCCTGGGGCGAGAGGCCGGCACGGTCCATGCAGAACGTCACGGGCAGGCGCTGCAGGCAGACGTCATGGATGACCATGTCGTAGGCGCGCTGCAGGAAGGTCGAGTAGATGGCGCAGACCGGACGCAGGCCGCGGGCGGCGAGGCCCGCGGCGAAGAGCGCGGCGTGCTCCTCGGCGATCCCGACGTCGTGGTATTGCGCGGGCAGCTCCTTGCGCAGCTGCGCGAGCCCCGTGCCGGAAGGCATCGCGGCCGTGACGCCGACCACGCGCGCGTCCGCGCGGGCCTCGCGCACGAGCAGCGACCCGAAGACGTCCTGCCAGGCGCGCGGGGCGCCGGGCGCGCCCGAGGCCAGGCTGTCGCCGGTCTCGGGATCGAACGCGCCCGTGCCGTGGAACTTCTCGGGGTTGCGCAGGGCGGCGGGCAGCCCGCGCCCCTTCTCCGTCCGGATGTGGAGGATGACCGGGCCGGGCGCTTCCTTGCAGAACGCGAGGTAGCGCTCCAGCGAGGGGAGGTCGTGGCCGTCGACCGGCCCCACGTAGCGCACGCCGTACTGCTCGAAGACCGAGGACGTCCGCGTGAAGAGGTCCTTCACCTCGCGCTTGAAGGTCCGGCCGAAGTCGAGGACGCGGCGGCCCCAGCGGCTGCCGCCCAGCAGGCGTTTCAGGCCCCGCTGGGAGTCGTTGTAGGGACGCGTGACGATGAGACGGCTGAGGATCTCCGCCATGGCGCCGACGTTGCGGTCGATGGACCACTCGTTGTCGTTCAGGACGATGACGAGACGGCGCGCGGAGGTCGCGACGTTGTTGAGCGCCTCCATGGTGACGCCGCAGGTGAGCGCGGCGTCGCCGATGACGGCGACGACGTGGGAATCCTCCGCGAGCCGGTCGCGCGCGTTGGCCAGTCCGACCGCGGCCGAGAGGGCCGTGCCGGCGTGGCCGGCCCCGAAGACGTCGTGGGGGCCTTCCTCGCGGGTGAGGAAGCCGCTCAGGCCGCCCGTCTGCCGGATGCGGTCGAAGGACTCCCCGTTGCGGCCCGTGAACAGCTTGTGGACGTATCCCTGGTGCGCCACGTCGAAGACGAAGCGGTCCCGGGGCGACTCGAAGACGCGGTGCAGCGCGATCGTCAGCTCGACGACCCCGAGGTTGGGGCCGACGTGGCCGCCGTTGCGGGCGGTGACGGAGACGAGCCGTTCGCGCACCTCGGCCGCGAGCTGCGGCAGGAGCGCGGGCGGCAGGGCGCGGACGTCCTCCGGTCCGCGGATGGAGCCGAGCAGGGACATCACTCCTGGCTCTCCTCGCGGCGGCCGAGCTCGGAGATCCTCAGTTCGGCGGCCTTGAGACCCTCCTGGCAGGAACGCAGCAGGCGCATGCCCTGCTCATACTTGGAGACGAGCTCGTCGAGCGGGACTTCGCCCTCCTCGAGGGAGGCGACGAGCTTCTCGAGCCGCTCGAGGTCGGCCTCGAAGCCGGCGCGCTTCGCATCCTTGTCGTTCGCCTTCTTGTCCGCGCTCATGGGGAGAGGCCTACATTCTCCCCGGAGGGGCGGGCTAACAAGCGGATTGTGAGGGCCGGCTCACAGGAACTTCGTGAGCCCGGCCACGGCCGCCGGACCGAGGCGGCGGGCGAGGGCCACGGTGAGGGCGACGCAGGCCCGCAGGTCGTCGAGATCGACCACGGACTGGTGGGTGTGGATGTAACGGGCGGGCACGCCGAGCACGATCACAGGGACGCCGTGGCCGAAGGCCTGGAAGGCGCGGGCGTCCGTGCCGCCCGTGCGCCGCACGGCCAGCTGCACGGGGATGCCCTCCTCCGCGGCCACCGCGCGCGCGAGGTCGACGAGCCGCGGGCTCATGATCGCGGTCGGATCGTAGGCGCGCAGCTGGACGCCGCCGCCCAGGACGCCCTGCGAATCCGGTCCGCGCAGGCCCGGCACGTCGTCCGCCGGCGGACCTTCGAGGACGATGGCGACGTCGGGACGGGAGAGCCGGGCGGCGACCGCGGCGCCGCGGCAGCCGACCTCCTCCTGCGCGGTCGCCACCGCGATGATGTCGGCGGCGCAGGGCGGACCGGCGTCGAGTTCGCGCGTGGCGAGCGTGAGCGCGGTCATGCCGACGCGGTTGTCGAAGGCCTTGGAGAGGTAGCGGCCGGGCTCGGAGAGCGCCGTGAAGGGTCCGTCCGGCGCGACCGGGTCGCCCGGCACGATGCCGAGCGCGGCGACGGCCTCGGCGGAACGCGCGCCGAGGTCGACGGACATGCGTTCGACCGACGCGGCCTGCGTCCCGCCCTGATGGGGCGGCAGCGCCGCCACCACGCCGACGTGCTCACGTCCCGTGGCGCGGGAGAGCACGCGCAGCCGCTGGGCGGCGAGCACGCCGTCGGGCCAGCCGCCGACCGGGACCAGCCGCAGGAAGCCGTCGGGCGTGACCGACTGCACGAGGAAGCCGATCTCATCCATGTGCGCCGTGAGCACCACGCGCGGCCCGCGGCCCTCGCGGGGCGGCGAGGCCGTGACGCCGCCGAGCCCGTCGCAGGCGTGCGAACGGCCGGCGGTCTCGCGGACGAAGATCGCGCGGACGGCGTCCTCGTGGCCGGAGACGCCGTGGGCCTGGGCGTAGGCCTCCAGCAGACGGAGCAGTTCGCGGTCAGGATTCGCCATGGTACGGATTCAGCGTTCGGAACGGGTGAGCAGACGGGCGCGCAGCCCCGCGCGGCCCGCCGCGTCGAGCGCGCGCACCGCCGCGCCGGTCTGCGAGCGCTCATCGGCGACCACGACGACCTCGGCGCCCGGCCGCGTCCGGGCCAGCTCGGCGAGGGCCGCCACCAGCGCGGCCGCGCCGAGCTCACGGCCTTCGAGGAACGTGCGCCCCTCGCGGTCCACGGCGACCACGGCCGACGCGGCCGCGGTGCCGGCGGCGCCGGAGACGGCGGCGGGCGGGACGACGCCGAGCATGCGCGAGTCCTCCATGCGGGAGCTGAGGAGCAGGAAGAAGACCAGCACGACCATCACGTCCACCAGCGGCACCACGTTGATGTCGGCCCGTCGGCGACGTGACACGGCGATGCTCATCGGCGGGCGGCAAGCAGGGATTCGACGAGCACCTCCAGCCGCGAGCTGAGCACTTCAAGCCGCCGGTGGAGCCAGTTGGACGCGACGAGCGACGGAATCGCGATGAAGAGCCCGATCATCGTGGTGCTCAGCGCGAGTCCCACCCCGCGGGTGAGCGTCGCCTGGTCCGGCACGCCCTGCGCGGGAAACAGCGCCGCGAGTCCGGCGACGGTGCCCAGCAGCCCGAGCAGCGGCGCGGCGGCCACCACGCTGTCGAGCAGGTGCAGGCCGCGCTGGAGCCGCACCACCTCGGCGCGGGCGAAGGACTTCAGCGTCTCGCCCGTGGCGCCGGAACGCCAGCAGGACACGAGCCGCGTCGCGGCGGAATCTCCGGACGCGGCGGCGACGGCGTCACCGCGCAGGGCGGCCGCGAAGACTTCCGGAGGAATCACACGGTCGGTGCGCAGCGCCAGGGCACGTTCGACGATCAGAAAAACCGAAAGCAGGGAGCAGGCTCCCAGAGGCCAGATGAAATAACCCGCGCCGGACAGAATGGTTTCCACCGCTCCACCCTTCCCGACATCACGAAACCTGCAAGTCATCGATTATAAATGACAATAAATGATTGTTAAATGATTTTTTGTCCGTTTATATGATTGATTTTTACACCTGTCGAATACCTATCCTTTGACATCGGACATAGGGGAGATACCTTAAATGGACCCCCTTTTACCGATGAAGCTCAAGCGTCCCGGTTTCTCCCTCGTTCTGTCCCTGACGGTGATGTCGGGGATGGTGCTCATGGTCATCGTGCTGGCCTCGTTCCTGCAGATCGAGAGCCGTCTCGCGCAGAGCCAGGCGGGGCATCAGCGCGCGCGCCTCAACGCGCTGGCCGCGGCGAAGATGGCCATCGGACAGCTGCAGTTCATGATGGGGCCGGACCAGCGCGTCTCCATGCGTGCGGACCTGTACGTCAACGACGACACGCCGGCTCAGCAGTCGCTTCAAACCAGCGTCGGGCGCACACCCTCGGGCCTCAACGGCCTCACGATACCGAACCCGACCGCACCGCTCGCGGCCGGCACCAGCTCGGTCCATCACAACAAGCGTTACTGGACGGGCGTGTGGGCGACCGGCGGCATCGACAGCCGTCGCGTGCGCGACTGGCGCGTGGAGAATCCCCACGACTCGCGGCTGTTCCTCGGCTGGGTGGTCTCCCCGACGCGGGCGAGCTCCACCTACCCCGACGAAATCAACGACACGGACGCCGCCGGCTCAATCGCCGCGCCCGGCAACATCAGCATCCAGAACTACGCCGCCAATCGCTCCTACTTCGACGGGACGACCGGAGCCGCGAACATGAACGAA
This sequence comes from uncultured Opitutia bacterium, assembly GCA_903860195.1. GTDB lineage: Bacteria > Verrucomicrobiota > Verrucomicrobiia > Opitutales > UBA953 > UBA953. Next base: position 16,629 of record CAIOPO010000186.1, on the reverse strand, counting down.
GGCCAGGCGCTCATCAACGGACTGACCTCCCCCTTCCTCACCCCCGCCGGCGCCCCGATCCCCAACTTGCCCGTGCATAACGTGACGGTGGTTCCGCTCGTCTCCCGCGGCACGGTGAACTGGCCGGCGGCGGTCAACAACCACCGCATTTGGCAGGAATACTACGGGGCGGTCGACGCCGTGCCCCTGCCGATGCCTGGCGCTTACCGGGACGCCGCCTCCCGCACGACGTCCACCCCCAACGGTCGGTTCGCCTTCTGGGTCGGCGACGAGGGCATCAAGGCCAAGGTCAACCTGCCCGACGCCTACGCGCACAACACTTCCGGCAACCCGATGTCCGGACTGACCGACTGGGAACGCGGCCTGGCCGGCAGTGCGGCCCAGCGGAGCGCGCTCGAACTGGCCTATCCGGTGACCGGCGTGCCCAACGCGCAGGACAACCGCGTGATGCTGGCGGGCCTGCCCGCGAGCTTCTCGACGGATTTCCGCAACTGGCGCAACGCCGACGTCACCTCCGCCGCCAACCCGGCCACGCTGCAGCTCGCGCGCGCTTACACGACCGCGGACGTGGCGCTCTGGGCGCAGATCCAGGCGGGCGGATCGGCCGCGGCCGGCAACCTGATGCGGGACGCGCTGCGGGCGCTCTGGCCCGACGTGACCACCTACTCGTATTCGACCCTCACCGACACCTACAGCGGCGGACCGAAGACCGACCTTTCGACCGCGTTCGAACTGCCGTACTCCGTCTATCGGACCATCGAGATGTATCCGGGCCAGAAGGCGCTGGCGACCGTCTCCTTGCGCACGCAGTCCTTCTTCCACGGCGCCCAGGGTCCGACCGACCTCGACTTCAACCGGCCCAACCTGGTCGACAAGCTCGGAACCGCCTCCGAACTGCTGCTCGCCTCCCCCCGCGCCTCCGAGTGGGCGGCGCGCTACGTAGGGCCGACGACGTTCAGCGCACTGCTCGCCCAGATCAAGACGCGCAACGGCGGCGAAACCCCGGAACGCCTTGGCTTCGCCTACGAGGTGCCGCTCGCGCCCGTCTTCTTCAACCAGACGCGCCTCGACGCCACGCGCGTCAGCGCCACCGGCACGATCCAGCATGACGCACTGCCCTGGCGCGGCCTGCTCCCGACCGATCCCGACAACGTGACGGGGAGAATCGTCCGCGGACCGACGTGGGACCTGTATCGCAACTTCTACCGCACCTACAAGCGGGAGACGGAGAACGCCGCCGCCACCAGCGGCGCCCTTCGCGGCATCGGGCCGATGACCGACGCGCTCTCCGTGGTCGCGCGGGGCGTCGAGCCGCTGACCTACGCCACGGGCAACCGCGCCGCCCCATTGCGGCGGTACAGCCCGAACAACAACGCCGGCTTCCTGGGCGACGCCTACATCGCCCCGAACAACCCTCTGCCCGATCAGTTCTACGCCGACGGCTCCGCCGTGGTCGCCGACCGCTACTTCCACCGCAACAACCTGGCGGATTCGAACGTCCAGCCGGAATTCCAGGCCGAACGCAGGCGCCAGATCCCTTACGACGCGGCGCAAGTCGTGCCCCCGGGCGGACCCTCCACGGGCTTCCTCTTCACGGCCGCCGCCGGCATCCAGGCGCCGACGGCGCGCTCCGGCGGAACGGCGCCCACCGACTCTTTCTACGACACCCCGCAGGCGCAGACGACGCGGACCCGTCCGACCTCGCCCGCGTTCATGCCCTCGGTGCTGCGCTTCTCCACCATCTACTCCGCCGTGCGCAACGGAGCCCTGATGGGCATCACGGTCGACCCGATCGTCGTCCTGCACAACCCCTACGACGCCCCGCTGGAGTTCGAGGGAATCGGCATGGTCACCAGCGCCAGCAACAACCCCTTCCGCTTCATCTTCCGCTATCCCAACGCCTCGTTCTACTCCACCGAGCGGATGTACACGTCCGTGAACATGACGACCGGCCAGCGCATCAAGCCGCTCACCTATGACTTCATCGGCAGCGCGGACCGCGTGGCCGGCGCCATCGTCGACATCGGGGACGTCGTCATCGGCGACGGTGAGAACGACAACCGTTCGTTCGCCTTCCGCATCGTCGCCGGTTCCGGAGGCACCACCACGGGAGGCGGCAGGACCATCCGCCTCAACCCCGGCGAAGTCCGCGTCATCTCCACCGCGCCCTCGACCGACTCGCTCGACAACAGCGGCGGGAAGAACGTCTCCGTCCCGGGGGACACGGGCTTCGAGCTGCTCAGCCGCGTCTTCTACAAGATGACGCCCTACCACAACATCCGCGCCCGTTTCGGCACCGGACAGCGGGACCAAAGCTCGGAGCGCGTGATCTGGAACCTCGACTTCGATGACTGCAAGACCTTCGCCGCCTACGACCCGGACGGCTCCGGCCCCCTGCCCCTGATCACCTGGTCCAACGGAGGCCTGGCGGACTGGACCTACGCCCAGCGACTGAGCGACCTCTGGGCCGACGTCAGAAACAACCGCCGCCTGCGGGATGCGCTCACTTTCACCAACACCGTCGCGCCCTTCAACCCGGACGATGAACTGAACACGTGGGACGGAACCATCCCCTCGCTCGAAAGCCGGCTGGGAGGAAGGTCGATGCAGGTCCTGGTCCGCAACACGGGCTGGCTGGCCTACAACGGCCGCATCGTCGGCGCCGAGGCCGAACGCATCTCCATCGACCGACGCGCCTCCTACCCCCCCTCGCACCCCGCGAAACCGGGCGAGCCCATGCTGACTGAGACGCGGACCGAACTCCCCGGCTACATCGCCCCGGTGTCACGCAACGGCCGCGTCGGGACCCATGGCAACCTGACCTGGAACTTCTACCTCCTCGGCAAGCGCGCCATCGACGGCAGGCAGCTGAACACCCACCGTCGCTGGTTCGGAACTCCGAACGACGACCCCAGCACCTACGTCGACGACGGCTCCAACAGCGGACGGAAGATCCGCAGATACCGCGAGGGCTCGGAGACGGCGAACGGCTTCAACTTCGTCGACGAGAGCCTGCTGCTGAACTTCCAGGCGATGTGCGCCGGCTGGCCCATGTACAGCAATTCCAACCATGACGACGGCTACTACGTCTCCATCGACCGCGAATGGACCCGGCCTTTCGGCCAGAATCCGCCGACGCCCAACTACTACATCAAGGGCTCCTGGAGCGCGCTGAGCGCCTCCGTGCCGACCGACCCCGAATTCAACGAGACCACCGGCAAGGCGCTGGAACTCACCTTATACAAGGCCGACACTCTCAACTACAGCCAGCCGTTCACGCTCGTGCCCGGAACGACCAAGGCGCCCGTCTTCATGGTGGACTTCGTCCGCCGGGCCGCCGACACGACCCGCGACACGGCCCTCTGGTATCCGAACAGCGTGGCGACTCCGAACTTCGGCAACATCGGGACCCCGAGCGCCGGCCAGGACCGCATGAGGACGCCGATTGAGATGCTCCAGGCCCCGACCACGCCGTTCATGATCGGCCACCGCGCGCAGCAGGCCCAGCTCTTCGGCTATGACGGCAAGGCCCACACCCCGCTGGGCTGGATCCAGGCGCAACGCACGCTGGACGGAACGCTTTCGCGCGCGCAGTTCCCGACCACGGTCGGCTTCACCAACGCCTACTGGGGGCGCAGCATCACGGACACCGTGAACGGCCAGGACTCCGTCATCCTCTTCCCGGTCCCCCGTCGCCCGCTGCTGTCACTGGCACAGCTGGGCACCGCCCCCACCGCCGAACTGGGCACCGACGCGGACCTCACCGTCGGGTCTTCCTTCGCCCATCCCGGCATCGGCGACCTGACCCGCGTCATCGAATGGCCCGGCCCGCGCGACGCCTTCCCCGACGAGAGCTCCGCCGAATTCAACGCGCTGCACGGCGCCAACGCCGCCGCCGCCCGCGGGCCGATGCCGGAGCTAGGCTACGTCGCCAAGGCGATGGGCACCCGTCCGGTCCGCAACCGCACGGCGCCTCGGATCGACCACGCCTTCGCCTCGAACCTCGCGCTGTGGGACGGCTTCTACTTCAGCGGCCTCAACCTGCCCGCCAATTCCTACTCTCCCGCGGACACTCCGAACGCCTGGCCCAACGGCCCGGACCTCGCGACCGATCCCGCCGTCCGGACGCTGCAGGAGAACGCGCTGGCCGCCGCCGGAGTCACGGCCGCCACCTTCACCGCGCTCAAGGCCGCCCTCGAAGGCGGACGCAATCCCCTCGCGAACAAGCGCATGACGTTCATCCCCGACGGACGGCCGGCGGCCAATCTCACCAACTCGCTCACCAACGTGACGCAGGCGCTGACCGAAAGCGACTTCCCCCACCCGAAGTACCTCGCGAAGAACTCACTCTACAACGGAGGCTTCAACGTGAACTCCACTTCCAAGGCGGCCTGGAAGTCCGTGCTCGGCGCCCTGCGCGGGCAGCCCCTGCCCGACCTGACGAGCGGCACCGGAACGACGACCGCCCTCACCAAGTTCGCCCGCGCCATCGGCGGCACGGCCACCGACGGCACCGAGCCCTGGACCAAGCACCGCGAGCTCACCGACGCCCAGATTGACGAGCTGGCCGAGCGCGTGGTGGCGGAGGTGCGCGGCCGCGGCCCGTTCATGTCGCTGGCCGACTTCATCAACCGACGTCTGGTCAACAACGAGATCTACGGCCTCAAGGGCGCGCTGCAGGCGGCCATCGACAAGGCGGACCTTGACGCCGACGCCAGCCGCAGGATCAACCTGAACGCCATCGGGAACGCCGGAGGCACGTTCACGAATCCCGCCGCCCCCATTCCGGGCAGCAACTGGTACGACCCCAACAACATCAAGGCCAACAACGCCTCGCCCGCCGCGACCAGCTGGTGGATTGAGACTTCCGCCTACCCGAAGATCGACCCGAAGCTGCGGTTCCCGAACATGCGGGCGATGAGCCGCACCAACGCGGACGGCGCCGTCACCGCCGGACTCGGCGCGGCCGGCATCGTCACCCAGATGGACGTGCTCAACTCCGTCGGCCCCAACCTGACGGCGCGGTCCGACACGTTCGTCATCCGTGCCTACGGCGAGGCCTTGGACAACGGCGGCCGCGTGATCGGCAAGGCCTGGGTCGAGGTCGTCGTGCAGCGCGGCATGGAATACATGATACCGGGAGCCAACGGCGCCACGGGCGACGATCCCAACCGCCGGCGGCTCGACTACCGGGACGGAGGCAACGCCTACGGAACCTCGGCCGTCCTGGACCCCCACGAGCGCAACTTCCCGGTCGGCGTGACCGCGCCCACGGCCAATCCGGCGAACGTCAACCGGCTGCTGGGACGCCGCTTCCGCGCCACTTCCATGCGCTGGCTCGGCGCCAACGAAATCTGAGATGAGAATCGCCCCCCTCCTCGCCGCAGCGCTGTTCTGCGGCGTCTCCTGCCTTCCTTCCGCCGCCCCGGCCCAGCAGACGTCGACCGTGCCGGGACGTAAGGCCACCCTGCGCATCGCCTGGTGGAGGGCGCCGGAGAACCCGCCCGAACTGGCGCTCCTGCAGGACAAGGACCGGGTGTCCTTCTCCCCGGACGTCATGGCGCTGAGCGTCAAGACGCAGTATTTCGGCCCTCCGACCGCCATCATCGCGAAGAAGACTTTCGGCACCGAAAAGGACAAGCAGGGCAACCCCGTGGTGATCTGGGTACCCTTCGTCTCCGTCCCGGTACCGACCGACGGCGCCGACCTGGCGGTCATCCTCTTCCCGGACCAGACCGGCCAGGCGGCCCAGGCTCAGATCTTCGACTTCAGCGAAGAGGCCTTCCCCTACGGAACCATCCAGATCATCAACTACACCAACGCCCGCGTCGACGCGGCCATCGACAAAACCGCCCTCCAGGTGCCGTCCCGCGGACTGGCGCGCTATCCGGGGCGGTTCACCAAGCGCCAGCCGGCGAGGTTCTCGCTGGCGGTGACCGAGCCGGGCGGCGAGCCGAAGCTCATCACCTCGACCACGATGATCTTCTTCCCCAACACCCGGCTGATGTACTTCGTGCTCGAGATGCCCGGAGCGAAGCCCGAGGATCGCTACCACAACTCGGTGATCATGGAGAACAAGGTGGTCGCCCCGATCCTGAAAACGCCGCCGCTGCCTCCGCCTCCCGAACCGTCCGAAGGCAAGGCCAAGGGCAAAGGCAAGGCCAAGGCTGACGCCGGCGGAGCGAATTGAGGCCGTACGCCCCCATCCTGCTGCTGCTGCTGGCCGGCACCCGGACGCAGGGGACGGAGACGCTCCTTCACGTCAGCGGAATCTCCCAGGCGCCGATGCGGGCGCTCCTGTCCGCCGATGCGGGCCGGCCGCCGAAGGAAATCGAGGTCGCTGACGGCCATCTGGCGCCGCCGACCGCGCTGACCGCCGGCGCCGAAGCTTCGCTGACGCTCCTGAGCGACGACGGAGTCCCGCTGCTGAGCCCGCTCAGGTTCATCGTGCCGGCGGAAGGCGGACGCCACGTGCTCATCGTCTCACCGGGCGTTCCGACCGGAGCGCGCATCAGCCTCGTGCCGGTGGATTTCAAGAGCCAGCCGGTCGGCTCGGTCGTGTTCCTCAACCTCTCCGACAACGTCGTCCGGTGCTGGCTGGGAGACCGGCACGTCGAGGTCAGGCCCGGACGTTCGGCCAGGCATCCCCTTGAGGGAACGGCCCGGCGGAAGGCCAACCACCGCATCGAGTATCTGGACGCCGCCGGCAAATGGACGCATGACAGTTCGACGACGCTGATCCTGGCGGCCGACCAACGTTTCATCTTCACCCTCGGGCCGGGACGGGCCGAGGACGGCCCCTTGCTCCGGCACAACGTCACCGATCACGCGCCCGAACAGAACGCCAGGCCGGCGACGCCCGTCAGTCCGCCAACGCCGACGCCGCCTCCGGATCCGCCAGCCAGGTGACCTTGGCGCGCAGGGCGCGCAGGAGCTGGCCCGGGTGCGACATGACCGCTTCAGGACCGCGACAGACGGCCTTCAAGGCGGCCGCCTTGGCGGCCCCGTTGACGAGGACGACGATTTCGCCGCAACGGGCGAGGCCCGCGGCCGTGATGGTCAGGCGCCATCCCCTGCCCGGCCATTCCGTGGCGGCGAACAGCGGGCCGTCGGCCTTGCCGATCAGCGGACAGCCCGGCCAGAGCGAGGCGATGTGCGAATCATCGCCCAGGCCCAGGACGCAGAGGTCGAAACCCGCCCCGGCCGGGCGCTCCGCGGCGTAGCGGGCGGCGGCGGCCTCGGGCGGAAGCTCGACCGGCCAGGGACGGCGGCGCGAAACTGGCACGCCGAGCGGATCGAGCAGGCCCCGGACGGCATGGCCGAAGTTGGAGTCATCGGAGGCGAGCGGCACGCATCGCTCGTCGCTCACGTGCCATTCCGTCCGTTCCAGCACCGTCGGGGAAAGCCTCCGTCCCGCGGCCGCCCAGGCGTAGAAGGCCTTGGGCGTGGAGCCTCCGCTGAGGCCGACCGTGAAAGGTCCGCGGGCGGCACGTGACTCCAGACGACGGACCAGTTCCGCGAAGGCTTCGTCCCGGGGCAGGACCACGACCGTGCCGGCCGGGGTGGAGAGAGTGCGCATGCGGACAAGTTAGGCGATGAACGTTGCGGGATGGAAGAGGATATCGGCGCCGCGGCGCCTGAGGCCCGGGTCCGGCGGCCGCCCATCCGGGCGAAGCCCCCTGCCCGCGGCTCGACCAACAAGAAGGGCGCCCTGGCGGGCGCCCTTCGGCGTTGCGGCCGGTCAGCGGCTCACTGGCAGGCCTCGCAGGTGCCGCCGTTGCGCATCGCCTCGAGCGAGCAGGCCTGCTTCTCGGCTTCCGTGAACTCCTTCTTCTTGGGCTCGGCCTGGTCGCGCTTCACGTCGACCGTGGCCTTCTCGATGTTGGAGGCGCCGAGCGTGCGGAGATAGTAGGTCGTCTTGAGACCCGCGCGCCAGGCGTGCTTGTACATGTGGGAGAGCATCTTCTGGTCCGGCTTGGGCAGGAACAGATTGAGCGACTGCGCCTGGTCGATCCACTTCTGCCGGCGGGCGGCGGCGTCGATCAGCCACTTCGACTCGATGCCGAAGGCGGTGAGGTACTTCTCCTTGAGCTCCTGCGGGATGCCCGGGATGTCCTTCAGCTCCCCGTCGAAGTACTTGAGCTGCTTGACCATGTCCTCGTTCCAGAGCCCGAGCTTCTTCAGGTCGCGCACCAGCCAGCCGTTGAGTTCGGTGAACTCGCCGGACAGGTTGCTCTTCACGAAGAGGTTCTTGTAGGTCGGCTCGATGCAGGGCGAGCTGCCCACGATGTTGGAGATCGTGGCGGTCGGCGCGATGGCGAGCACGTTCGAGTTGCGCATCCCCTGGCGGGCGATCTTCTCGCGGACCGGCTTCCAGTCCATGCGGCCGCCGCGGACGACCTCGATCTTCTCGCCGCGCTCCTTCTCGAGGAGGTCGATGGTGTCCTGCGGCAGGAGGCCGCGGTCCCACTTCGACCCCTTGTAGGTGCTGTAGGCGCCGCGTTCGGCGGCGAGGTCGGAGGAGGTCGAGTAGGCGTAGAACGCCACGGCCTCCATGATCTCGTCGTTGAACTCGACGGCGGCCTGGGAGGCGAAGGAGAGGCCCTTGCGGTAGAGGCAGTCCTGCAGGCCCATCACGCCCATGCCGATCGGGCGGTGGCGGAGGTTGGAGACCTCGGCCGCCTTGGTCGGGTAGTAGTTGATGTCGATGACGTTGTCGAGGGCCCGGACCGCGACCGTGACCGTCTCGCGCAGACGGTCGTGGTCGATGGAGCCGTCCTCACGCAGGTGGGAGTCGAGCACCACCGAACCGAGGTTGCAGACCGCGGTCTCGTCCGCGCTGGTGTTGAGCGTGATCTCCGTGCAGAGATTGGAGGAGTGGATGACGCCGACGTGGTCCTGCGGCGAGCGGACGTTGCAGGGGTCCTTGAAGGTGATCCAGGGATGTCCGGTCTCGAAGATCATGCCGAGCATCTTCTTCCAGAGCTCGAGGGCGAGGATGCTCTTGCCGAAGATCTTCCCCTCCTGGGCGAGCCGCTCGTAGGCCAAGTAGCGGCGCTCGAACTCGGCGCCGTAGGTCTCGTGCAGGTCGGGCACCTCGTTGGACAGGAAGAGCGTCCAGCCCTGGAGGGCGTTGACCCGCTTCATGAACAGGTCCGGGATCCAGTTGGCCGTGTTCATGTCGTGGGTGCGGCGGCGGTCGTCGCCCGTGTTCTTGCGCAGCTCGAGGAAGTCCTCGATGTCGTTGTGCCAGGTCTCCAGGTAGGCGCAGCCCGAGCCCCGGCGCTTGCCGCCCTGGTTGACGGCCACCAACTGGTCGTTGTGCAGCTTGAGGAAGGGGATGACGCCCTGGGATTCGCCGTTGGTGCCCTTGATGTAGGAGCCCGTGCCGCGGACCGACGTCCAGGAGCCGCCGAGGCCGCCCGCCCACTTGGAGAGGAAGGCGTTCTCCGCGATGCCGCGGAGCATGATGGACTCGATGGTGTCGTCGACCTTGTAGAGGTAGCAGGACGAGAGCTGGCTGTGGAGCGTGCCGGAGTTGAAGAGCGTGGGGGTCGAGCTGCAGAAGCGGCGCGACTTGTAGAGCCCGTGAAGCCGGATGGCCCAGCCGTCGCGGTCCTTCTCCTCGCGGAGGAAGAGGCCCATCGCGACGCGCATCCAGAAGAACTGGGGCGTCTCGAGGCGGCGGGCGGGCTTCACCGTCTTGTCGATGATGAGGTAGCGGTCGTACATCGTCTGCACCCCGAGGAACTCGAACTCCATGTCGGAGGAGGGGTCGAGGGCGTCGGCGAGGCGGGCCAGGTCGTACTTCCGGAGGTCGGGCGAGAGACGGCCGATGGCGATGCCGCGCTCGACGTAGGCGGCGAACTTGGCGCGGTGGAACTCCTTGAGCTGGGCGACGCCGTCACGGACGATGTCCCAGCCGAGCACCTCCTCGTAGATGTAGGTCAGCCCGATGCGCGCGGCGAACTTGGCGAAGTCGCCGTCGGCCTCGACGAGGGTCTTGGCGTTGAGCTCGACCGTCTTGCGGAGGTCGGCCTCGCTGATCTCGTTGAAGAGCCCGCGGCGGAGGTCCGACTCGATCTCCTTGAGCCCCTTGGTGAGCTCGAGACCGACGGCGGCGAACTCGATGCGACGGCGCAGGTCCTCCCCGTTCCAGAGGTAGGTGGCCCCGTCGGGCTGCTTGATGAGGATGAGCGACTCCTGGCGGTCGTCCACCGGGGCGGGCGCCACGGCGGCCTCCTCGCGACGGCGGGCGCGGTAGGCGCGGTAGAGGATGTAGGCCTCGGCCACCTTGTAGTGGCCCTGGCGCATGAGCTCGTCCTGCACGAAGTCCTGCACCTCCTCGATGCCGATGGCGCCGAGGCCGGAGTCGGCGACCTTGCGCGTGACGGCGGCGGCGACCATGACGGCCGGGGCCGAATCGCGGTCGAGCGAGAGGAAGGCCTTGCGCACGGCGACCTCGATCTTGTCCGGATTCCAGGGCACGAACTGTCCGTTGCGGCGGACGAGGCGGGTGGTGACGGCGGGCAGCTCGCCGGAGCCGGCGACGTGGTCCTTGGAGAAGAGGATGGCCTTGGCGAGGTCGTGCTTGCCGTGGCGGACGAGGGCCTCCTCGACGATCTGGTAGACGCGGGCCTCGGTCACCTGGTCGCCGAGCTGCGCGACCTTCTGGGCGACCTCGCAGGCGATGGCGGCGACGAAGCGCCGGTTGTCATCGTTGAAGATGTCCTTCACCTCGCGGGAGGTGAGGAGGTCGGTGAGGGCCTGGCCGACGAGGTCGGCGACGCGCTCACCCTGGTCGCCGAGGCCGCCCGGGAGCGATTCGCGCCAGTTGAAACGGGGCTTGGATTCGAGGGGCGCGCGGACGGCGTTCTTGAGGGCGAGGTCGGTGCGGAAGAAGGGGAGTTCGGATTTCATGGAAGGTGTTGGGTGCGTGGGAGCGGGGGAGAAAGGAAGGTGGGGGCGCGGCGGGTGCGCGCCGGAAGGCGGTGACGGGTCGTGGAGGGGGTGAGTGGGATGAAGCGTTGCCGGCCTTCGACGCGGAGGGGGTGACGTCGGAGGCCGGCGCGGGCGGGCTCAGAGCTCGTTGTCGGGAGCGGTCTCGAGGGCGCCGGTCTTCTGGTATTCGGTGACACGGCCTTCGAAGAAGTTCTGCTCCTTCTTGAGGTCCATCATCTCGGAGAGCCAGGGGAAGGGGTTGTTCGTCTCGGCCTGCAGCGGGTCGAGGCCGCAGTTGCGGAGGCGACGGTCGGCGATGTAGTCGATGTACTGCTCGAACTCCTTGGAGGAGAGCCCGATTCCGTTGACCGGGAGGCAGTCGCGGATGAACTCCTTCTCCAGGGACACGGCCTCGGCCATGAGCTGACGGAGCTCCTCCTTGAAGGCGGGCGTCCAGACGTCGGGGTTCTCCTTGACGAGCTCGCTGAAGAGCTGGCGGAAGAGGTCGATGTGGTTGGACTCGTCGCGGAGCGTGTAACGGAACATCTGGCCGATGCCCGGGAACTTGTTCTGGCGGTAGAGCGAGAGGACCATGCCGAAGAGTCCGTAGAACTGCGTGCCCTCCATGCACTGTCCGAAGAGGAACATGTTCTTGGCGAGCGCCTGCCGGTCCTCGAGCGTGGTGAGG
>CAIOPO010000185.1 GCA_903860195.1 uncultured Opitutia bacterium | reverse complement strand
TGCGGCCCTCCGACGTGCAGTTCCTGCCCGGCGGAGGAGCCTACGTGGTGACCATCGACGGCGACGTCTGGTCGGTGGCGGGACTGCACGGCAGCGACCCGAAGCCCGTCTGGCGCCGCTTCACCTCCGGACTGCACGAGCCGATGACGCTCGCGGTCAGGGACGGGGAGCTGTTCGCCTTCGACCGCAACGGCATCTGGCGGCTCCAGGACACGGACGGCGACGGCGAGGCCGACGTCCACGAGATGTTCTGCAACGCCTTCGCGCAGACGGCCGACCTGCGTGAGTTCCCCAGCACGCTGCGCGTCGGGCCGGGCGGGGAGTTCTTCATCGCCAAGGGAGGCCAGGAGGCCGAGACGATCGGCAAACACAACGGCAGCGTGCTCAGGATCTCCGCCGACGGCGCGCGCTTCGAGGTGCTCGGCTACGGCTTCCGTCAGCCGAACCTCGCCGTCCACCCGGTCACCGGGCTGGTCACCTCCAGCGACCAGCAGGGACACTACGTGCCCAGCACGCCGATCCACGTCGTGGAAGGACGCAAGTTCTACGGATTCCTCAGCGACAAGCTGCCCAAGGAGCGGTATCCGGCGCCCATCGAAGCTCCGCTCACCTGGATGCCGCACGCGGTGAACGCCTCCGCGCTCTCCCAGGTCTGGCTCATCGGCTCGAAGATGGGCCCGCTCGACGGGGAGATGGTCCAGATCTGCTTCAATCAGCCCGACCTGCTGCGGGTGAACTTCAACCGGCGCGGAAAACGGGCGCAGGCCAGCGTCGCCAGCGTGGCCAAGGGCTTCACTTTCCCGCCCCTCAACGGCTCGGTGAACCCCGCCGACGGACAACTCTACGTCGCGGGCTTCCAGATCGCGGGCTGGGGGAACATCCTCGACTCCCTCGCCGGCATCGGGCGCGTGCGGCACACGGGCGCGCCGCTCCTGGCGCCCAAGGAGGTCGCGCCGACGGACAAGGGGGTGCTGGTCCGCTTCGAGGTGCCGGTCGACCGCGCGAAGGCGTCGGATCCTGACAACTGGTCGCTCGCGACCTGGCGCTACCGACGCGCACCCTCCTACGGCTCCGCCCAATACAAGGAGGACGGCTCGACGGGGAACGACTGGCTGACGCCGAGCGCGGCCTACGTCTCCGAGGACGGCCGTTCGGTGTTCATCGCCGCTCCGGGCATCAAGCCGGTCGAGCAGCTGCGCGTGGGCTGGTCCATCGCCGCCGCCGACGGCCGTGCGATGGAGGACAACGCCTACACGACGATCCATGAGCTCACCCCCTTCGTCCCGACCAAGGAAGGCTTCGGAGACGTCCGCATCGACCTCACGCCGCGCCCGGCCAAGGCCGCGGCCAAGGAGACGGTCTCGGCCGAGGAGGGCCGCCGGCTCTCGACGGTCTTCGGCTGCGTCGCCTGCCATTCCGTGACGGACGCGGTCATGACCAACGTAGGGCCGAAATGGAAGGGCCTTTACGGTTCCAAGCGCGACTATGTCACCGAGACGCGGAAAAAAGGGTCGCTGACCGTCGACGACGCCTACCTGCGCGAATCGATCCTGCGTCCGGAAGCCAAGAAGCATGCCTCGTTCCTCAAGTCGGAATTCGCCATGCCCAGTTTCGCGGGCGTGATGACCGACGCGCAGATCGAGTCGGTGATCCTCTACATCCGCTCACTGCGCTGAGATGCGACGCGCGCTCACAGCCCTCCTCCTCTGCGCGGCCGGAGCCTTCGGCGCGGACCCGCCCAATTTCGTCGTGGTGTTCATCGACGACCTGGG
>CAIOPO010000184.1 GCA_903860195.1 uncultured Opitutia bacterium | reverse complement strand
CTGCGGGCGAGGGTGAGCAGACGGCGCAGCACGGGACGGACGCCCTTGCGCACGGCGGCGGGAAGCAGGGTCTCGAGCACCGAGTTGAGTCCGCAGCCGTAATAGCCGGCCATCCATTCCGCCAAACGGCAGCAGTCGGGAGTCATCACCGGCTGCTCGTGCTCGAGCAGGATGACGCTGCGCAGACGCGCCCCGGCCGGAGGTTCGGCCGGACATTTCCAGACCACGCCCAGGCTCGTGCGTCCGCCCAGCGGGACGCGCACCAAGTGTCCGGGCCGGAGCACGCCCTTCAGGGCGGCGGGCACCGAGTAGGAGTAGGCCCGGGCGCCGCCGTCGAACGGGACCACCTCGGCGACGCCGGGCTCGATCTCTCCGAATAGGTCTGGCACGCGAGGAAGGTCGCCCAAGTGGGCCGGCTTTTCAAGCGGCGGCTGGGCTCAGCGGCAATCTCCGCCCGAATGCGCGGCGATGCGGGCGCACATCAGGGCCCAGAAGCACCCGATGCAGTTGGCCACGACCAGCTGCAGCGAGGTCGGCAGCGAGTAGAAGATGAACGTGCCGGGCAGCCAGACGCAGTAGTTCGGAAGGAGGTTCGGAAGGACGAGCCGGCGATACCAGCCCTTGCCCATGGAGGCCCGCAGACGGGCTAAATCCCATCCGTAGTCCTTCCAGAGGTGGGAGATGGCCTGCAAGGGGGCGCCGATGAGGACGGTGAAGCCGAGCATGTCGACCGCCACCTTGAGGCTCACCGTCCGGAGGCCGGCCTCCTCGCCGAACCAACGGGCCTGGAGCGAATAGAAGCCGCTGATGAGCATCCCCATGAGGGCCCACCAGACGAGGCAGTGCACGAGGTCGGGCAGCGGATGCCGCGGACGCAGGCGGGGGAAGGCCATGCGGAAGCACCACGGGACGAGGCCGGCGGAGAACGAGGACCAGACGGCGGCGAACACCAGGGGCGAGGCGTCGCTGAGCCGGCCGACGCGGTCGAGCGCGGCCTTCACCGGCTCGACGCGGTAGTAGCTCACGGCCAGCGCGGTCGCGAAGCCGAGGATGATGAGCAGCGGGGCGAAGTTGTCCCTGACGGCCTTGAGGCCGGCGGTCCAGGGCGGCGGCAGCTCCTCCCGGCTCATCCGAGGATGCGGCGGAGAAGCTGGTCGACCAGCCCCGGGTTGGCCTTGCCCTGCGTGCGCTTCATGATCGGCCCCTTGAGCGCGTTGATGGCCTTCTCATTGCCGGCGCGGTATTCGGCGATGGACTTGGCGACCGAGGGGTCGGCGACGACTTCGCGGATGATCTGCTCCAGCTCGCCGGTGTCGCTGTTCTGACGCAGGCCGCGGGCGTCGACGATCGCGGCCGCCTCCTGCCCGGTGCGGAACATCTCGGCGAAGACCTCCTTCGCCTGCTGCTTGGAGATGACGCCCTCGTCGGTGAGCTTCACGAGGCCCGCGAGCGCGGCGGGACGGACGGGACAGGCCGAGAGGGGGACGGGCGGCACGGCGGCGGAGAGGTCGCGCAGCAGCTCGTTGACCACGAGGTTGGCCAGGGCGGAAGCGCCCGCCGGATGGGCGGCCACGGCGGCCTCGAACCACTCGGCGAGGGCCCGGTCGGCGACCAGCACGGAGGCGGCGGTGTAAGGAAGGCCGAGCTGCTCGACGTAACG
>CAIOPO010000183.1 GCA_903860195.1 uncultured Opitutia bacterium | reverse complement strand
GGGCGAGGACCTGGTTGGTGAAGGAGGTCGACATCACGTAGCTCGGATGGCCGGTGGCGCAGCCGAGGTTCACGAGGCGGCCTTCGGCGAGCATGTAGAGCTGGCGGCCGTCCTTGAAGGTGTAACGGTCGACCTGCGGCTTGATGGTGTCCTTCTTCACGCCCTTGTAGGCGTTGAGGCGGGTCACCTGGATCTCGTTGTCGAAGTGGCCGATGTTGCAGACGATGGCCTGGTCCTTCATCCGCAGCATGTGCTCAAGGGTGATGATGTCCTTGTTGCCGGTGGCGGTGACGTAGATGTCGGCCTTGCCGAGGGTGTCCTCGACGGTGACGACGCGGTAGCCTTCCATCGCGGCCTGCAGGGCGCAGATCGGGTCGATCTCGGCGACCTGGACCGTGGCGCCGAGGCCGCGGAGGGACTGAGCCGAGCCCTTGCCGACGTCGCCGTAACCGATGACGAGGGCGACCTTGCCGGCGACCATCACGTCGGTCGCGCGCTTGATGCCGTCCACGAGGGACTCGCGGCAGCCGTAGAGGTTGTCGAACTTGGACTTGGTGGCGGTGTCGTTGACGTTCACCGCGGGGACGAGCAGGGAGCCCTCCTCGAGCATGCGGTAGAGGCGCTTGACGCCGGTGGTGGTCTCCTCGGAGACGCCCTTCCAGTCCTTGACGACCTTGTGCCAGTGACCGGGGCGCTTCTTGGCGACCTTCTTGAGCAGGTCCTTGATGATCTGCTCCTCCTCCGACTCGGAGGCGGTGTTCACCCACTTGGAGCCGTTCTCGAGCTCATAGCCCTTGTGGATGAGGAGTGTGGCGTCGCCGCCGTCGTCGACGATGAGCTCGGGGCCGCTGCCATCGGGCCAGGTCAGCGCCTGCATGGTGCACTCCCAGTATTCCTCGAGCGTCTCGCCCTTCCAGGCGAAGACGGGGATGCCGGCCTTGGCGATGGCCGCGGCGGCATGGTCCTGGGTGGAGAAGATGTTGCAGGAGGCCCAACGGACGTCCGCGCCGAGCTCCACGAGGGTCTCGATGAGGACGGCGGTCTGGATCGTCATGTGCAGCGAGCCGGAGATGCGCACGCCCTTGAGGGGCTTGCGGCGGCCGTGCTTCGCGCGCAGCGCCATGAGGCCGGGCATCTCGTGCTCGGCGACCTGGAGTTCCTTGCGGCCCCACTCCGCGAGGGAGAGGTCGGCCACTTTGTAGTCGGTGAATTTCTTGGTCATGTTGGTAAGGACGAGGGGGGCGTGACGCCGGGCGCAGGAACGTCTCATCGGGCGAGGGCCTTGCGGAAGGCGGCCAGACGGGAGGTGGTCTCCCAAGGCAGGCCCTTCTTGCCGAAGTGGCCGTAGTGGGTGCTGGCGCGGTAGATCGGACGGCGCAGGTCGAGCTGCCGGATGATCTCGGCGGGGTTGAAGAGGAAGACCCGCTTCACGGCGCGGAGGATGCGCTCGTCGGAGAGCTTGCCGGTGCCGAAGGTGTCCACGTGCAGGCTGGTCGGCTCAGGATGGCCGATGGCGTAGGCGGCCTGGATCTCGACGCGCTCGGCGGCGCCGGAGGCGACGATGTGCTTGGCCACCCAGCGGGCCATGTAGGCCGCGGACCGGTCGACCTTCGTGGGATCCTTGCCGGAGAAGGCGCCGCCGCCGTGACGGCCCATGCCGCCGTAGGAATCGACGATGATCTTGCGGCCGGTGAGGCCGCAGTCGCCCTGGGGGCCGCCGACCACGAAGCGGCCGGTGGGATTGATGAGGAACTCGGTGCGACGCGAGAGGAGGGAGGCGGGCAGGACCTTGCGGATGACCTGGTCGACGCAGAACTTCTCGATCTGACGATGGGAGACGTCGGCGGTGTGCTGGGTCGAGATGACGACGTTCTCGATGGCGACCGGACGGCCGTCCTCGTATCGGACGGCGACCTGCGACTTGCAGTCCGGACGCAGCCATTCGGTGCCGCGGGCGCCGGACTTGCGGAGGCGGGCCAGGGCGCGGTTGAGGCGGTGGGCGAACATCACCGGAGCCGGCATGAGCTCGGGGGTCTCCTTCGAGGCGTAGCCGAACATGATGCCCTGGTCGCCGGCGCCCATCTTGGCGTGCTTCTTGCCCTCGGCCTTGCGCTCGTCGACGCCCTGGGCGATGTCGGGCGACTGCTTGGTGAGGAGGTTGGTGATGAAGACCTTGTCGGCGTGGAAGACGTCGTCGTCATTGACGTAGCCGATCTCGCGGATGGCCGCGCGGACGACTTCCTCGAAATTGACGCGGGCCTTGGTGGTCAGCTCGCCGGCGATGACGACGTGGTCGCTCTTGACCAGGGTCTCGCACGCCACGCGCGAGAAACGGTCCTGCGCGAAGCAGGCGTCGAGGACCGAGTCCGAGATGCTGTCGGCCACCTTGTCAGGATGGCCCTCGCCGACGGATTCGGAGGAGAAGATGAAGGAGGAGGACTTCGCCATGGTGAAGGCACCATGGAGGCAAAAGGGGATAAATCAAGCATCCATCATCTTATCAGGATGGGAAGATGCGTT
>CAIOPO010000182.1 GCA_903860195.1 uncultured Opitutia bacterium | reverse complement strand
TCGCGGCTGACGCCCCCAAGAAAAAAGCGCCCGCGCCGAAGGCGCCAGAACCTCCGGTCTACCTCACGGTGGAGACGGCCGGACCGGACTTCCCGCTGCAGGGAGAATACGCCGACCCTCAGTCACACCCTGAGGTCGGCGCCAACGTCATCGCCCTCGGCGAGGGCAACTTCCGACTGGTGCTGATACGCGGCGGCCTGCCCGGCATCGGCGAGGCGAACGGCCGCTCCAAGGTCGAATCCGAGGCGCGCCGCGAAGGCGACCGCGTCGTCTTCAAGGACGCCACGCTCGCCGACGGCAAGCTGACCGGCTCGCTCGACGGCAAGGCCTTCACGCTCCCGCGGCTCGTGCGCGTGTCCCCCACGATGGGCCTCGCGGCCCCGCAGGGCGCCACGGTGCTCTTCGACGGCAAGAACGCCGACGCCTGGGAGAACGGCAAGGTCGATCCGCGCGGCTTCCTCGAAGCCAACACCAGGACCAAGCAGGCCTTCCAGGACTTCACCCTGCACCTCGAGTTCCTCCTGCCGTTCAAGCCCCTCGGACGCGGCCAGGGCCGAGCCAACAGCGGCGTCTACCTGCAGCATCGCTACGAGGTCCAGGTGCTCGACAGTTTCGGCCTCGCCGGCTTGGACAACGAGTGCGGCGGCATCTACAA
Source organism: uncultured Opitutia bacterium (assembly GCA_903860195.1). GTDB lineage: Bacteria > Verrucomicrobiota > Verrucomicrobiia > Opitutales > UBA953 > UBA953. Next base: position 1,675 of record CAIOPO010000182.1, on the reverse strand, counting down.
GAACGCTGCCCCGCGGATCAACATGTGCCTTCCGCCCCTCCAGTGGCAGACCTATGACGTCGATTTCAAGGCCGCGAAGTTCGACGCCGACGGCAAGAAGACCGCCGACGCCGTGGTCTCGGTGCGCCATAACGGCGTGACCGTCCACGACCGCCTGACCCTCAAGGGCGCGACGCCCGGAGGCGCCTTCAAGACCGAAGTCCCCGCCCCCGGCCCGCTCTACTTCCAAGGCCACGGCAACCCCGTCGTCTACCGCAACGTCTGGGTGGTCGCCAAGTAAGCATGCGCGATGCGACCCGCCCTGCTGTTACTCGCGACCTCCCTCTTCGCGGCTGAACACAAGATCAAGCCGGGCGACGACCCGCAGGCCGTGATGGATGCCGCCGCGCCCGGCGACAAGCTGACCTTCCTGCCCGGCCTGCACCAGCACGGCCTGAAGAAGCATCGCTCCATCCTTTACGTCGACAAGTCAGTGGAGATCGAACTCATGCCCGGTGCCACCCTCAAGCTGGCCGACAACGTCTGCCGCAAGGAAAGCGTCGGCGAGATCACGACCGACCAGGACGCGGGCAAGAAGCTAGACGACCTCGAGATCGGCGGCGCTTTCGACCTCAAGAAGACCAAGGTCGACGGCTCGGAACTCTTCGGCAGCACGGTGTACACGATCATCGTCACGGGCGGCAAGAACGGCGCTCCCGACACGATTGCCTGGGGCGACGGCAGATTGTTCGACACCCCGCACAAGGGCATCCCGATCACCGGCGACTGGCAGGAACTCAGCCACGGGGTGAAGATCCGCTTCGCGAACAAGACCGGTCACGGCGCCCGCAGCCTCTGGTTCGTCTCCTACGACGCCCCCGAGGCCTACGGCATCCGCATCGGCCACGGGCTGCAGAAGGACTACATCTCAGGCGTGCGCATCACCGGCAAGGGCACCATCGACCTGAACGCCTCGCACAACGATCTCCCCAGCGGGCTGGTGAAGAACATCAACGCCTGCGTGCTCATCCACGGCCGCGTCCGCGACGTGCTCGTCGAGGGCATCACGATGACCGACACGATGCGCTCGGTGATGATGTACGGCGAGCACACGGGCAGTTTCCTCCCCGGCGGGAAGGTCGGCCCGGGCGAGTCCTTCGACGCCGAGAACATCACGGTCCAACGCACCTTCACGCTCAACCCGAAGGGCAGCGGTTATCTGCTCGGACACCCCTCCTTCCGCGGACAGCTCCGTAATGTGCGCTGCAACCAGAACTACATGGAGACCCTGCTGACTTCGATTGAGCCCAACTTCAATCTGGACGGCTATGAGGTCATCGGAAACGTGATCAAGAGCAACGGACAGGCCGTCCACTGCTGGCGTCGCTCCAAGAACGGCGTGATCGCCGACAACCTCCGGGTCGGCGACGTCACCGGCCGGCCGGTCGTGCAGGTCAATGCGCCCTCGGGGTGGGAGAAACCCGAGCCGCCCACCCTGCGGAACAACCGCAATCTGCTCTCAGACCCGGTTCCCACCCGTTGACATGAGATTGCTGACGCTGCTTGTCCCCATGGCGGCCCTGGCCGCCGCGCCGCACCCCTTGGCCGAGAAGGTCGCCCCCGGGGCCTCGCTGACGCTGCAGTTCCCCGCGCTCGCGCCCGACCGTCACGGCCGCCCCGCCTCCTGCGAGGTCCG
>CAIOPO010000181.1 GCA_903860195.1 uncultured Opitutia bacterium | reverse complement strand
GCCCTTGGTGTCATTGGCGCCGAGGGCGGCGACCATCTTGTTCTCCTTGTCCCAGACCGAGACGCGGCCGGCGATCTCGGCCACGCACATCAGGTCGCCATGGAAGGAGGCCGAGGACGGGTTGCGCAGGCCCGAGTTGGCAATCATGCGGGCGTTGCCGCCGTCGAGGTCCAGGTGGAACATGCGGTTGTTGCCACGGTCCAGGCAGAGGATGCGGGCGGGGCTGAAGCGGGTGTCCACGAAGATCTTGTGCGTGTTGGCGAAGCCCTTGCCGTCGACGACCTGAGTCGGGCCGCCGAAGACCGACCTGAAGGCGCCCTTGGCGTCGAAGCGGAAGATCCAGCTCTTGCCGTAGCCGTCCACCACGTAGATGTCTCCGTCCGGACCCACGTCGAGACCGGTGAGCTTGAGCGCGTTGACCTCGGCGCCCTTCTTGTCCTTGGCCTTGCCCTTGTCGGCGGGGAAGGCGTCGGCCTTGATCTCCATGACGACGGTGCCGTCGAGTCTGGCCTTGATCACGCGCTGATCGGCCAGGACCGCGCCGTAGATGAATTCGCCCTCGGAAGTCTTGCGGATGACGAAGCCGTGGAGGGAGGCGGGCAGGGCGAGCGTCCGAACGTGCTTGCCGTCCTTGCCGTAGACCTGGAGGCCGGCGTTGGCCTCCTGCACGCTCACGTAGATGTTGCCGGCGGAGTCCACGGCGATCTCGCCGTGTCCGTTGCCGATGGTCTCGCGGCCGGCGGGAGTCCCGAGGAAGTCGGGGCGGAGTTCATACTTCGGCTCGGCGGCGAGGAGGGAGGAGCACACGGTGAGGAGGGCGGTGATTCGCAGGGCGTTCATGGTCGGGGTTTTCCGAAATTAGGGTTCGCTTCGCCGAGATGCAAGGTCGCCGTGCGGTCTTTCGGCTTCACTCCGCGGGACCTCGGGGCAATCCTGCGGTCACCCCCATGAGCCTCACCCGCATCCTCTCCGTCGCGCTCGCCTGCGCCGCCGCCTCCCTCTCCGCCGAGTCCCTCTTCAACGGCAAGGACCTGTCGGGCTGGCGCAAGCCCGCCGCCGAAGGATTCTGGAAGGTCGAGAACGGCGCGCTGATCGGCCTCAACGACCCCGCCTTCGCCGATTACAAGAAGGGTTCGATGCTCTACACCGAGAAGGACTACCAGGACGTCGTCGTGGAGTGCGAAGTCCGCTTCGAGGGCGAGATCGACAGCGGCATCATGGTCCGCCGTGACGAGTCCGGCAAGCGGGACATCCAGATGCAGATCGGCGTCTCCCGTTCGCTCAAGAAGGACATGACCTGCGCCTTCTACTGCGTCATCCCTGGCAGCAAGCCCGCCAAGGCCGGCTATCCCGAATCCGGCTGGGCTCCGAAGGTCGCTTCGCTCTGGAAGAAGGGCGAGTGGAACAAGATCCGCTTCCAGGCCAAGGGCGACACCTACACCGTCTGGCTCAACGGCGAGCAGGTCTCCAACTACGTCGACGCCAGCTATCCCAAGGCCGGCCCCGTCGGACTCCAGGTCCACGGCGGCCTGAAGATGCGCGTCGAATACCGCAACGTGTCCGCGCAGGCGCTCTGAGCCGGGGCTCTCGCCGCGCGGTCACTTCGGCCGTTCACCCGGTTCCAGCCGCACGGTTTCGGCGCGGCGGTCCCGTTCCGACGTTTCTCCGGAAATCCACTCGGTGAGACGGAAGGGGATGGGGATGCGCTTCCGGCTGAGGGGGTCTTCGCCGGCCACGCCTTCCGGCAGGGCGCGTGAGTCAGCCGTCCCTTCTCCGGGCTTCGGACCGGAGGGCAGGGCGACCCGATGTCCGGCGGACGGCTGCCTGCCCTGGGCGCGCGCTTCCGCTTCCATCTTGAGCGAGGGTGCGGCGACCGCGGACTTCGCGGCGACCGGCGCCTCTCCCGTCCGGATGGCGACGGGGGAGGGCGCGGCGCGACGCTTTTCCGCGCTCTCGATGGCGGGGATTGAGATGGGCTCTCCGCCGGTTTTGGCGGCGGCGGCGGACGCGATCCCGCCGGGCACGCTGATCCTTGAGGCTTCCGTCCGACGATTCGCGGGCTTCGTCTCCACGGCGGACAGGCCGATGGACGCCGGTGCGGCGCGTGAGGCGGAGACGTCGGCAGTGGGCAGCGAGAGCGAACCGGTTTTCATTGCGCTCGTCGGCGCGAGTTCGCCCGGCGCGGGCAGGACGGCGCCGGCGGACGCCTTTGTCATCGGTCCGGGTGCGGCGGAGTCCGGCAGCCCCGGGCCTTTTCTCTTCGCGCTGATTCCGCCTTTGTCCGGCGTCATCAAGTCCACGGCGCTCCCGGCAGTTTTCGCGGCGACCGGCGTCGGCATGCGCGCCGGCTCCTTCGCGGACGTTGCTCCGGGGCCGTCCGTATCCTTCTTCGGCACGTCGGCCGCCTTGGCGTGAGAAGCGGAAGGAGCGTCGGGTTTCTTCCCTTCGGAAACTTCGCCGCCCGTGACGGGACGGCCTTTGCCGGAGCCGCCGCCCGTGAGCTCGTCCCACTCCGCGACTCCCGAACCTGAATCCGTCCTGCATCCTCCGAGCGGCAGGCAGGCCGCCCCCGCGATCAGGAAAGTGCAGAGCGAGGCGCGCATCTCCCGTCTCACTGCGCGATCAGCCGCATCGCCGTCACCAACGGCGGGCCCGCCTTCGCGTCGAACTTCGCCGTCATGCTGAACTTGGCCGAGCGGGCCGAGGCGACGGACTTCTCGACCCTCACGAGCTTGGGTCCGCTCCGTCCGTCCTCGCCCAGCGCCGAGCGCAGACGCTCGATGAGCGCGTCGAAGTCCAGCGTGTCACCGCAGCGGTTCAGAAGCTTCCAGGCCAGGTCCGCGTCGGCGGGAGTGCCGGCCTGCGCGAGGCCTGCCATGGGATTGCCGGGCACGTTGAAACGGTCGAACCGGTAGACGTGGCTTCCCGTGACCGCGAGCGAGTCCCTGCCCGCGGGGTTCACCGTCAGCGAGAGCTCGAAGTCCGTGGCCGAGCGGGCCTTGCCGTAGCGCGCCTTGGTGCGTTCGCCCATCGGCAGGCGGCTGAAGAGACGGTCGGCGTCGAGCCACAGCGACAGCGCTCCCTCGGAGGCGAGCGCCTGCGCCGGCAGGCGCGCCGATTCGTCCGTCGTCGCGGGTCCGGCGAGGCAGCGGCGGATCTCCTGTTCGATCCTGGGGGAGGCGGGATCGCCTTCGAATTCGATGAGTATGACCGCGGCGCCCGCCGTGACGCCGAACGTGAGGAAGCCCCCTTCCGGGTCCATGTAACGCCCGCGCCCGTGGCGGATCATCGAGCGGCTGCGGCTGGCGGCCGGCCGGTCCGGAGCGTTCCTGAGCGAGGCCGCGATCTCATCCGTCACCTTGGAGAGCGCGGTTTCCGCCAGCGCGGCGTCGGCGACCTTGAGCACCAGTCCGCAGATGACCACCGGGTGGTTGCCGTCTCCGGCCGGGCCGGTTCCGGAGGGAAACTTCGCGAAAGCGTGGACGTCCGCCGTCGGATCCAGCCCGTTCTTGGACAGTTCCGCGACCGCGAGCGCGAGTCCCTTGCCGCCGCTTCCGAGCCAATCCGGCAGGCCGGCCCCGCCGCGCAGCGTGTCGGGGCGGAGCGTCACCACCGCGAAGCTGTCCCCCGGCACCATCTCCACCGCGCCGACGCTCCGGGCCGGCCGGCCGTCGTCCGAAGTCAGCAGCCAGACGATCAGGCCGGCCAGCGCGGCCGCGAGCGCGACGGCCACGACCGTCTCGAGGGAGAGTCCCCGTCGCCCGGGCGCGGCGGAAGAGGCGGGTCCGGCGACCGTCGCGCCGGCGGCGGGACGCGGCCCCATCATCGTCATGTTGAAGGCGACGACCAGCGTGACCGCCAGCGGGTCGAACACCGCGACCAGCGTGAGGATGAGCCACTTGACCACGTCCGTCGCCTCCGCGTCGAAGGCGCGGGCCACGAAGCGGTAGGAGCCGATGTCCGTCGACGCAATCTGGTCGCGGAGCTTCTGGATCTCGTCGGCGCGCTCACGGTTCGAGCGGTACAGGGCCTCCACTTCCGCGTCGGTCAGCCCCGTGCGCGTCTCGCCCTGCCGCTGGAGGTCCGCGAGCTGCTTCTCGAGGGCCGAGACGGCGGCCTCGCCGGAGCGCCGCAGCGCCTTCTCCTCCTCGTCGAGCCGGCCGAGCTCCCGCGCGAACTGGTCGCGCAGGGCCGCCGTGTCCTTGGCCGAGTCGGCGCTCACCTTGGTCTGGTCGGTGCGGAGCCGCTCGATGCGGGCCGCGCTCTCGGAGCGCAGGCGCGCGATCGCTTCGGACGACTCCTTGAGCTTGCCGAGGATCGCGTCCCGTTCGGGCTTCTGCTGCTCGCGCAGCTCCTGGCCCTTGCGGACGTTGTCCTGTTCGAAGATGAGGAAGGTCGTCGTGCCGCGCGCCGTGTAGGCCGCCACGGCCTGGTCCAGCACCTTGATGCGTTCGTTCAGCCCCGCGATGGCGGACTCCTCGGCGGCGATCGCGCGGGCGGCCGAGGCCTCCTCGGCCGCGATGCTCTTGGCCAGCGTCGAGCCGAGCTCGCCGGAGCGGCCGGAGGCCGTCGTCAGCTCCTGGGCCCGGCGCGCGTCGAGCGCCTTGCGCTGCTCCTGGATACGCGCGAGCGACTGCGCGAGGGATTCCCCCGCCTGGGACAGGCGCCCTTGGAGCTTGGCGATGTCCTCCCGGCTGGCCGTGCTGACCCGTGTCGTGCGGCCCTTCGCGTCCTCGATCCGCCGCTGCGTCTCGGCCATCGCGCGTTCGAGGTCGGCGATGCCGGCCTCATTGCGGGCGATCGTGGTGGCGGTCTCCTCGAAGGCCCTGGCCAGGTAGCCGTAGTTGCCCAGCGAAGTGATGCCGATGAGCGCGACCACCGCCAGCGTCAGGTAGAAGCGCAGCGTCCCCGTGATCTGGTGCCAGTGCCGGTAAAGGAAGGACGCGGCGACCAGCTTGCCGATCTCGAGCGAGGCGGCCATGACCATCACGGCGACTTCCGCGCCCGTGAACAGCTTGCCGAGTCCGAGCACCGAGAAGTAGGCGGAGCAACCCGCGATGAAGAGCGCGGACGCCAGGAGCACCGCGCGGAATCCGAGCGGCAGGCTCCTCGGGTCCTTTGGGCTGTTCGTCGGGTCGGTGTCGGAGGTCATGATGCGGGGGTGGAAGATCGGGGCGGGCGGCCGGGACTCGGCGCAACCCGTGGTTCGGCCGGAAAGGGCCTCAAGGGGGTGTCGTTTTTATCGGCTTTTCCCCGCCTGCTTGCAATCCCCCCTTGGGGCCGGCTCAGGCGTTTGAGAATACCCCAGACAAAAAAAGGAATTAAATATACAAATTACTGACTATTAGGTATTTACGAATATTAATAGACCGGTGAATCCCACCCCCCTCGATAATGGGGGTATTTACCTAGGTTTTTTACACTCGCTATACCTGATTTTGGGGCGAGAAATGAGTCCATCAGCCGATTCCCGCCCCGGAAAAGGCACCCCGCCCTAACCGGCTGCTCATTAAGGATTTCCCCGGACGGTCACGAAAACGGAAAACACGCCTCGCGTTGCAACCAGACCGCTCTCCCGTTGTCATAATTTCACAAGCCACCCCACCATGAAACTCCACAAGAACTGCCAGGGCGACCACCCTGACTTCCTGTCCGCCCTCAGCCGCCGCGACTTCCTTCAGGTCGGCGTGCTCGGAACGATCGGTCTCAGCCTCCCTGAGATGCTCAGGCTGCAGGCGCTGGAGATTCCGAAGGTCGAGTCCTTCCCCGCGCTCGCCGACGCCGTGATCCACATCTACCTCCCGGGCGGCATCGCGCAGCACGAGTCCTGGGATCCCAAGCCCTTCGCTTCGCCCGACTACCGCGGTCCCTTCACTCCGATCAAGACCTCCGTCCCCGGCGAGTACGTCGGCGAGAAGTTCGTCAACATCGCCAAGATCATGAACAAGCTCACCGTCGTCCGTTCGATGACGCACGGTGAGGCCGCGCACGAGCGTGGCACGCACAACATGTTCACCGGCTACCGTCCGAGCCCCGCGATCAAGTTCCCCAGCTTCGGCTCCGTCGTCTCCCACGAGCAGGGCTCGCGCAACAACCTGCCGCCCTACGTCGTCGTCCCCAGCCAGTCGATTCCCGAGCAGGGCACCGGCTACATGAGCAGCGCCTTCGGGCCTTTCGCGCTCGGCAGCGACCCCGCCGCCAAGGACTTCACCGTCCGCGACCTGCTGGCTCCCAAGGAGGTCACCGCCACCCGTTTCGACCGCCGCCGCGGCATGCTGGCCGCCGTCGACGAGCACTTCCGCACCGTCGAGAAGTCCGACGCGATCAACGCCATGGACAGCTTCTACCAGGCCGCCTACGGCCTCGTCAGCAGCAGCAAGGCCCGCGAGGCCTTCGACCTCTCCAAGGAGCCCGACAAGCTGCGTGACGAATACGGCCGCAACACCGCCGGCCAGCGCCTCATCCTCGCCCGCCGCCTCGTGGAGGCCGGCGTGCGCATGGTCTCCGTCACCTACGGAGGCTGGGACCACCACTCCAACGTCCGCGGCGGCTTCGAGCAGAACGCCCCGGCCTTCGACCAGGCCTTCGCCCGTCTCATCACCGACCTCCACGACCGCGGCATGCTCAAGCGCACGCTCGTCATGGTCAGCTCCGAGTTCGGCCGCACCCCGAAGATCAACGGCACCAACGGCCGCGACCACTGGCCGCGCGTCTTCTCCGTGGCCCTCGCGGGCGGCGGCATGAAGGAAGGCTACGTCCACGGCGCCTCCGACGCCCTCGGCGGCGAGCCCGACCGCGACGCGGTCGGACCGGAGGACCTCGCCAAGACCATGTACCGCTGCCTCGGCATCAACAGCGAGAAGCGCATCATGGCCGACGGCGGCCGTCCGATCGACATCGTCAACGGCGGACGCGTGATGAACGACTGGCTCGCCTGATCCGCGCGCCCCGCGCCGTCCGCCCGCGGCGGGCGTCCGCGGGGCGACCCGCCCGACCCGCCCATGCTCCGCATCCTCACCTCCCTTCTCCTGACGGCGGCCTGCGTCCGGGCCGCCTATCCGGACTTCACCTCGACCAAGCCCTTCGGCGGCCAGATCGGTTCGGAGTTCCAGCTCACCATCGGCGGCAGCCGCCTCGACGACTTCGAGGACCTGATGTTCTACACGCCCGGCTTCAAGGTCACCAAGGTCCTCAGCCGCGCGACCAACAAGGTCGAGATGATGGTCGCCATCGACAAGTCCGTCCGCCCCGGCAACCACGTCGTGCGCGTCCGGACGAAGACGGGCGTCTCGCACATGCGGCAGTTCTTCGCGAGCCCCTTCCCGAACGTCGAGGAGGCGGAGCCCAACACCGACTTCGCCCAGGCCCAGGCCGTCAAGCTCGGCTCCACCGTGGAGGGCGTCGTGCTCTCCGAGGACGTCGACTACTACAAGGTGTCGGTGAAGAAAGGGCAGCGCATCAGCGTGCAGGTCGACGGCCTCCGCCTCGGCGCCATCCCGCAGGGCGCGATGGACCCCTACGTGGCGATCCTCGACCAGGGACGTTTCGAGAAGGCCTTCTCGGACGACACCATCCTGCACCGTCAGGACGGCTACTGCTCCTTCGTCGCCGAGTACGACGGCGACTATTACGTGATGGTCCGCGAGTCGTCCTACCGCGGTTCCGGCAACTCCTTCTACCGCCTGCACGTCGGCGACTTCCCCCGCCCGGACGCCATCTACCCCGCCGGCGGCAAGGTCGGCACCAAGGTCCAGGTCCGTTTCGTCGAGGGCCGCGAGTCCTTCTCCGAGGAGGTGCAGCTGCCCGCCGAGGAGGACGCGGACTTCATGCTCCTGCCGCGCACCCGCGCGAACACCCCTTCCGGGAACGTCTTCCGTCTCTCCTCCTTCGACAACACCCTCGAGGCCGAGCCCAATGACGTCGCCGAGCAGGCCAACGTCGCCGCCGAGGCCCCCGCGTACGCCCTCAACGGCATCATCGAGAAGCCCGGCGACGTGGACTTCTTCCGCATCCCGCTGAAGAAGGGACAGACCATCGAGGGACGCGCCTTCGCGCAGACCTTCGGCTCGCCGCTCGACCCCACGGTCTCCCTGCTCAGCTCCGCCGGCCGTGCGCTGACTTCCAACGATGACGGCGGAGGCATGCGCCGCCTCGACTCCCGTTTCCGCCTGACCGTGCCCGCCGACGGCGTGTACATCGTGCGCGTCTCCGACCATCTCGAGCGCGGCGGCCCCAACTTCGTCTACCGCATCGAGATCGTCGCCTCGCAGCCGAGCCTCACCTTCGCTTCGCCCGACTACACGGTCAACGACACCAACTACAGGCAGTTCATGGCGGTGCCCCGCGGCGGCCGCATGGCGCTCCTCTTCAATTTCACCCGCAACGGCGTCGGCGGCGACTTCAAGTTCGAGGTCCCCGGCCTGCCTGCCGGCGTGAAGGCCCTCACCTCCGAGGCTCCGGGCTCCCTGCCCAACGTGCCCTTCCTGCTCGAAGCCGCGCCGGACGCCCCGCTCGGCCACGGCCTTTCGTCCGTCCGTCTCGTCCCCGCCGATCCCTCGGTCAAGATCACCGGGCAGATGCGCCGCACCTTCGACATCGTCCGGATCGGCAACGTCATCTACTATCAGGGAGTCGAGGACACGCTGCCCGTGGCCGTGGTCGAGGAGGCGCCCTACTCGCTTGAGATCGAGAAGCCCGCCGCGCCCCTCGTGCGCAACGGCGTGCTCTTCCTCAAGGTCGTGGCCAGGCGCAAGGAGGGCTTCAAGGCGCCCATCCGCGTCTTCATGACCTGGACTCCTCCCGGCGTCTCCTCGCTCGGCGAGCAGACCATTCCCGAGGGCGGCGACTCCTGCGTCTTCCAGCTCAGCGCCAACGGCGGCGTGGAGACCAAGTCCTGGAACTTCACCGTCATGGGCGAGGCCGACGCCGGCAAGGGGCGCGTCTTCAACGCCGCGCCCTTCTGCGAAGTGCGCACCGAGGACGCCTACGTCGCCGCCAACGCCGTGCCCCTCACCGCCCTTGAGCGCGGCAAGGAGGCCGTGATGGCGACCAACTTCGAGGCCCCGCGCGCCTTCGAGGGCGAGGCCGTCGCCACTCTCGTCGGCGTGCCCGACACCATCCAGATCGCCCCGATCAAGGTCACGAAGGACACCAAGGAGATGCGCTTCAACGTGGTGACCACCGAGGCCTCGCCGATCGGCAAGAAGGACAACCTCTTCGTCCAGGTGGACATTCCCGTGGGCAAGTCCACCGCCACCCACCGCATCGCGCTCGGCTCGTCCCTCCGCATCGACGCCCCGCGCAAGGCGGCTCCGGTCGCCAAGGCCGCGGCGCCCGCCGCCGCCCCCAAGGCCGCGGCGCCGGCCGCGCCCGCGCCCGTCGTGCTTTCGCGTCTCGAGCAGCTCCGTCAGGAGAAGGCCGGGGCCAAGAACTGAAACTTTCATGCGCATCCTCACCCTTCTTCCGCTGCTCCTGGCGACCGTGCTGGGCGGAGCCCCCGTCTCCTTCGACGAGGTCCGTCCGGTCCTCGAGGGGCGCTGCGTCGAGTGCCACAACCCCGACAAGGTGAAGGGCAAGCTCCTCATGACCACCCGTGAGGAGATGGCCAAGGGCGGCGAGAGCGGGGCCTCCCTGCTCGACCCCAAGGACGGAGAGATCGTGAAGCGCATCACCCTGCCCAAGGGGCATGACGACATCATGCCGCCCAAGGACGGGCCGCTGCCCGCGGCCGAGATCGACCTCCTGCGCCGCTGGGTCGCCGAGGGCGCCGTCTGGACCTCCGGCGTCGTGCTCAAGGCCCGTGACAAGGCCGTGGACGCCGAGCGCGCCGACCTCACCGCCAAGCTGGCCACCATCCAGAAGCTGGAGATCCTGCCCGCCTCGTTCTCCCTCGAGACCCGCCGTGACTTCCATCGCGTGGTCGTCTTCGCGACCTTCCAGGACGCGACCACCCGCGACGTCACCTCCTTCGCCTCGCTCAAGGTGGCCGATCCCAAGGTCGCGCGACTGGACGGCTTCACCCTGACCGCCGCCGGCGACGCCGGCGCCACCGAACTCTCCGCCCAGATCGGCGGACTCACCGCCAAGGCCCCCGTCGCGGTCAAGGACGGCCTCAAGGACCGGGCGGTCTCCTTCCGTCAGGACGTCATGCCCGTCTTCATGCGCGCCAACTGCAACAGCGGCGGCTGCCACGGTTCCGCCCGCGGCAAGGACGGCTTCCGCCTCTCCCTCTTCGGCATGGATCCCGCCGGCGACTACGTCCGTCTCACCCGCGAGATGGTCGGCCGCCGCATCAACCTCGCCATCCCCGAGGAAAGCACCCTCGTCGAGAAGGCCGTGGGCGCCGTGCCGCATTCGGGCAACAAGCTCTACGAGCCCGACTCCGCTTACAACAAGGCGGTCCTGGAATGGATCACCAACGGGGCCAAGGACGATCCCGCCGACATCGCCAAGGTCACCGGCGTCGAGATCTTCCCCTCCCAGATCGTGCTCGAAGGCCCCGGCACCGCCCAGCAGATCACCGTCCGGGCCAAGTATTCCGACGGCACCGACCGTGACGTGACCGACCTGGTCGTCTTCAGCTCGAACAACGACCCCGTCGCCTCCATCACCAAGGGCGGCCTGGTCAAGTCCGGCGACCGCGGCGCCGCCTTCATGCTGGCGCGCTTCGACGTCTACAGCATCACCGCCCAGGTCATCGTCATCCCCAAGGGCCTGAAGTACGAGCGTCCCAAGGCCGAGGAGGTCAACTACGTCGACAAGGCGGTGAACGAGCGCCTGCACCGCCTGCGCATCCTGCCCTCCGGCCTCTGTGACGACGAGACCTTCGTCCGTCGCGTCCACATCGACGTCGTCGGCCTCTATCCGAAGCCCGAGGAAGTCCGCGCCTTCGTCGCCGACAAGTCCCCGGACAAGCGCGCCAAGCTCGTCGACGCCCTGCTGCAGCGCAAGGAGTTCACCGAGCTCTGGGTGATGAAGTGGTCCGAGCTGCTGCAGATCCGCTCCGGCATCAACCAGGGCAACAACGCGCCGCCCTTCTACAAGAACGCGCTCCTCTACTACAACTGGCTCGCCGACCGCATCGGCAAGAACGTCCCCATCGACAAGATCGTCGTCGAGCTGCTCTCCTCCAGCGGCGGCACCGTCTCGGTGCCCTCCGTCAACTACTACCAGAACGAGCTCGACCGCCTGAAGCTGTCCGAGAACGTCGCCCAGGTCTTCATGGGTATGCGCCTGCAGTGCGCGCAGTGCCACAACCACCCGTTCGACCGGTGGACGATGGACGACTACTACGGCTTCAACGCCTTCTTCGCCCAGATCGGCCGCAAGACCACCGACGACCCGCAGGAGGTCGTGATCTTCAACAGCCGGGGCGGCGAGTCGCAGCACTTCCTCACCAAGAAGTCCGTGAAGCCCAAGTTCCTCGGCGCCGAGGAGCCTGACCTCAAGCCGGGCGACGACCGCCGCAAGGTCCTGGCCGAGTGGCTGGCCTCGCCCCGCAACCCGTACTTCGCCCGCAACCTCGCCAACATCGTGTGGGCCCACTTCTTCGGCGTGGGCATCGTCGATCCGGTCGACGACGTGCGCATCTCGAATCCGCCCTCCAACCCCGAGCTGCTCGACGAGCTCGCCAAGCGCCTCACGGAATACAACTACGACTTCAGGCGCATCGTCCGAGACATCGTGCTCTCGGCCGCCTACCAGCGCAGTTCGCAGCCGAACGAGACCAACGCCGGCGACCGTCTGAACTTCGCCCGTTCGCAGGTCCGCCGCGTGCGCGCCGAGGTCCTCCTCGACGCCATCTCGCAGATCACGGAGACCCCGAACAAGTTCCAGGGCCTCCCGCTCGGCGCCCGCGCGGTGCAGATCGCCGACGGCGCGGTGTCCAACTACTTCCTGACCACCTTCGGCCGCGCCAAGCGCGAGTCGGTCGCGTCCAGCGAGGTCAAGACCGACCCCTCGCTCTCCCAGGCCCTGCACCTGATGAACGGCGACGCGCTCAACGAGCGCATCCGTCGCGGCAAGGTGGTCGAGACCCTCATCGCCGCCGGCAAGAAGGACCCTGAGATCGTCGAGGAGCTGTTCATGCGCGTCTTCGGCCGCCGTCCGCTCCCGGCCGAGGCCGCCGCGGTCATCAAGTCCGTCGCCGCCGAGCCCGAGAGCCGGCAGGCCGTGCTCGAGGACGCCTTCTGGGCGCTGATGAACTCCAAGGAGTTCTACTTCAACCACTGACCGTCCCGCCACGATGCGCGTACGTCCGCTCAGCCGCCGGTCCCTCGTCTGCGCCGCGCTCCTCAGCGTCTGCGCCCAGGCCCAGGAGAAGCTCACCTACGACGACCACATCCGGCCCCTGCTGGAGAACAAGTGCTTCTCCTGCCACAACCCGGACAAGAAGAAGGGCGGCCTGGAGCTGACCAGCTACGCGGGACTCGTCGACGGCGGCTCGGGCGGGGCCGTGATCGATCCGGGCAATCCTTCCGCCAGCCGTCTCTGGACCTGCAGCGCCAAGAAGGAGGAGCCCTTCATGCCGCCCGAAGGCGCGCCGCTCGACGCGAAGGACCTCGTCACGCTCGCCAAGTGGATCGAAGGCGGCGCCCTCCAGTCCAAGAACAGCGTCGCCCGCAAGTCGAACCGCCCCAAGGTCGAGCTCGCGGTCACCGGTTCCGCCGGGAAGCCTGACGGACCCGCGGCGCGCCCTGAGCACGTCCTGCTCGAGCCCGTCGTGGTGACGCCCCGGACCTCCGCGGTGGTCGCGATGGCGGCCAGCCCCTGGACCTCGCTCCTCGCGGTCGCGGGACAGAAGCAGATCCTCCTCTACGACACCGACTCGCGCGAGCTGGCCGGCGTCCTGCCTTATCCGGAAGGCTACGCGCGTTCGCTGAAGTTCAGCGCCAACGGCTCGCTCCTGATCCTCGGGGGAGGCCGGGGCGGCAAGCTCGGCCACGCCGTGATCTGGGATGTGCGCACGGGGCGCCGCATCGCCGAGGTCGGCAAGGAGTTCGACCAGCTGATGTCGGCCGACATCTCGCCCGACCACCGCCGGGTCGCGTTCGGGACCAATGCCAAGAAGGTCAAGTGCTTCGACGTCGCCACCGGCGAGGAGCTCTACGTCATCTCGAAGCACACCGAGTGGGTGACCGGCGCCGACTTCAGTCCCGACGGCATCCTCCTCGCCACCTCCGACCGCAACGGGAACGTCATGGTCTGGGAGGCCGACAACGGCGGCGAATTCTTCAACCTCGGACAGCACCAGAAGTCCGTCACCGGACTTTCCTGGCGCGCCGACTCCAACGTCCTCGCCAGCTGCTCCGCCGACGGCACGGTCTCGGTCTGGGAGATGAAGACGGGCAAGCGCGTGGCCAACTGGTCCGCCCACGGCGGCGGGGTGGAGGGCGTCGCCTTCACGCCCGACGGGCGCATCGTCACCTGCGGACAGGACGGCAAGGTCGCGCTGTGGTCGGTCGAGGGCAAGAAGCTCGGTGAAGCGCAGCCGCAGGGGGACGTGGTCTCCGCGGTCGCCGCGCTGCACGACGGCAAGTCCGCCGTCTCCGGCAACTGGCTCGGCGAGGTCAAGTTCATCGACCTCACCAACGGTCAGGCCGCCGCGCAGGTCTCCTCCAATCCTCCCAAGCTCGCGGACCGCGTCGCCGAGACCGAGCGTCGCATCGCCGAAATCGAGGCCCTGCTGGCCGCCCATCCCGCGGTCGAGCCCAGCCCCGCCGAAGCGGCCGCCCGCAAGGCCTCCGCCGACGCCGAAGCCGCCGTCGCCGCGATGCGGGCCAAGGTCGCCGGCATCGAGAAGGAGCGCGCCGACCTCAAGGTGAAGCATGACAAGGTTCCGGAAAAGGAGCGCCCCGCCATCGTCGCCCGTCGGGCCGAGCTCGCCAAGGTCCGGGCCGGGGAGCTGGACGCGCTGCAGAAGGCCCTCTACGCCCTGCGCGAATCCTCCGCGAACGCCGCCTGGCTCCGCGCCGACCTCGCCGACCTCGAGGCGCGCGTCGTCGAGA
Organism: uncultured Opitutia bacterium; assembly: GCA_903860195.1. GTDB lineage: Bacteria > Verrucomicrobiota > Verrucomicrobiia > Opitutales > UBA953 > UBA953. Next base: position 19,777 of record CAIOPO010000181.1, on the reverse strand, counting down.
TGGACAAGGGGCTCGCCTACTGGAAAGGCCTGCTCGCCAAGGACAAGGCCAAGGCTGAGGCGCAGATCGCCGACATCACCAAGGCCCGCGGCTTCTACGTCGACCAGTCCGCGCGCACCAAGGCCCGCCTCGCCAAGGTCGAGGCCGCCGACGCGTCGCTCTCCAAGGTCCGCACCGCGCACGCCGAGCTGCCGTCGTTGCGCGAGCGTCTCGCCGCGCTCAAGGCCGCCCAGTTCAACGTCGGCCTGCTCTCCGACCAGGACCGGCTCGCCAAGATCGAGTCGGACATCGCCGACCTCATCGCCGCCCGGACGGAGAACGAGGCCGCCGCCAAGCAGGCCGAGGCCAGGCTGCCCGCCGCCCGGCAGGCGCGCGATGAAGCCGCCGCCCGCGTGCCCGCCCTCGAGCAGGCCGCCGCCCGCATCAAGGCCGAGCTGCCCGCGCTGGAGAAGGAGCTGTCGGCTCCGCGTCAGTCCGAGGCCGAGGCCTCCGGCCGTCTCGAGTCGCAGCTCAAGGCGGTGGCCGAACTCCAGGCCGCCTTGGACAAGGCCGCCGGCACCCACCTGATGAACGTCAACGCCGCGAAGGCGGCGGTCGAGCAGTTCAACCAGTCCATCGAGCCCGTCCGTCTGCAGCGCAACGCCGCCCGGGCGGCGCTCGAGACCGCGCTCAAGACGATGGAGGCCGCGAAGAAGGCGCAGGCCGACGCGAAAGCGGTCGTCACCGCGGTCGCCTCGCGCCGCGACAAGGCCGAGGCCGTGCTCGCCGCCCAGTCCAAGGAGGTCGCGGCCGCGCAGGCCGGCGTCGCCTCCGCCGCGCAGGCCGTCACCGCGGCCCGGACCGAATTCGAGGCCGCCCGCGGCTTCAAGGCGATCTTCTCGATCGGCTACTTCGAGCGCAAGCGCGCCACCGAAAAGAGCCTGTCGGCCGCACTCGCCGCCGTGGCCAAGGCGCAGTCCTCCCTGGCCTCCGCGCAGGCCGTCCTCGGCGAGCGCGAGAAGATCCTCGCCGCCGCGGTCGCAGCCCTGAAGGCCGAGGAGGGCAAGCTCGCAGGACTCGCCGCGCAGACCGTCAAGACGGAGGAGGCCCACAAGGCCGCCCGGACCGAAGTGGACCGCCTCATGGCGATCCGTGAGAAGCAGGTCGCGGAGCGCCAGGCCAAGGAAGCGGCCGTCGCCAAGCTGGAGAAGGACCAGCAGGCCCAGCTCGCGCCCCAGCAGGCCGCCCTCAAGTCCTCGCAGGAGGCGATCCCCGGCCTGGAGAAGGCCCTGACCGCCGCCCGGGCCAAGCTTGCCGAGGCCTCCAAGCCGCTCGTCGCCAAGCAGGCCGAGCTCGCCGAAGCCGAGAAGGCGCTCGCCGCCGGGCGCCAGTCCGTCGATGCCGCCGAGAAGGCGCTCGCCGCCGCCGTCAAGGAAGGTCCCCAGCGCCTGAAAAACCTCGAGGAGATCGCCAAGTCGCTCGCGGAACTCCAGCCGCAGGTCGAACCCCTCAAGGCCAAGGTGGCGCAGGACCGGGAGCGTTACCTCGCCCTGCTGCCCAAGAAGGACGCTCCGAAGGCCAACTGAGCTTTTGCTTCTCGCCCGCGGGCCCGTGGCGTGAGAGACCTCCGCCATGACTTCACGACGCGACTTCCTCGCCGCCTCCGTCGCGGCCCTCGGCGCGGCGCTGGCCGGCTGCACGACGAAGGGGAGGGCGCCGCGGATCGTGCTGCGGTCCTCCTGGCAGACCGTGAACATCGGCGACATCGCGCACACCCCGGGGGTGCTGGCCTTGCTGGAGCGGCACTTCCCGGAGGCCGAGGTCACGCTCTGGCCCTCCAACGTCGACAACGGCGTGAAGGAGATGCTGGCCGCCCGTTTTCCGAAGCTGAAGTTCGCCAGCCCCAGGCCTGACGTCGCGAAGCTTTACGCCGAGAACGACTTCCTGTTGCACGGTTCCGGTCCCTCCCTGGTGGGCGAGAAGCAGGTCGCGCTCTGGCGACAGCAGGGTCCTAAGCCCTACGGCGTGCTGGGCATCACGCTGGGCAGTCCGACGCCGGAGACGGTCGGAGTACTCACCGGCGCCCAGTTCGTCTATTTCCGCGACTCGGTCTCGCTCGCGACCGCCCAGGCCGCCGGCGTGAAGTGTCCGGTCATGGAATTCGGACCCGACGGCGCGTTCGCGACCGACCTGCGCGACGACGAGAAGGCCGAGGCCTTCCTGCACGGCTGGGGCCTCGAGCGGGGCAAGTTCCTCTGCTGCATCCCGCGCTACCGGTTCACGCCGTATTGGACGATCCACCGTGAGCGCGCCTTCGATCCCGTGAAGCAGAAGCGCAACGACGAGATGAAAGAGCACGACCATGCGCAGCTTCGCGCCGCCATCGTCGCGGTCGTGAAGCAGACCGACCTCAAGGTGCTGATCTGCCCCGAGGACCGGACCCAGATGGCCATCGGCAAGGAGATGCTTTACGACAGGCTGCCTGACGACGTGAAGGACCGCGTGGTCTGGCGTCAGGATTACTGGCTCACCGACGAGGCGTTGAGCGTCTACGTCCGCAGCGCCGGACTCTTCGGCAATGAGATGCATTCGCCCATCATGTGCGTCGGCAACGGCATCCCGGCCGTCGTGTGCCGCTGGGCCGAGCAGACCTCGAAGGGCAACATGTGGAAGGACATCGGCCTGCACGAATGGCTCTTCGACCTGGACGACGAACCGCAGCTCGCGGGCATCGTGCCGGCCGTCCTGTCCATCGCCAAGGACCCCGCCGCCGCGAAGGCCAAGGTCAGCAGGGCCCAGGCCGTCCTTCGGGAGCGCCAAACTTCGGCCTTGGGGCGCGTCCGGACGGCCGCCGGGGCCTAGTCCGTGGTTGACGCATCAGGGCGTCCACCTTTGATGGGCTTTCAGTCTGGTTTTCAGGAGAGGTGGCAGAGTGGTCGATCGCGCTGCATTGGAAATGCAGTGTACCGCAAGGTACCGAGGGTTCGAATCCCTCCCTCTCCGCCAGACCGAATCATCGCCGCCCGCCCCGACGGAGGGATGAGAACCTCCGGTTCGGCGAGGCCGAAGGCCGAGCGGGCAAACCGAAGGTTTGGGGCGTAGCCCCGCAGCGCAGCGGAGCCAATCCCTCCCTCTCCGCCAGACCGAATCAGCCCAACCAGCCCCGACGAAGGGATGAGAACCTCACTTGCCGGCCTGCTTCGCCCAGGAGTCCTTGAGCGTGACCGTGCGGTTGAAGACGGGCTGCTCCGGCTTCGAATCCTTGGCGTCGGCGCAGAAATAGCCGGTGCGTTCGAACTGGACCCTCGTGCCCGGGCTCACGGCCAGCAGCGCCGGCTCGACCTTGGCGCGCACGGCGTTGAGTGAGGCGGGATTGAGCAGGTCGCGCCAGTCCTTGCCTTCGGGGAGGTGGTTCAGGTCCTCGTGGGCGAAAAGGCGGTCGTAGAGACGGGCTTCGACGTCGCCGGCGTGGGCTTCGGAGACCCAATGGATGGTGCCCTTGACCTTGCGGCCGTCCGGCGCGTCGCCGCCGCGGGTGGCGGGGTCGTAGGTACAGGTGACCTCCGTGACATTGCCGGCCGCGTCCTTGCGGCAGCCGGTGCACTTCACGAAGTAGCCCCAGCGGAGGCGGACCTCCTGGCCGGGCGTGAGGCGGAAGAACTTCTTGTCGGCGTTCTCCAGGAAGTCCGCGCGCTCGATGAGCAGCGTCCGGGAGAAGGGCACCTTGCGCGTGCCCGCCGCCGGGTCCTCGGGGTTGTTGACGGCCTGCAGCTCCTCGGTCTGACCCTCGGGGTAGTTCTCGATGACCAGACGGACCGGATCGAGCACGGCCATGAAGCGGGGCGAAGTGCGGTTGAGGTCGTCGCGGACGGCGTGCTCGAGCAGGGCCACGTCGGAGAGCGAGTTGTGCTTGGTGACGCCGACCGTCTCGCAGAACTTGCGCAAGGCGGCCGGGGTGTAGCCGCGGCGGCGCATCCCCGAGATGGTGGGCATGCGCGGGTCATCCCAGCCGGAGACGCGTCCTTCCTGCACCAGCTCGAGCAGGCGGCGCTTGGACATGACCGTGTAGGTCAGGTTGAGGCGGGCGAATTCGATCTGCTGCGGACGGCCCTCGAAGCCGAGGGCGGAGAGGAGCCAGTCGTAGAAGGGACGGTGGACTTCGAACTCCAGCGTGCAGATCGAATGCGTGACGGACTCGTAGGCGTCCTCGAGGGGATGCGCGTAGTCATACATCGGATAGACGCACCACTGGTCGCCGGTGTTGTGGTGGCTCGTCTTGCGGATGCGGTAGATGACCGGGTCGCGCAGGTGCATGTTCGGCGAGGCCATGTCGATCTTGGCGCGGAGGACCGCCTTGCCTTCGTCGTATTCGCCGCGGGTCATCTTTTCGAACGCCGCCAAGTTCTCCTCGACCGTGGCGTCGCGGGTCGGGCTGGCCTTGCCCGCCCGCTTCTCGTCGCCGTGGAACTCGCGGATCTGGTCCTGCGAGAGGAAGCAGACGTAGGCCTTGCCGAGCCGGATCAGCCTGACGGCGTCGGCATGCATCCGCGCGAAGTAGTCCGAGGCCTGGTAGTAGTGCTCGCCCCAGTCGAAGCCCAGCCAGCGCACGTCCTCCTTGATCGACTCCACGTATTCCGTCTCCTCCTTGGCGGGATTCGTGTCGTCCATCCGCAGGTGGCAGCGGCCCTGGAACTCGAGCGCCAGGCCGAAGTTGAGGCAGATGGACTTGGCGTGGCCCACGTGCAGGTAGCCGTTGGGCTCCGGCGGGAAGCGCGTGACCACCGAAGTCCGGCGGCCGGCGGCCAGGTCCGAATCGATGATCTGCTGGATGAAGTGCCGGTGGGTCGGGCTTTCGGACATGGCTTCAGGAGGCGTAGGCCCGCAGGCGGGCGAGGGTGGCGTCGCGGCCCAGGACGCGGAGGACGCCCAGCAGGTGGGCGCCGCCGCCCTGGCCGGAGACCGCGAAACGGGCCGGGGCGAAATAGTCGGTGGGCTTGCGGCCGTGGGCGGCTCCGACCGCGGCGAAGGCGGCTTCGAGGGCGGGCTCGCTCCATTCGGCGGCTTCGAGCGCGGGCAGCAGTTCCCGGACGCGGGCCGCGGGGTCGCCGCCCTTCTTGGTGAGGTTGGCGAGCGCGCCTTCGTCTTTCCTGAACTCCGCGCTGAAGAAGAAGCCCATGAATTCGGGCAGGTGCTCGAGCGAGACCACCTTCTCCTGCACGATGCCCAGGACCTCGGCCAGGCGGGCGTCGGAGACCGAGGCGTCGATGACCCCGGCCTCGGCCAGGATCGGGCGGGCGAGGGCGGCGAACTCGGCCGCGGGCAGGCCGCGGAGGGTCAGCGCGTTGACGTGCGACATCTTCCGCTCGTCGAAGCGGGCGTTGGACTGGTGCACGTCCTTGAGTTCGAACTGCCGGACGATCTCGGCGATGGGCAGCACCTCCTTGCCGTCGGCCGGCGTCCAGCCGAGGAGGCAGAGGTAGTTGCGGACGGCGGAGGGCAGGTAGCGGCGCTGCTGGTATTCCTCGATGAGGGCGCCCTTGTCGCGCTTGGACATCTTGCCCGGTCCGTCGGTCTTGAGGATGAGCGGGATGTGGGCGTACTTCGGCGGTTCGACGCCGAAGGCCTTGAAGAGCTCGACGTGCTTGGACGTGTTCGAGAGATGGTCCTCGCCGCGGATCACGTGGGTGATCTTCATCTCGATGTCGTCGACGACGTTGACGAAGTGGAAGACCGGTTCGCCGTTGGAGCGGAAGATCACGAAGTCACGGTCCTCCGCGCGCTCGACGCGACCGCGCACGAGGTCGTCCAGCACCATGGGCGGGGAGTCGACCTTCTCGTAGTCGCGCTTCAGGTGCTCGTCGTGCGCCTGCGTGCGCGCGCCTTCCAGCCGGAGCCACCAGGCCCCGTCCTTCTCGTAGGCGCGTCCCTTGTCGGCCAGCTCCTTGAGCTTGGCACGGTAAAGTCCGGTCCGCTGCGACTGGAAGTAGGGTCCGTGCGGGCCGCCGACTTCGGGTCCTTCGTCCCAGTCCATTCCCAGCCAGCGCATCGAGTCGAGGATGACGTTCAGGAAGGCCTCCGAGTTGCGTTCCTTGTCGGTGTCCTCGATGCGGAGGATGAACTTGCCTCCCGTATGCCGCGCATAGAGCCAGTTGAACAGGGCGGTGCGGGCGCTTCCGATGTGGAAGAAGCCGGTGGGGCTGGGTGCGAAACGAACGCGGACCTGTGACATGCGTCTGGGAAGGGCTAGGGGGCGAGGCAGGGGGAGGAAAGCAGGAACGGGCGATAAAAGCGGAACCCCTCCGGGGCGGGGCCTCCGGAGGGGTTCCGAGAGGTCCGCCGAAGCTCAGCGGGGCTGCTGGGACGCCTCGGGCTGGGGCGTCAGGTCGCGGAGCAGGCCGAAGCCGAAGCGCGCGGCGTTGTCGTCCGAGATGCCCTTGATGATGGGGGCGGGGTCGTCCTTCTTCGGGTCGGCGGGCGGCACTTCGCGCTTGGCGGCGCGGAGGAAGACGTGGTCTCCGGAGCGGGTGCGGACCGGGCCGGCGACTTTGCCGATGCCGGCCGCCTCGACGACCATGGCGGAGTCTTCGGCCGCCCCGGCGATCGCCTCGGGCGCCGAGAAGGCGGAGAAGGGGGCCGGGGTGGAGAGCTTGAGTCCGAGCGCCTTGGCGCTTTCGGTGAAGGACTTGCCCGCCGTCTGGTCGGCCAGCAGCGCCTTGGAGAGACGCGAGATCTCCGCGGCGACCAGTCGTTCCCGTTCGGAGGCGCGCCAGGCGGCGAGGGCCTTCTCCTTGGCCTCTTCGAAGGTGGGGAGACGGGAGGGCGTGCGGGAGTTCACGTAGAGGAAGGCCGCGCCTTCCGGGGTGGCGTAGGCGTCCGTGCGCCATTCCGCGGCGGGCAGGCTGGCGAGCACGCGCAGGCCGGACTCCGGAGCCTTCGGCAGCACCGGCGTGGCGCCTTCCTCGAATTCGGGCACGGGCGTGAGGGAGGCCTTGCGGCTCTGGAGCCAGGCGGCGAAGGCGGGCGCGGCGGACTTGTCCTTCTCCTGGCCGAACTGTTCGTCAAGGTCGTCCGAAACCGTGCCGGCGAAGTTCCTGGTCGCGCGATCCAGGCGGACGATCTTCTCCAGCTCGGCCCGGCGCTTCAGGGCCTCCTCCTGGATCTTGCCCGGCTCGAGCTTGAGCTTCTCCGCATTGTTGTAGGCGGCGCTGATGAGCTCGTCGTCCGACACCGGCTGATTGTCAGGGATGGAGCCGGGGATGACGACCAGCGTCGCCTTGATGCGGGCCGGGATGCGGAAGGATTCCTTGCCGGCCTCGAAGGCGGCCTTCGCCTTGGCCTCGTCGTCCTTGACCTCGGTCTTGAAGGCGGCGGGAGAGAAGGTGGCCGCGTCCACGGTCCAGAGGGCGCGTTCGCGCTCGAGCAGTCTCTTGAGCTGGGCGCTGGTGGCGTGACCGGGGCCCGAGAGCGCGGCGCGCGCCCGGGTGATCCTCCAGGTGTCGATGATGTAGGTCTCGAAGCGCGCGCGGGTCTCCTCTTCCGAGGCGTCGAGCCGCTTGCCCGCCATCTCGATGAACATGGCCAGCCCGTCGCCGGCGTTCTTGGGGTCGGGTCCGGCCGTCAGGTCCCGGGCGATGCGCCGGATTTCGGCGGGGGAAGGGGAGGGGATGTTGAGCGCGTCGGCCATGGCCAGTTCGGCGACCCGGCGCTCGAGTCCGGACTGGTCGGGGCGGCGGGTGGTCAGGAAGGAGAAATTGATGGCGTCCTGGTGCCGCTGGCGCACCTGGGGGTCGTTCAGGTCCACTCCCATGTAGAGGTAGGCGCCGCCCCGGCTGATGCCGTTCTGGCCGGCAAAGCCGTAGAAGACGAAGGAAGCGACGATGATCACCAGCAGGAAGCTGAAGATCGTCCGGTGGTGCTTCGAGGTGGCACCCTGCAGCCAGGTAATCATCCGACGACCTTGGCGGGGGGCTCGGCGGGTGTCAACCAGAGGGGGTGCCGCTTGCGCCCGCCGGACTTGTTCACATCCCTAGGTCCATGGCCTCGACCAAGCCCATCCAGTGCATCGTGGCTGTGGCCCGCAACGGGGTCATCGGTTCGGCCGGCCGGCTGCCCTGGCATATTCCCGAGGACCTCGAATGGTTCATGAAGCAGACCGAGGGCGGGGTCATGATCGAGGGGCCCGCCTGCTACGCCGAACTGGGCAAGGCCCTGCCCGGCCGTGGCACCGTGGTGGTCTCGCGCGACCCGGCCAAGCGCTTCCCGGGCGCGGAGCGCACGTCCACCCTCGAGGAGGCCGTGCAGGTGGCGCAAGGCATGCCCTGGCCGGGACCGGTCTGGATCACCGGCGGTGAGCGCATCTACGCCGAGGGTCTGCCCCTCTGTTCACGCCTGCTCATCACGCGCATCCACCGTGACTTCGAAGGCGACCGCCGCTTCCCGCCGGACTGGCAGAGGCATTTCACGAGGCTGGTCTCGCGGGAGCATGGCGTCCACGAAGGGCTCGAATACGATTTCGAAGTCTGGGACCGTTAGCATTGGCCGCTTGCCCGACGGTCAGGCGGAACGCATTCTGCCGCCATGCTGCTGCCCCTGATGCTTTGCGCCGCGATTCCCGCCACCGTGCAGGAGGAATCCAAGGTGCCCCCGTATACGCTGCCCGATCCGTTGGTCTGCGCCGACGGACGCAGGGTGACCGACGCGAAGACCTGGAACGAAGTCCGACGCCCGGAGGTCTTCCGCCTCGTCGAGGAGAACATGTTCGGCCGCACGCCGGACACCGCCCGGCTGCAGGCCGACGCCGTGGTCGAGGTCCGGGAGCAGTCCAAGGACGCCTTCGGCGGCAAGGCCACGCGCACGCAGTTCAGGGTCTGGCCGATCGGAAAGCAGGGCCCCTCGTTCGACATGCTCCTCTACGTGCCCAACGGGGCCAAGCGTCCCGCTCCGGTCTTCGTCGGACTCAACTTCGGCGGCAACCACACCACCGCCGAGGAGCCCGGGGTCTTCGTCCCCGCGAGCTGGGTCTCCAAGCAGTGGGCGCTCAAGGGCACGGCCCAGGCCGACCCTGCGCAGCGCGGAGGCCAGGCGCGCCGTTGGGAATTCGAGGCCCTCGTCGACCGCGGTTACGCCTCGGCCACGGCGTACTACGGGGATTTCGAACCTGATCATCCCGAAGGCTGGAAGTCCGGCTTCCGTGCGGCCGTCTCGCCCGACGGCGTGAACACGAAGTGGCGGGACGGCGAATGGGGCGCCATCGGCTGCTGGGCCTGGGGCCTTTCGCGCATGCTTGACGTCCTTGAGAAGGTCCCGTCCGTCGACGCCGGTCGCGCCGCCGTGCACGGCCATTCGCGTCTCGGCAAGGCCGCGCTCTGGGCCGGCGCGCAGGACCGGCGTTTCGCGTTCGTCATCTCGAACAACTCCGGCTGCGGCGGCGCCGCGCTCAACAAGCGCATCTTCGGCGAGACCGTGGGCGTCATCTCCGGGCATTACCCCGGCCGCGGCTTCCCGCATTGGTTCACCGCGCGCTTCGAGACCTTCTCCGAGAAGGAGGACAAGCTGCCGCTCGACGCGCATTACCTGCTCGCGCTCGTCGCGCCGCGCCCGCTCTACGTCGCCAGCGCCTCCGAGGACAGCTGGGCCGATCCTCTCGGCGAGTTCCTCGGCGCCGTGCACGCCGACCCGGTCTATCAGGTGCTCGGCCAGCCCGGCCTGGGCACCAAGGAGTTCCCGCCCGTCGGCCAGCCCGTCGGGCGGACGGTCGGCTACCATCTCCGTGCCGGCAAGCACGACATCCTCCTCGAGGACTGGAAGAACTACGCCGATTTCGCCGATCGCCACCTGAAGTCCCGCTGAGGGGCCGAGGGTTGACTTGTCGGGCCCCGTCTGGTTTTCTGACCGCTCGGTACCCGTAGTTCAATGGATAGAATTCTGGCCTCCGAAGCCGGCGATTTGGGTTCGAATCCCAACGGGTGCACCACTTTGGGCGAGCGTAGCTCGCCAGGGATAGGGGTAGGGCTAGGGTTAGGGACAGGGCTAGGTGACGTTGGAGGGGCAGCACTGCGTGCTGCCCTGGCTGTTTCGGGTCGTCGCACCGCGGGCAAGACTATGCCGTGACCGTGCGTGGCGTAGCCTCGCCCTTACTTTGCGTGCGCCTCAGGCCTCCTGCTCGCCGGTCACCTTGCTGCCGACGGTGAGCATGACGACCAGGCCGATGGCGGCGTAGCAGACGGCTGAGCCCAGCAGGACGTTGCGCAGCCGGAAGAGGTCGGTCATCCAGCCCATGATCATCGCGGCGAAGGGCAGGAAGCCGAAGAAGCTCAGGCCGGCGACGGCGGAGACGCGTCCGCGCAGTTCGGCCGGCGAGCGCTCCTGGACGATCGTGTTGGCGAGGCCGACGAGCGTGGAGACGCCGACCGCGAGGGCCACGAGCGAGGCGCCGGCCCAGAAGAGCAGTTCGGCCCGGCTGAGGCTGACGAGCGCGCCGCAAGCCAGGACCATGCCCGTCAGGATGGCCAGGCGACGGAAGGCCGGCTTCAGCGCCATGATCAGCAGCGAGCCGGAGACGGAGCCGATCCCCGAGCAGAGCATGAGCAGTCCCATCTGCTCGGGGGTCGCGCCGAGGTCCTTCTTCGCGTAAAGCGGGAGCAGCACGATGATGACCGGGAAGACGAAGAGCGTGTTGGTGGCGAGCAAGGCGACCATCGCGAGACTGGGCCTGTCCTGCCGCACGTGACGCAGGCCCTCGCCGGCGCCCCCTTGGCGCCGCCGTTCTTCCTCGGCCGTGCCCTGGGTCCGGCGCGGCAGGGTGGCCAGCGCGATCATCAGCGCCACGAACGAGGCGGCGTTGAGGTAGAAGGCCCATTCGGCGCCGTAGCGCCCGACGAGGTAGCCCGCGGCGGCCGGACCGACCAGGCGCGTCGCGTGGAAGACCGCGCGGTCCATGGCGATGGCCTTCCCGACGTTCTCCTTGGCCACGAGCTCGGGGACGATCGCCGCGGCGGCGGGCATCTCGAAGGAGCTGGAGACGCCGAGCAGGGCCGCGGCGGCGATGAGGTGCCAGGTGTGCAGGGCCCCGAGCGCGATGAGCTGGCCGATGGCCAGGGCGAAGAAGATCTGCGCCACCTGGCAGGCCTGCAGGATGAAGCGCTTGTCATGCCGGTCCGCGCAGGCGCCGCCCACGCGGAAGAGCAGCAGCATCACGACGCCGCTCGCGAGGTGCGGGGCGGCCTGCAGGAGTCCTTCGTATCGCTGGAGTCCGTCGCGCTCCACGACCTCCGTCATCACCCAGCCGAGCGCCATGCCCTGCATCCAGGTACCCGTCATCGAAATGCCCTCGCCGATCATGTACCGCGTGAACGGCCCGTTCGGGAACCGTTCGACGGCGGGCGGCTCGGCGGGGGAGGACATCGGCGTGCGAGCGTATCGGGCAGGGAGCGGCGAGTATAGGAAAAGATGGGGCGTGCGGGGCGGGCCGCCCCGGTCGCCTCACGTCCGGTCTCTTCTCGCGACCTTACTTCCCGTAGGCCGCGGCGTTGGCTTTCCAGGCCGCGTCGACGGCCGGGCGGACGACCTTGAGCATCGCCGCGTAGCCGGCCTCCGTGGGATGAAGGTCGTCCTTGAGGTACATGCCCGGGCGCGGTTCATCGCCGGGGAAATTGAGCGCCTCGTTGATGTCGACGAAGGCCACGCCCTTCGTGGCGGCGGCGATCCGGCGGAAGCCCGCGTCGGCCTTGCGCATCTCGTCCCACTTGGCGCGACGGGAGGGCGCGTGGGTGGTCGCGAGGATGACCAGGGCGGCGTCAGGGCAGACTTTGCGCAGGCCGGCGAGGTAGGCCTCCACGCGGGCCACGACCCGTTCGGCGGAGTCGCCGGCGTTGATGTCATTGCTGCCGCAGTGGAGCACGACGACCCGCGGGCGGTAGGGCAGGGTGATGCGCTCCATGTAGCCGAGCACCTCGGTGGTGTAGGAGCCGCCGAAGCCGCGGTTGATCAGCGGCATCGGGGCGAAGTCCTGCGGCGCCGACTTCCAGAGCCGCATGGTGCTCGCGCCGGAAAGAAGCAGGCCCCCTTCCGGAGGCGGCTCGACGCGGTCCTTCTCCTCGAAGGACGCGATGTCCTGGCTCATGCGCAGCGGTTCGGAGGCGAGGTCACGGTGGGATGCGCAGCCGGAAAGCAGTCCGAGCAGCAGCAGGAGGTGCAGGCGTCTCATGGGGTCGGGACAGGGAAAGGCGGGCGCGGCACGAGGGCAACCTAAGAGGCGCGGAGGGACGCAGTCGGCCGGCCGTTTGGGGGCCGGCCGGAGCGGATGCGCCGGCTGAGGGTCTTTTATCTTCCATCCCCGAACGTCCATCCTCCATCCTTCCGCCGACTCCAATCCCATGCCCGTCGTCCCCGGACTTCTCTCCCCCTATGACGCCGTCAACGGCTTCGTCTACTTCCCCCGCCTGCTTTCGAAGATCCGACTGCACGCGGCCGGCCGTCTGCACGCCGACTTCGTGAACAATCTCGGCAAGGCCTTCGATGACCGCTGCTGCCAGTATCTCGGCGTGTCCTATCCGGACTTGCGCGACTGGGTCCTGGCCCATCCCGCCGCGACCGACGCCGAAGCCCATGAGTGGGCGCAGTCCCGCGGACGCCGGCTGAGCGTGAACGACGTCGAGATCTGGAACGGCTTCATGACCAAGCGAGGCTGGCGTGACGAGGCCAACGAAGTGCTCCTGCGCCGCCTCAAGGAGAACGGACTGGGCGCGGACTCCGGCGTGGACACCATGTTCGACTACATCGAGGTCGACGAGGGCCGTCAGCCGCGGCGGCAGGCCCTCTGAAGGGGACTCGGGGGTTGAGTCCGCGGCCGGCTCCCTCATATTCGGCCTCGCGTGCGAGTCCGCCCCCGAATCTGCGAAGCCCCGGCCCGCCCGCGCCCGACGGACGGAGGTGAGCCGTGCTGACGGACGCGCTCGCCGCCCTCGATTCGGCCGGGGGCTTCCTTTCCGCCATCGCCGAGTTCAAGCGCGGCGGGTGGATCGTGGCCCTGATCGGCGCCGCCGCGATGGTCGGCCGGCTCCTCATCGACGACGCCGCGCACGCCAGCCTGTGGCGTTCCTTCCGGCACGTCGTGGCGGCGGCGATCTTCGCCATCATCGCGTTCTTCGTCACCTTCCAGTGGCAGCTCTCCGCCATCAACAAGGCCATCGTCCAGGGCCTGGCCGGCGCCCTCGCGCCTGAGCTGGTCGACTGGATCACCGGCGTCATCCGCAAGAAGCTCGGCATGGCCGACCCGCCCCGCCGTCGCAAGGGCCGCAAGAAGTCGTCCGGCCGCAAGCGTTCCAAGCCCAAGTCCGCGTCCCGCGGGGGCAAGTCCCGCCGCAAGTGACCCCTCCTTTCATCAAACCACCGTCTCCATGAGCGCCAAACGCACCAATCGCCGTCCCTCGGGGGGCGGACTCGTCCAGGCCGAGGTCGGCATCGTCGGCATGGCCGTCGTGACCCTGCTCGTCTCCCTGGCGGGTCTCTGGTTCAGTCACGAGCTGAAGGACACGACCGCCAAGGTCCGCACCGCCACCGTGGGCATCCAGGGCTCGGTCGACGCCTTCCGCAAGGCGATGCGATCCAAGGACACCATCGCGGTGCTCATCGGGCCCAACGACACCCTGAGCTCGGACAACAAGAAGGTGGAGGAGGCCGACCGTAACGCCGTCGAGGCCCTCGCCCGTGCCGAGGCCGACACGCGTGACTCGCTCTCGCTGCTCGACGCCGTGCTGAAGCTGCTCGCGACCTATGAGACGACGACCGTGACCTTCGCGGGGTGCGCGCTGATCTTCGCCCTCTTCGTCGTCATCCGGCAGTTCAAGCTCTAGCGTCTCAGGCGAAGTGGCTGAAGCCCCGTCCCGCGACGGCTTCTCCCTTCAGGTCCGTAAGACGCCCTTCGCCCTTGGCGGCCGTGCCGATGCGGGTGAGCGCGGTGCCGGGGAAGGCCTTGCGGAAGTCCGTCTCCAGCGCGTCGGCCTCGGCGGCGCGCACCGAGAACGCCAGCTCATGGTCCTCGCCGTCCATCAGGGCGTGCTCAAGGGCGGGCTTGCCGTCGCCCTTTGAAAGCAGGGACGCGGATTCCGCGACCGGTATGCGCGTCAGGTCGACCTTCGCGTCCAGGCCCCGTCCCAGCATCCCGGGGAGATCCTTGATCAGGCCGTCGGAGACGTCGGTGCACGCGGTGACCTCGCCTCGGCCGCACAGCCATTCGCCTTCGGCCAGCCGGGGCGCGAAGTCGAGGTGCCGGCCGTAGGCCGAACCGCCCAGGCTGCCGGTGACGAAGAGCACGTCGCCTTCCGCCGTCCCTCTGCGCGAGAGCACGCGATGCGCCTGTCCTTGGACCGAAAGCGTCGCCACGAAGACGCCTGCCGGCCCCTGCGCGACGTCGCCGCCGACGATCCGGAGGCCCGCCTTGACCGCCGCGCGTCCGGCGCCGAAGGCGAAGTCGCGGAGCCATCCGGCGTCGACGTCGGGTCCGAGGGTCAGCGCCAGCAGCGCGTCGGAGGGCCTGGCTCCCGCGGCGGCGAGGTCGGAGAGATTGCGGTTCACGAGCTTGGCGCCGGCGCGCCGGCCCTCGCAGGCCAGGTCGAAGTGGCGGCCCAGGATCACGCCGTCCACCGTGCTGACCCGGAACGCGCGCCCGCCCGTCTCGGGCAGGTGGGCGCAGTCGCCGCCCGGCCCCTCGGGGAAGGGCGGGCAGGCGTCGGACATCGCCTGGATGACGTCGGCGATGATGCGCTCCTCGGTCAGGACGGAGACGGACTTTTCCTTGATGGCGGTGAGGGCTCCCATGGTCAGAGATTGGCGACGTCGGGCGCGACCTTGAGCCAGAACAGGTTCATCGCGTTGAAGGTCGCGTGGACGCAGACGGAAGCGGCCAGGCCGTGACGGTCCCGGACGAAGCAAAGGAAGGCGCCGAACAGCGTCAGCGGGATGAAGGCGGACGGCGTGAGGTGCACCGCGCTGAAGAGCAGGCCCGTGCCCGCGGCGGCGCCCGCCACGCCGATGCGAGGGGGGAGCCAGCCCAGCAGGGACTTGAGGGCCGGGTAGAGCGTGCCCCGGAACACCAGCTCCTCCATCAGCGGGGCTCCGACGACCACCATCAAAGTCAGCAGGCCGAACTTCACCGTGAGCGGATCGGCGCGCAGCACTATCTCCACGATGTCCTGGAGCTGGTCTTCCGGCGGGGCTCCGGTCAGGCCCGACTCATGGGCCCGCGTCCACAGCCGGTGGATTCCTTTCCAGGCCAGCGAACCGGCCGTGGCCAGCGCGCATACGCCCAGATAGGCGCGCAACGTCTCCCGCCAGCGCAGGAGGCGCAGTGAGCCGACGGGCGAGTCGGACGCCGTGGGTGCGCTTTCCGGAGCGGCCGTGGGCGTCCATTGCACCGCGCCCGGGAGCGCGAAGCCCAGCCCCAGGATGGTGCCTGCGGCCGCGAACTGCGCGACCAAGGTCGCGAAGAAGATGTCCTGCTGCGTCACGCCGAACTCCGTCTTGTAGAAGCTGGCGATGAACTGCGAGAGCAGCGGGAAGATGAGCGCGAAGGTGAGCAGCGACGTCACCAGGCCGGCCGCCGCCGTGCCGGGGTCAGCCCGACGTTCCAGCCTCGGTCCGCCGCCCGCGGACCAGCGGCGCAGCACGCGCAGTCCCGCCACGGCCAGGGCGATGTTGAAGGCGATGCAGGTCCAGTCGACCGCTGACAGTTCGGAGAAGGACTCGACGACCGGGTCCGGCATCTCAGGCGCCGAAGGCCTTGCGTCCGCCCACGTACGTCGACTTCACGCGGCCGCGGAGGGCGCGTCCCACGAGGGGGTTGTTGCCGGATTTCGAAAGCAGGCCGGCCGCCGAGGGCTTCCAGCGCGCTTCGGGGTCGAGCAGCACGAAGTCGGCGGCGGCGCCCGCGGCGAGCGTGCCGGCCTCGAGTCCGAGCACGCGCGCGGGGCCGGAGGTCAGCCTCTCGAGCAGCACCGCGAGCGGCGCGTGACCGTCGGCGACCACGGCGTCGTGGGCGGCCGCGAAGGCCGTCTCGAGCGTGGCGGCGCCGAAGGGCGCCTGGTCGAATTCGCAGTCCTTCTCCGTCGCCGTGCAGGGCGAGTGGTCGGAGCAGACCGCGTCGAGCGTGCCGTCGACCAGCGCCGCGATGAGCGCCAGCCGGTCGCGCTCCTCCCGCAGCGGCGGGTTGAGCTTCAGATTAGCGTCATAGCCGCCGAGGTCGGCGTCGGTGAGCAGCAGGTGCAGGGCGGAGACTTCGGCCGTGACCGGCAGCCCCTTGGCCTTGGCCTGGCGGACGATCTCGGCCGAGCCGCCCGAGGAAAGGTGCTGCAGGTGGATGCGGGCCCGGGTGAGGCCGGCGAGGGCGCAGTCGCTGGACGCGACGATCTCTTCGGCGGCCCGCGGCCAGCCGCGCAGTCCGAGACGGAGCGACCAGGCGCCCTCGTGCATCTGCGCCCCTTCCGTCATGCTGCTGTCCTGGCAGTGGTCCAGGACCACCAGCCCGAACATCGCCGCGTATTCCAGCGCGCGCCGCATGATCTCGTTGTTCTGCACCCCGGAGACCGTGTCGGTGACCGCGCAGACCCCGGCCTTGCGCAATGAGCCGAGCGGCGCGAGCGCCTTGCCCTCATGCCCCTTGGTGAGCGTGCCCGCGGGGAGCACGCGGACCGCGGCCTCACGGCCGCAGATCTCGCGCAGCAGCTGCACCGTGCCGACGTTGTCGGCGGGCGGGGAAGAGTCGGGCATCGCCACCACGGTCGTGAAGCCTCCCGCCGCGGCGGCGAGCGTGCCGGTGCGGACCGTCTCACGGGCCGACCTGCCGGGTTCGCCGAGGCGGCAGCAGAGGTCGACGAAGCCGGGGGCGACCACGAGTCCCGTGGCGTCGACCGTGACGGCCCGGCGAGATTCCGCCTCGGACAGGCGGTCGGTGAAGCGCCCTTCCGAGACGCAGAGCTCGCCGCGCCTTTCGTCCCTTCCTGAGGCCGGATCGATGATCCGCGCCCCTTTGATCCTGAGCGGCGTGGTTTCGGAGGTCTTCATCGGCGGAGGGCTCCCGTGCAGAGGTGGAGGACCGCCATGCGCACCGCGACGCCGTTGGTCACCTGTTCGAGGATGACCGAGCGCGGTCCGTCGGCGACCTCGCTCTCGACCTCGACGCCGCGGTTGATGGGTCCGGGATGCATGACGATGGCGCCGGGCTTGAGCCAGGCGGCGCGTTCGGCGTTGAGGCCGAACTGGGAGGTGTATTCCGCGAGGGAGGGGAAGTGCGTCGTGGTCTGGCGCTCGTGCTGGATGCGCAGCAGCATGACGGCGTCCGCGCCGGAAAGCGCCGACTTGAGGTCGTGCGCCAGCCGCACCTGCGGGTAGGCCTCCTTCAGCGAGGCGGGCACCAGGGTCGCGGGGCCCGCCAGGGTGACCTGCGCCCCGAGCTTGGAGAGACAGAGGATGTTGGACCGCGCGACGCGGCTGAAGAGGATGTCGCCGAGGATGGTGACCTTGAGCCCCTTCACGTCGCCGAACTTCCGGCGCAGCGTGAAGGCGTCGAGCAGGGCCTGCGTCGGGTGCTCATGGGCTCCGTCCCCCGCGTTGACCACGGAGATGTCGAGGACGCCCCCGAGGTAGCGGGCCGCGCCGGCGGAGGAGTGCCGGATGACGATGGCGTCCACGCCCATCGCGCGGATGTTCATGGCCGTGTCGCGCAGGGTCTCGCCCTTCACGAGGGAGGAGGCCGTCGTGTTGATCGAGACCACCTCGGCGCCGAGCTTCTTGGCGGAGATCTCGAAGGCCGTGCGGGTGCGCGTGCTGGGCTCGAGGAAGAGGTTCACCACCGTGCGTCCCTTCATCAGGTCGAGCCCCTTGCCCGGGGCCAGCGCGGGGAGGAACTTGTCCGCCTGTCGGAAGATCGCGCCGATTTCGGCGGCCGAAAGCTCCTCGATGCCGGTCAGGTCCTTTTTGGTCCAGGTGTCGCGTGAGGCCATGCGGTGAGGTTCCGGTGGCCCCGACGTGGTCGGGACCACGGGGAAAGTGGGGAGGGGAGGCCCTTGGTCAAGGGCGGAGATAGGGCCAGGGCTAGGGACGGGGCTAGGGCTAGGTGAATGCCCATCAAAGGCACTGAGTCAGACCACGTTTTGATTCCAGCCCCAGCTCTGGCCCTGATGCTCTCTTATTTAGCCAACAACTCCCGGACCTTCGCGCCGATGGCGGCGGCGGCCTGGGACTTATCATCCTTATGGGCGGCGATCACGTTGACCAGGGCGCTCCCGACGACCACGCCGTCGGCGACCTGGGCGATGGCCCGGACGTGTTCGGGTTTCGACACGCCGAAGCCGACGCAGACCGGCAGGGCGGTGTGCTTGCGGATCTCGGCGACCGACGCGGAGAGGTTGGCGGCCAGTTCGGAGCGTTCGCCGGTCACGCCTTCGCGCGAGACGTAATAGATGAAGCCCGAGGCGTGCTTGGCGATGAGGGCGATGCGCGCGGGCGGCGTGGTCGGGGCGACGATGAAGACGTTGGCGAGCCCGTGCTTCCGGGATGCGGCGATGAGGTCGCCGGCCTCCTCCGGCGGGCAGTCGAGCACCAGCAGCCCGTCGGCTCCCGCCTCGCGCACCTTGCGGCAGTAGTCCTCCAGCCCCGCCGAGAACAGCAGGTTGTAGTAGCAGTAGAGGACGATGGGGAGGTCCGTGCCCGCGCGGACTCCGCGCAGCAGGTCGAGCAGTTTCGCGCCGTCCATGCCGGCCTCCAGCGCCCGCTGGGAGGCCAGCTGGTTGGTGAGTCCGTCCGCCAGCGGGTCGGAGAAGGGCACGCCGACCTCGAGCACGTCGGCGCCGTTGCGGGCGAGCGAGAGCAGCACCGCGCGGGAGGTCTCCAGGTCGGGGTCTCCGGCGCAGACGTAGCTGACGAAGGCCGGCCGGCCCTCGGCCTTGCAGCGCGCGAACGTCTGGGCTAAGCGATCCATGCGCGGAAGGAAGACCGCTTTGCCTCCGAGCGCAAGGACAACGCGGCCGCTTTACCAGGTTGCCAGCGGATGTCCGGCGGGCAGGATTCTTCCTGCCGGCCCCGGTGATGGAATGGCAGACATACGGGACTTAAAATCCCTTGCCGCAAGGCGTGCAGGTTCGAGTCCTGCCCGGGGCACGGCCCTTCAGCGCTTCAGTGAGAACGGGTTGAAGTCCGTGCGGTCGTCGAAGGCGTCCACGCCTTCCGAACGCTTGAGGCGCTCGCAGATCACGTAGGTGACCGGCGTCATGACCGCCTCCACCAGCACCTTGAAGCCCCAGTTCGCGGCCATCACCGCCAGCAGGGTGGACGTCGACCAGATGCCGAGGAAGGCCAGCGGGTAGAAGATCAGGCTGTCCACGCCCTGGCCCACGACGGTCGAGCCGATGAAGCGCATCCAGGCGTGGCGGCCCTGCGTCATGACCTTCATCTTGGCCAGCACGTAGGAGTTGACGAAGTCGCCCACGCAGAACGCGAGGATCGAGCCGAGCGCGATGCGCCAGCCCCCGCCGAAGCAGATGACCAGCGCCGGCTGCAGCTGCGCGCTGAAAGGCTCGTCGGGGCTCGCGGGCATCGCGAGCACCACCCAGGTCATCACCGTCGCGAAGGCCATGGCGGCGAAGCCCGACCAGATCACGCGGCGCGCGAGGGCGTAGCCGTAGACTTCGGTGAGGATGTCGCCGAAGATGTAGGACAGCGGGAAGAAGATGTTGCCCGCGCCGAAGTCGGTCGGACCGAGCAGCGGCAGGTCGAGCTGCACGACCTTGGCCGGCCCGATCAGGTT
>CAIOPO010000180.1 GCA_903860195.1 uncultured Opitutia bacterium | reverse complement strand
TTCCCCATCGGCGGACTCGCCGTCGGCGAGGGCAAGAGCGAGCGCGTGGACACCTGTGAGATCGCGGCGGCCATGCTGCCGGCCGACCGTCCGCGTTACCTGATGGGCGTCGGCACCCCGCTCGACCTCCTCGAGGCCGTGCATCGCGGCGTCGACATGTTCGACTGCATCATCCCCAACAAAGTGGCGCAGTTCGGCACCGCCTTCACCTCACGCGGCATCCTGCAGCTGCGCCGGTCGGTCTACAAGATGTCGGAGGAGAAGCTCGACCCCGCATGCGGCTGCCCCGTGTGCGCCAAGCATTCCCGCGGCTACCTGCATCACCTGACCAAGACCCTGGAGCCGCTGGGCTGGACCCTGATCGGCCGGCACAACATCTGGTTCTACCATCAGCTCATGCGGGAGATCCGGCAGAGCATCCTCGAGGACCGCTTCCTGGCGCTCTATCACGAAAAACGGGCGTTCTTGCAGGAGGAGGACAGGGACAACCCGTCGGTACCGCCGAAGGTCGGCAAGGAGCGCCGCCCGCGCCGACTCGGCGACTACGAGGTGCATGTCGCCGAGGAGGGCTTCGCGAGCATCCGGCAGATCTCCTCCGGGGAGATCATGCATTCGCACACCCCGCCGATGGACGAGGCCAAGGCCCTGTATGTCGAGCAGTCCGACCTCGCCGGCCGGCTCGCCCTGCCCGTCGGCAAGGGCCCGGACGAAGTCGAACCCGTGATCGTCTGGGACGTCGGGCTGGGCGCCGCCGCGAACGCCATGGCCGCGATCCATTGCTACGAGGCCGAGGCCGCGAAGGGGCCCGTTCGCCGCATGCGCGTGATCAGCTTCGAGAACGACCTTGATTCCCTGAAGCTCGCGCTCACCCACAAGAACAGCTTCGAATACCTGCGTCACTCCGGTCCTGACGCCATCTTGGCGAGGCAGACCTGGCAGTCCCGCCAGCATGCGGGCCTCAGCTGGGAGCTGCACGTCGGAGACTTCTGGCAGACCGTCACCCGGGCCTCGGCCAAGCCCGACCTCATCTTCTTCGACTTCTTCTCCCACAAGACCGACACCGCGTGCTGGACCCCGGCGCAGTTCCGGCGCCTCTTCGGCCTGTGCGATCCGCGGAAGCCCGCGGAGCTCTTCACCTATTCCGCGTCCACCGCCGTCCGCGTCGCCCTGCTCGACGCCGGCTTCCACGTCGCGATCGGCACGGGCACCGGCGTGAAGAAGGAGACCATCGTCGCCCTGACCCCCGGCTACGCCAAGCCCTGTCGCTACGCACTCCTCGGCCGGGAGTGGCTGGACAAGTGGCGTCGCTCATCGGCGAAGTTCCCCGAAGGAATGAGCGAGCATGAGAAGGCCGAGTTTGAGCGTAGGATCGAGGAGCATCCTCAATTTTCAGGGGAAAATTGAGGAGTGGGCATGTGGGCACGGTGACACGTTGACAAGGGGACGATGCCAAGAGCCAGGGCCAGGAATTGGGCTGGGGCTGGTTTAGATGCTTAGGGAAAGGGGCAGTCGCAGGAGCGGGCGACGAAGGGTCGTCGCCCCTACCAGAGGCAGGCTAGGTCGGCACGCAGTGCCGACCCTACCGGGGTAATTCATAGTGTTCACCAGCCCCAGCCCTAAAATGCATCTCCCCTTGTCACCGTGTCACCGTGCCCACGTGCCCCCTCCTCTGCCATGACCACATCAGGCTGGGAGGAAGGGGGTTTAGGGATTAAAGAAAGAGCACCCCGACCATGCGTTTCCTGAAACTGCTCTATGTCCAGGTCCTGATCGGCATCGTCCTCGGCGTCGCGGTCGGGCACTTCAGCCCGCAGACGGGAATCAGCCTCCGACCGATGGGCGACGCCTTCATCGCGCTCATGAAGATGCTCATCGGCCCGATCATCTTCACCACCGTGGTCGTCGGAATGTCGGGCATGGGAGACCTGCGCAAGGCCGGCAAGGCGGGCTTCAAGGCCTTCGTGTACTTCGAAGCCGTCACCACCTTGGCGCTCATCATCGGCCTCGTCGTGGTGAATCTGCTCAAGCCCGGCGCCGGACTGCACGTCGACGTCGCCACCCTGGATGTGAAATCCGTGAGCGGTTACGCCGAAGCGGCGAAGCACGCGGGAGGCGTGGCCGACTTCCTGCTGCATCTGATACCCAGAAGCTTCGTGGGCGCCTTCGCCGAAGGGGACATCCTGCAGATCCTTCTGCTGGCCCTGCTCTTCGGCGCGGCCCTGGGGCGTCTGGGCGACCACGGCCGTCCGGTGATGAACCTCCTGAACGACGTCTCCCGCGTGTTCTTCGGTATCGTCTCCTTCGTGACCCGACTCGCGCCGATCGCCGCGGCCGGCGCGATGGCCTTCACCGTAGGGCAGTACGGACTGGGGGCGATCGCCAAGATGGCGGAGCTGGTGGCGTGCGTCTACCTGACCTGCGCCGCCTTCATCTTCCTCGCCCTCGGCCTTATCCTGCGGGCCTGCGGGTTCAGCCTATGGAAGCTGCTCGTGCTGCTGAAGGATGAGCTGCTGATCGTGCTCGGCTGCTCCTCCTCCGAGCCGGCCCTGCCCGCGCTGATGGAAAAGATGGAGCGCGTCGGGTGCGCCCGCCCGACCGTCGGTCTCGTCGTGCCGGCCGGCTACTCCTTCAATCTGGACGGGACCTGCATCTACCTGACCATGGCGGCGCTGTTCATCGCCCAGGCGACCGACACTCCCATGGACCTAGGCCAGCAGCTGTCCCTGCTGGTGATCCTGCTGATCACTTCGAAAGGCGCCGCCGGCATCACCGGCAGCGGTTTCGTCACCCTGGCGGCAACCCTCGCCGCCACCAACCAGCTGCCCGTGGCCGGCATGGCGCTCATCCTTGGCGTCGACCGTTTCCTCTCCGAAGCGCGTGCCATCACCAACTTCATCGGCAACGCGGCCGCCACCCTGGTCATTTCCAAATGGAACGGGGACTACGATGAGGAGAAGGGAGCAGAAGTCAGAATAGAGGGAGCTGAGTAGGGCTAGAGTTAGGGCTAGGGCTGGGGCTAGAGCTAGGGCTGGAGTTAGAGGCCCAGAGGCTCGGTTGAATAGAGGGAGGTAAGGGACAGGGACGCGGGCAGGGGCGGGACATCGGAATCCTTGCGGAACGGGCCGGGATGGCTATGAAACGGTCATGAA
>CAIOPO010000179.1 GCA_903860195.1 uncultured Opitutia bacterium | reverse complement strand
CCCTTACAGCCATACGCGTCACCGTTGTCGAGGTACCAGTTGCGCAGCGCCTCTACGCACTGGGCCCATGTTTTCCCCTTGCGCCAAGGGTTGCTCGGATCACAGCACGACGCGCGAGTCGTTGCTCTCGCCTCCATACACATCCAGTGCTTGCAGTACGGGTCCAGATTGCCAGGGTCGTAGAGATCGCACTTGTCATTGTTCTTGCACGAATCGGCTGCGTGCAGAATCTCGTGTGCCAAGGACCCGCAACCCGAACCGCGGTAGCGGACGGTGTTGTCCTTACAGGAGAAGCTGTTCCCATCGCTACAGACGATTTTCAACGCTCCCCGTGAACTTGAAGCGCAGTCGGCGTAGTACCGTTCAAGCGCCGCCTTGACCAGTGGATCATCCTTGCAGTCGACAAGCGGATCTGACGTACATGACTTATCGATTATCGGATCGGGAGCCCGTGGCGGAGGTGGCGGTGGTGGCGGTGGTGGTGGTGGTGATGGACACCTAGGCGGAATCCCGGGGCCTCGACCGCCAGGCCACCGTTCAGAATCGGGCGGATACGCACCGCAGCTCCCACTGGTGCAAATAGCACTTGCTAGACCCCGTGGGTCAGCGCGAAGGATGGGTTGACTTCGCACATACTCATACAAGCTCATGCCATCGACGTACCCAATTGGGTCTCTTCTCATCCACCGCCCGGTGTCGGCGTCATAGACGCGGTGGCGGACGTGGTAGAGCCACTTGCTCGCACCTTCAAGCGTCGGGTCGTACTCGTATCCGGCGTAGCCTTTGCGGTTGTCGACGCCCGATGACGACAGCCTGCCCCGGCCGAGGGTCTGGTAGCCGCCGGTGATGGAGTTGGCGTGGGTGACGTCGGAGGCGTTGATGACGCCGTCGAGGTTGGCGTCCTTGCGGACGTCATAGGTGCCGGTGATGGCGGCGGAATCCGTGGCGTCCCAGTCACCGTCAGAGTCCGTGTCGCCGGTGGGCAGGGCGAAGGGCACGCCGTACGAGGAGTACTTGACCCACTCGACCATGCTCCCCGCGTCGGTCAGGAGCGCGGAGACGTCGGCACGCCAGTTCTGGCAGTAGTACCGCCGCTCCCCGCGTTCCTCGGTGGCCTCCTCGCTCCACTTGGCCTTCACTTCCTTGTCGCGCAGGATCACGCTGTCGATGTAGGATGAGCCGCCGTAGCCTCCGAAGCCGGCGTTGTGGTAGACGAAGACCTCCTTGGGGTACGTGTCGGTGGCGCGGAAGGTCGCGACGATCCGCCAAGCGTCGTCGTGGCAGAACCAGTACCAGGGGTCGTCCTCCTCACTCTCGTCCACATAGCCGTTGCCGCTGGTGTCGTAGCGCCAGCCGATGCGGAAGCCCAGGCCGTTGTAGCGGTACTGGGCGTACACCACACCCGTGTCGGTCTCCTTGTGGACCGCGACCAGCCGTCCGAAGGCGTCGTAGGTGTACCCGTACCCCAGGCCGTCGGCGGTCTGGTTGCCGGACTTGTCGTAGGCGAGCGTGTAGTTAGCGGTGCCGTTGGAATCGGTGTCGCGGGTCTTGAGTTCGTTGGCGAGGCTGAAGACGCCGGTGTCGTCGAGCTCGCCCCCGCCGCCGGTGAAGTTGCCGTCGCCGTTGAGATCAAGCCGTCGCCGCAGCCAGTTGCCCGTCTGCGACAGGGCCAGGTTCCCCGAGGCGTCCAGCCAGCGCTCGTCGCGCGAGCGGTTGGAGATGGTGCCCGTGCCGCCGCTCCAGGAGAGCGTCCCCTCGTCGGTCCGCGTCAGGCGGTTGAGCGCATCGAGGGTGTAGAGGGCATCGAAGTTGCGGTTGCCGCCGCTGTTCTTGTGGACGTTGTCGGTGACGCCCAGGATGTTCGAGGCCGGGTCGTACGCGATGGCGACGCCGTAGAAGTTCCGCGTGCCCGTCCCCTTGTAGCTCGTCCACCGGCTGTCCTCGACGCGGTTGAAGCGGTCCAGGTCCGGGTAGGGCGTGCCGCTGACGGCACCTTCGAAGTGGTTCCAGCGGGCCTTGGGCTCCAGCAGGTCGGTGCCGATGAGCCGCGCAGCGCCGAGGTACTCGTACTGTGTGACGGGCACCTTGGAGGCAATGCTGGTATCCACGCTCACGCGCGTGACGCGGCTGGCCGCGTCGTCGAGCCTGCCGCCCGTCGCGATGTAGTCGAAGCTGACGGCGGTAGCGCCGGGCAGGGTCATCCCCGTGCGGCGGATCGTGTTCCTTCCGGTCGTCGCCTTGCCGTAGGCGTAGTCCACCTGGAACGCCGCCCGGCCTGAGGCCGAGCCGTCCAGGTCCGAGTCCACATCCTGCTTGAACTGGTAGACGTTCCCCCAGTCGTCGTAGGTGTACTTCACGTCATCGACAAGGCTGCCCGAGCCGACGGCGGCGTTGTCGTACTGCGTGACCTTGTTCACCAGGCCGCGCGAGAGGTACGTCGTGCTGATGCGCCGCACCGCGCCGTCGAAGCCCGAGGCCAATGTCGTGATGCGCCGGTGCGTCTCCCGCCCGGCGGTGTCGAAGTCGGTCTGGATGACGTTGCCGGCCTGATCTTTCGTCCATACCTGCTCGCCCTGGGCGTTGTAGGCGTAGATGACCGTGCGGTCGGCGGCGCTCTGTCCCGAAGACTGCGGCGGGTAGATGGCCTCGCGCAGCAGGTGCCCGGTGGCGATCGCAGACTGCACGGGCGAGCCGCTTCCGGGTGTGCCCTTGGCCGTGCCGTAGACGTACTGAGTGACCTGGTCGTCGGAGTCCTCAACCCCGTCCCCGTTGAGGTCCACCCAGACCTTGGTCTGCAGGCCGCTGGCGTAGACGTAGCGGGTGTAGACATCCGTGTCGCGTGTCGCGTTGCTGATGGGCGTGCTCGCGCCCGTGGAGTTGCCGATGCTGGCGACCAGGCGTCCCGCAGCGTCATAAACGAAGCGCGTGGCCCGCCCATTAGCGTCGACCGTCTCCTTGACCGTGCCGTCGTCGCCATAGACCGTCTTGGTGACGATGCGCGTCGTGGGGTTGGTGTCGGAGGCGGTCGGCTCCGTCAGACCGTCGCGATCGAATGTCGCCACGTTGTCCGTCGCCGCGTTGGTCCCGTAGAAGGCTGCGGTCCTGGGACGGTCCAGATCGTCGTACCAGGTCGCGGAGATCTGAACGCGGCCCTTCACGTCCGCGGCAGTAAACTTCAGCGGCAGCCCGTCCCCGCCGTCGTACGTCGTGTCCAGCGCGCCGGTGGTGCTGGTGTCGTCGTGCTTGCGCTCGATAGCCCCCTGCACGAGCACCTCGTCCTCCACGCCGTTGTAGCCGGCCTGGTGCTCCTGGAGCACCTTGTCGCCGGCGACGCTGGCGAACTTGTTCGTGGAGTCGTACACGTCCGTGTACGAGGCGTCGTTGTCGCTGGCCAGCGTGAACGACTGGATCACCCGCCCCAGGCGGTCGTAGCGGGTCTTGGTCAGCTGCTCGCCGTCGGTCTTGATGAGCCGGCCGTCCGGGTCGTACCAGTTGAGCGTCTGCAGGTTGTCGGCGTCCGCGCCCGTGCTCTGGGTGATTTTGTGCCGCTGACTCTTCCACACCTGCCCGCGCTCGTCATAAAAGGTCTGCGAGAGAGCCACCCGGTTGCTCGTGGTCGTCGTCGGGTCCGTGCTCGCGGTCAGGCCCGAGCTCGAGCTGAACAGCCCCGAGGCCGTCATCCGCCCGAGGTTGTCGTACTTGGCCACGCTGTGCGGGGCCTGGGGGCTGACCGTGACGATGAGCCGCCCGCGGTAGTCATAGGTATACGTAGTTTGCCGCTGACTGGTGGTCCCGTCCTCGACATAGGTCGTCCGCGCGGTCAGCAGCGAGTTGCCCCCGCCGCCCACGCCGCCACCGTCGTACACCAGGGCCTCGGTCGTGACCATGTTGTTGGTGCCGGTGGTCTCGCCGCCGAGTTCGCCGTTGTCGTTGGTGCCGATCGTGCGGGACGTCACGCGGCCCAGCACGTCGTACACCGTCCGCGTAATCGTGCCCGAGGGTTCCTTCGTCCGCACCTGCCGGCCCATGTGGTCGTAGGCGACGGTCCATTCGTCGTACTTGCCGCTGATGTCCCCGGCGGCCATGCTCGCCGGCATCGTGAAGAAGACCCGACGCGACTCGAGACGACGTCCCGTTGTGCCGTACGCACTCGCGGTGAGCCGCGCGATCGGCCCAGCGTCATCCACGCTGAGAGCCAGAATAGGGTCCGCTGGCGGATCGGCGTAGAGGTTCTCTTCGGCCACGGTCGTGAGCCAGGCGGAAGGGTGAGACTTGGCCCCGGTCGGTTCGGCCAGCGCCAAGATCATGCACTCTTCCGTGTTCCCGGCGTGGTTGGTGACCGTGTACGAGGATGGACCTCGCCAGCTCCCCACGAGCGGAACGCCGAAGGTCACCATCCGTTCGTCGCCGAGCTTGGCGTACCAGCGCATGGTCACACGGCCGCCGGGCAGGGTTGATGTGGCCAGCCGCCCCTGGTCGTCGTAAGCGTACGAGGTGACACGATCGAACCCATCCCCGCTCTCGGTGATCCCCCAGTCGGTGTTGGGGTCATCGCCCGTTGGGAACATGCCGTTGGTCTTGACGTCCTCGATGCGCTTGGTCACCTGCCCGCCGGTGTACGCCGTGTAATGGAAGATCCCGCGGGCCGACTCGGCGAACGCGGCCGTGCCGTCCTTGCGCAGGTAGCGTTTGGTCGTGGTGGCCGAGCCCGAGCCGTTCTTGCCCGTGCTCACCGCCGGCGCCGTCGTCGTCACCTGCTTCAGCGTGACATAGAGCACGTCCGTGGCGGTCGTGTTCTCCCACCATGTGTACGACTGCGTCGTCTCGTCGTACTTCGTCGTGTCCGTGTGGTCCGTCGTCGCGGTATGGAACGCCCGCGTCTTCTCCACCAGCGGCCGCGTGACGTTCACGCCCGTGGCGATGCTCAGGTCGCGCGTGAGGTACTGCGTCCACGAGATGAAGGTCGAGTTGGTGGCAAGGTTGTTCGAGCCCTCCTTCTGCCGCACGCTCTCCAGGAAGCCCTTCGTGTCGCCGCTGCCGACGCGCTGGTAATAGTGGACCAGCCCCGCCGTGCCGCTGGTGGTGATGGTGCCGTCAGGATTCCCGCCCGTGTTGTGCGTGTACCCCGTGACGTTCGCCGGCGTGTGGACCTCCGTCGCCTGCCCGTCGCTGTTGCGCACGACCTGCGTCACCCACTTCGCCGGGGCCGGGCTGGTGTTGGCCGGGTTGGCGTCCGTGAGCACGCGCGAGAGCGGCTGGCCCACCTCGTCGAGGTACTGCGTGACCCACGCTCCTCCCGTGGGTGGCTCGATCACCACCCTCCGGTGCCAGGCCGTGTCGTACCCGGAGGTGCCCGAGAAGCCTGGGTTGTCCTCATAGCTCAGCTTGTGCTCGCCGTTGGTCCCGCCGGCGCAGCCGCACTCCCCATCGAAGTACACGCTGATGACGCGGTAGTCCGAGTCGTACTTGAAGAACGCGTCCGCGTAGGGCTTCAGGTCGCCCTCCGACATGGCGAAGAGGCTGCCGTCAAGGTTCTGATTGTCGTCCCAGTCCGCCCGGCGCGTGCCTTCGTAGCCCAGCATCATCTTGATGGTGTTGGGGTGCCCCGGGTTGTTCGTCGCGTGGTATGTCCCTGTGTAGTAGCGGTAATACTGACGGCGGGTCAGGGTCTTCGTTGGGTCGCTCAGGGGCGTGGTAATCGTCACCAGCTTCAGATTGCCGATGCCGCCGTTGTCGGTGTCGCCGGTCTGGTAGTAGGCGTACTCGACCTTGCCGACGAGCGTCTCGGTGCCGCAGTCGCCCCACCCGCCGCCGGCGTCGATCTCCGCGACGACCTGCGCAAGCCGCGCCACGCTATCGCCCGCGGGGGTGCTGTACGTGTAGCAGTACCGTCGCCCCTCGGAGTCGAAGGCCAGCTTGATCCGACCGTCGTGCTGGCCGTCGTTCTTGTAGTAACCGCTGGAGATCGCCGTGCTCGCGGTGGTCGCGTGGCCGACATAGGCGGTGTTGCCGGCGGGGTCCGCGAACTTCCACAGCTGCCACGACGCGTCGTAGGTATCCACGCCGACGGTGACTTGCGCGTTGGAACCGAAGAAGTACGTCCGATTCCCGTTCTGGTCCGTGTAGACGTACAGGTCGGGAGAGCCGGACTCGTACTTGAAGATGCCCGCCGCGCCGTTCACGCCGCGGAAGGTGTCGGCGTTGTCCGCCGTCCGCTTGAACTCGACGTACCGATCAGCTCCGTACACCAGGTAGACCAGGTCCGCTGCCTGCCTGGTGCTCGGGTTGCTGTCGGCGTCGTACAGGCGGATCTCCGGCTGGCTGATCTGGAACCAGTTCCTGCCCTGGTACCCGTCGCTGTCGAGGTGCGCACCCCCGCTGGCAGCTTGGCGCGCGTTGAAGGTTCGGCCCACGATCCACGGCACCTGCGCCGGCAGCGCCAGGTCGATCTCGGTCGGGGCATAAGCCCCCGTCGCCAACCGCAGCGACCCCAGCGTCTCGCCGGCCTGCGCCGACTCGAAGGTATTGCCCGCCAAAGCCCACGGCAGAGATCCCCCGGCACGCTGCGCGCCGTCGAACCCCACGCCGCGCTGCTCGGCGCGCGGACGCACGCCCTGCACGCGGGTGTTGCCGCTGTACTTGTAGGTTGTCAGCGAGTCGCTGCTGGTCTGGAGGATCTGGTCCGCCCGCGCCGCATCCGCCGACCACAGCATCGCCAGGGCGAGGACGGCAAACACGCGACGAAGATGGTCCAGCGAATCGTGCCCACGCATTGGCGGTCCTCCGTTCGGAGTCGGCGGCCGGGAGCACACACCGGGTCGGCCGGCTGTCCGGGAGTGTAGCCGATCTCCGGACTCCGCAACTCAATCGGCGCGACAACTGTGGATGGACTGTGGCGACCGCGCATCATCGCCGAGCGCCGGCGATCCAAACATAACATGTGAAGATTTGTACAACTTGATGATGCCAAGGACCACGCCCCGCGTTGCCTGCCCCCTTGCTCATCCGACCGGGAACCCGGGCTACTACACTCCGCATCGTGGACCGGCATCCCATCCCTCCGGAGGCAATCGTCATGAACGCAACCTCAAAGCGGGCCGTCGTCATCCAGTCCGTTCTCGTCATGGTCGCCCTGGCTGGGGCCGCCACCGCCGCCGTGCTGCTCGCACGCCAGCCCCAACCCCCAGAACCTCCCGCGCCCCCTCCCCCTCTCCCCACGCCGGCCCACGCCGCTGTCATGCTCCACGCCGCCGGGCTCGCCCCCGACACCCTGGCCGCGGCGGGCGTCACCGCATCCCAGACCACCGCCGCCCTCCAGCGCATCCGCGATCAACTCCCGCAGCTGGCGTCGCAGTTCGACGCGGCCCAGAACGCCTACAGCGCCGCATCCATCGAGCACGACCGCCTCGAACGCCTGGTCCGCAGCGGGAAGGGCGCGGAGCAGGATGCCGCAGCGCTGGCAACGGCCCGCACGCAGCTCCGCGCCGCCGCCACCCAGCGCGACGCGGCGACCCTGGCCTTCGTCCAGGCCGCCGACCTCGGACCCGAAGTGACCGCCCGCCTGGCCGCGCTGAGTGACCGCCGCGGCGTGGACCTTCCCTCGCATTACCGCGCCGCTACCCGCCCCGACGCCGACTGGCTCGCTATCCGCCACGCCCTCGCCTCCACCGACATCCACGCCCGCCTCGGCGAGGACGTCCCCCAGCCCGCCCGCGCCGTCATCCTCGCAAACGACAGCAACCCCGCCGTCGCCACCGCCTACGCCAGCCTCCAATCCAACAGGGCCGCGGTCGAAGCCGCCTGGATCCAGGCCGTCAATCAGCAATGACGCCAGCAAGTGATGCGTGGGTCGATGAACAGTCGCCGTCGCCGTACGGGTACTGGCTTTACAACGCCCACACAGTCCCCCGAAGCGACTCCACAGCTCCGGAGTTGCTTCTTTATGCGCCTGGAGCGACTTGCCTTCGCATCGGTGATGCCGGATCTCTGCGGCGGCCGACGTCGCGGGTTGGAAGGACGAGATCGACTGGCCCGCCGCGAAAGACGCCTTGATCGACACCATGATTCGGTTCGAGAAAGCGCTACGCCCGCGTCTGGACAGTTTGTGACCTTTGACAGCCGGTCTCTGCGGCCTGCTCACGTTCCCATTCGGCGAGCAGCCAGTCTCCCATGTGTGCGATGAGGCGCTCATGGCGCTCTTTCGCGTCCGGCACATCCACAAACTCGATGTGGAAGTGGATCCCGGAAATGTCGATCTCGGACGAGGGCAGATCATCAGGGGAGATCTGCGTGGGCGACGAATCGGGGTGTTTCTTGGGCATGATCATGCTCCACGATTGCGTGATGCCGAGACCGGCTTACTCGCCGGTGAGCACGTCGAGGTACTTCTGATAGGCGTAGACACGGTCGCGACGCTTGCCGGAGGTCTCCTTGAGGATTCCCGTCTCCTCAAGGGCTTCGATGGCCTTGATCGCCGTGGGCTTGCTGACGCCCAGCAACTCGATGGCCAGGGGCAGGGTCACGACCGGGCTCGAGGGAAGAAGATCAAGGAGTCGGATCGCCGGCACGGTGACGCTGTCATATGCGATCAAGCGGGCCCGGTCCTCGCCGAGCAGCGCGAAGAGCCTCTCGGCCGCACGGACGCCGTCGTCGGCAGCCTCGCGCACGCACTCGAGGTAGAACGCCGTCCAGCCCTCCCAATCGCCGCCGTCGCGCACCCCCGTCAGATGCGCGTAGTACTGCTGCTGACGCCGCTTGAGCGCCAGGCTGAGGTACAGCATCGGGCTCTTGAGCAAGCCCCAGTGCTCCAGAAGCAGTGTGATGAGCAGGCGGCCGATGCGGCCGTTGCCGTCCAGGAACGGATGGATCGTCTCGAACTGCACATGCGCCAGCCCAGCCTTGACCAGCGGCGGCAGCGCATCGTCCGAGTGAAGCCACTTCTCGAGCTGGGCCACGAGCTCGGGCACGACCTCGGGCGGCGGCGGAACGAACCGGGCGTTGCCCGGCCGCGTGCCGCCGATCCAGTTCTGGGAGCGGCGGATTTCGCCGGGCATCTTGTCCGCCCCGCGCACACCGCGCATCAGGCGTTTGTGGGCTTCGCACAGCAGGCGTGTGCTCAGGGGCAGCCCCTTGGCGCTGGCGATCTCCTTTCGGGCGAAGGTCAGGGCATCGACGTAATTGCAGACATCCCGGACGTCGTCCGGGCGTTCGGCCTGCTTGGTCGCCTCGAACGTCACCACGTCCTGAAGGGTCGCCTGCGTGCCCTCGATCTCCGACGAGACGACCGCCTCCTTGCGGACAAAGCCGTACAGGAACCACTGAGCGCTGGGCACCATTGCGCCGGCGACACCGAGCTTGCCGACGGCCGTCACCGCCTCGGCGTGCAGCGCAGTCAGCCGGTCATCGAGCACCAGCGGCGGATCGGCCGGCGGCAGCGGCGCAGGCACGAACGCCCGGACGTCCTCCCCTACGGCCCCCCCAGCCCTGGAAACCCGGTATGTCCCTGTCGTGCGTGGCATGGCTAGGCAGCGTTCCTTTCCTAGCGGGATCCGCTAGTCAAGAAGTCTTGACTAGGATCGACCGTTAGTCAAGTCCGCTTGACTAGCGCGAGACCAGCAAGCCCTGGCAGCAGCCAAACGCGGGGATTCTGGGACGCAAACCATTCGCTGAGGCCGTTTGGGTCGGTTCCCGCGGCCATCGCCCCTTGCCGAGGATCTGGACATGTCCTTTTCCAACATCAAGCTGTCCCGTGACGAACTGTACGAGAAAGTCTGGGCGCAGCCCGTGTCGGTGGTCGCCAAGGAGTACGGCATCTCCGACGTGGGGCTGGCCAAGATGTGCCGGCGCCTCGAGGTTCCGATCCCGGGCCTCGGCTACTGGGCCAAGAAGCAGCACGGCAAGCCGGTTGAGCAGATCCCGCTCCCGCCGCCGCCGGCAAACACGAAGCTTGAGGTGACGATCAACACCTACCGAAAGGTCGCAACCGACCCCGACCAGCTCGGGAAGGCGACGGGGATCATCGACGCGGAGGAACTCGAAGCCAACGAGGTGATCGTGCCCGACGTGCTCGCGGATCCGCATCCGGCGGTCGCCCGCTCCCTGAAGTTCCTCGGCAAGGCGAAGCCGGGCGCGGACGGCCTCGTGCATCTTGCCGATCCCACGTGCTTGCCTGTCACCGTCTCGCCGCAGCAACTCGACCGCGCCATGCGCATCATGGACTCGCTCCTCAAGGCGTTCGCTGCCCGTGGCTACGACGTCACTATTGGGAACGAGGACCGGCGTGAACTGAAGGTCGCTGTCGCCGACGAACCCATCACGTGCTTCCTCTGCGAGGACCTTGACAAAGCGCCGAGGCCGATGACGGCTCAGCAGAAGAAGGACTTCGAGAAGTACCACTGGAAGCCGCGGCAGGAGTATGACCACTCGCCATCGGGCACTCTGGCGCTGCATGTCAACGCCAACCTGTGGAATGGCATGCGCCGGCGCTGGTCGGACAGCGCCAAGCGCCCGTTGGAGAAGGGTTTGAACTCATTTCTGGCAGGCGTCGTCAAGGTGGCTGTTGCCGTCCGTGCCGAACGTCTCGATCGGGAGCGGCGTGATCGTGAGCAGAAAGGCCGCGAGCGCCGGCGCAAGGAACTGTTCATCGCCCAGGAGAAGGAGAAGGAACGCCTGGCACGGCTCGATCGCGAGGTCGCATCATGGCACAAAGCCCAGGAGATACGGGCCTATGTGGAGACCGTCCGCGGCCTCGGCCTCAAGAAGCACGGAAGGATCGACCCCGGCAGCGAGATGGATCAGTGGATCAAATGGGCGATGGATCAGGCCGATCGGTACGACCCGCTCGTGGGGAGCCCGCCGTCGGTGCTAGATGAGCAGTTGCCGTCGCCGTACGGGTACTGAGTGCTCGCGCCGAACGCTGCCCGCTCGCATCAGGAATCTACCATCCACCGATGCCCAAGCCGACACCCGAGCCGAAACTCTGGAGAAACATCGCCGCCATGCTCGAGGAGATGGACGACCAATCGCTCCGCGGTCTGGTGCATGATCTCTACAAGCTCGCCCCGGAGAACCGCGCGTTCCTGGCGGCCTGGATAGGTGATGAGGATGCGTCGGTCGAACTGCTTGGCGGGTACAAGGCGAAGATCACGGCGCAGTTCTTCTCGCGCGGAGGTCCACGGCTCAACGGCGGATGCGATCTGGCGCTGTGCCGACGCCTCATCAAGGAGTTTCGCCGCGTCACCACGGCTCCCGAGATGCTCGGCGGGTTCGACATCCGCGGCACGATCGACCTTGGTCTGCACTACATCGAGGTCGGCACGAACTACGTGAACGAGATCGGATGGGACGAGGAGCGGCCGTACAACAGCATGGGTGCGGTGGCCGCGGAGACCTCGCAACTGTGCCAGGACAAGAGCGGGCAGAAGTGGGCCGGCGTGTTCTTGCCTCGAGTCCGAGCCGTCGCCACAGCTGCCCGCGACATCGGCTACGGGTTCGGCGATGAGCTCGCCGACATGGTTGCGGTTTTCGAGGAGACCGCCGCCGCGTTCGAGGCAAAGCGAGCGAAGCGATCGTGGTGATTGCTGCCGCGCGGCGACGGAGCACCTACGCCGCCACCCGGTAGTAGTGCTTCAGCACGCCGCCCAGCCGGGTTCGGCACCGGACTGTCCCAGGCTGACTCGCCAATCGCAGCGGGGGAGGCCTGCCCACCGGCGCGCGGAACCCGATCGCCGAGTGTGGGCGTTCCCGGTTGTAGTGCTCAAGGAACTCGGCGATCAGGTGATCGAGATGCCGCGTGCCCAGCACGATGAACCGGTCCAGGCACTCGTCCTGCACGGTCTGAATGAATCGCTCGACGTGAGCGTTGAGGTTCGGAGCACGGTGCGGCAGGCGCACCGGCGTGATGGCGTAAGCCCGCAGCGCATCGTCGAACGGCCGCCCGAACTTCGTGTCGCTGTCCCGGGTGAGCACGCGGCACTCGGTTGCGCCGTCGCCGGCCGCGGCTTTGAACAGCGGAACCTGCGCCGCGACCCACGCGGCGTCCGGGTGCTCCGTGCTCGCTGTGGCGACGGCCCGGCGTGTGGCGACATTCACGAAGACGAGCGTGTACGCGTCGCGGAAGCCCCTTTTCGTGACGATCCGGTGCCGCAGGAAGTCGCACGCCCAAAGGGTCTTGGCGTGGGACTTGATGAACTGGTCCCAGGTCGTCTCGCCACGCTCCGGGCCGGTCGGCAGCCCCGCGTCCTTTAAGATGTTGACGACGGTGCTGCGGGAGACCTTCACGCCCAGTTTCTTGAGCTCGCCGAGGATGCGGGTGTAGCCCCAGCCCGTCTCCCTCGCCAGCCTCAGAACCAGCCGCCGTATTTGTTCGGGTGACTTTGGCCGTCCCGGCTTCAGCCCGGTTTTCTTCTTGGGCCGGCGCTTGTCGGCGTTTCGGATCCACCGCAAGAAAGTCTGAGGCGTGACGATCGTCACCAGCGCCTTGATGGCTGATCCCAGCGGCTTGGCCAAGCGGACCAGCCGCGACCGCTCCTCGGGCGAGACCCGGACGGGGCCGTCGATCTTCGAGCGGAGGACCTCGTTCTCGGCTTTCAGGTACTGGATCTGGCGGCGCAGGTCGGCTTGGGCAGACCCGGCAAGGACATCGAACAGGCGGCGGAAGAGATTCGGCATGACCGAATCGTCTGAGCCCGGGGTGGGGCAGGGGGCAGAGTGCGAAATCGTGAGATTCTGAGACTCGGCCCCGGCCGCCCTACAAATCCAGGCCATTCCGCTATCCTGAACCAGTCTCACGCCTCACCCTCGTGAGACTTCTGGGCGGGGCTGGAGTATTTGTACCCCGCTGGCGGCCCTGAAAACGTGGTTTCCGCCCGTCCCCGTTAACAACCCGTGCCGATCGCACACCCATCGGGCCACCCCGAGAGTGGCCCGCCAACCCTCCGAAACGGTCTTGTACAGGGCGTTCCCTACCGGCCCGCGAAAGCGGGCCGGTTTTGTTTCACGGCCGGGCCGGTTTCCAGCTTCCGGGAGAGGTCCGGACGGGCTGGCGGAAACGTCGGAGATTCCGGGGTCAAACGCGGGTCGGGGTTGGTCGCCGCGCTCTCCGTTTGCGTCGGCTCGATCGGACTGCGAGTG
>CAIOPO010000178.1 GCA_903860195.1 uncultured Opitutia bacterium | reverse complement strand
CTCGCCGGCGTCACGCGCGAGTCGTCCGATCACGGTCTCGGCCTGGGCGGCGTCTTCCGTCCTGAAGGCCGCGCCCGCCGCTTCGAGCTGGGCGCACATCTCCCGGAAATTGGTCATCCGCGGTCCGTAGACGATGGCCAGACCGGCGGCGGCGGCCTCGACCGGCGTCTGTCCGCCCTCATGCGGGCGCAGGCTTTTGCCGCAGAAGGCGATGTCGGCGGCCGCGGTCAGGGCGCGCAGTTCCCCGGTGGTGTCCGCCAGGTGCACGACCGTGCCGGCCGGCGCCGGCGCGCCCGTGGAGCGCTGATGCCAGCCGAATCCCGAGTCCGCGACCTCCCGCGCCACCTCTTCGCGTCTTTCCGCATGCCGCGGGACGAGCAGCAGGCGCGCGTCCAGCCCCGCCTTCCTGAGGCCGGCGAGCGTGCGCAGGAGCATGGACTCTTCGCCCTGCCAGGTCGAGGAGCCCAGGATCACGCAGTCGCAGCCCGCGAAGCCCAGCGACTCACGCAGTCGTCCGCGTTCTTCGGGTGAGACGGGCGCGGGCGCGGAGACGTCGAACTTGAGATTGCCCGTCAGGATGGGCGAGACGCCGATTTCCCGGAAACGCCGGGCGTCTTCCTCGCTGCCTGCGCAGATCGCGGAGAACCTCGAGAAAAGTCTCCTTGAGACCGGCCGCAGACGGAGGTGTCGGGCGAATGACCGGTCGGAGAGTCGTCCGTTGATCAGCACCGCCGGCACGCCGCGGCGTCGGGCCTGGGCAAGGTGCTCCGGCCAGAGCTCGCCTTCCACCAGCACCGCGATGTCCGGACGGATGCGGCTCCAGGCCAGCGCGCTGCAGGGCCAGAGGTCCGCCGGGAAGATTCCGACCTTGTCGACCGCGGCCGCATGCAGCTCCTTCGCGATCCGGTAGCCGGTGCTGGTCGTCGTCGTCAGCACTATTTCGACGTCGCCCGCCGCCTTGAGCCTGGCCAGCAAGGGACCGATGGCCTGGATTTCACCGACTGAAACGGCCTGGATCCAGAACCTGCGGCGCCCCGGGGGCACCGGGCCGAGGTCGGGAAAGAAGCCCAGCCTTTGGCTGAAATCCGTCGCATAACCCCCGCGCCTCAGCATCCGCCAAAGGTAGTAGGGCAGGGTAAGCACCAGAAGTATCGGGAAAAGTATCCGGTATACCCAGGTCATCGGCGGCTTGACCCTGCCCAGCCGGCTTGGCCTGTCAGCCCCAAACAGCCCTCCCGGACCCCCTTTTCCCGCTTGCCCCCGGGGCTTCCGAGTGTTTCAACGAACTTTCCACCGCTCAGGCAGACCGCCGAACTGCCCGGGCATCACAACCAAAACCGCAGTCAAAAACACTGATCCAATGTCCCCTCCTCGGCAGGAAGCGGGATACGGAGCCCGAAAACCATGAACATCACAGTCAAAGACCTCCTCGACGCCGGCGTCCACTTCGGACACCAGACCCGCCGCTGGAATCCCAGGTCCCGTCCCTACATCTTCGACCACCGCAACGGCGTGTCGATCATCGACCTTGAGAAGACCCACGCCTGCCTCGCGGCGGCCGCGGCCTTCGTCGAGGAAGTCGCCGCGAAGGGCAAGGAAGTGCTCTTCGTCGCCACCAAGCCCCAGGCCCAGGACGTCGTCCGTCAGGCCGCCCAGTCCACCGGCATGCCGTTCGCCGTGAACCGCTGGCTCGGCGGCACGCTCACCAACTTCGCGACCATCAAGAAGTCCCTCGACAAGTACCGCACCTACCTCCGCATGGAGCAGGACGGCTCGCTCGCCAAGATGCACAAGAAGGAGGGCGCCGCCGTGCGCCGCGAGATGTCCCGCATGCAGCGCAACTTCGAGGGTCTCCTCGAATACCGCGACCTCCCCGCCGCCGTGATCGTGATCGACACCAAGCTCGAGGAGATCGCCGTCAACGAGGCCAACCGCCTGGGCATCCCCGTCATCGGCCTCTGCGACAGCAACTCTGACCCCACGGTCCTCCAGTACCCCATCCCCGGCAACGATGACGCCGCCAAGGCCATCCGTCTGGTGGTGGAAGCCCTCACTCAGGCCGTCCAGGCCGGCGTCTCGCGTCGCAAGGTCGAGCGCGACCCGCGCAAGACCGTGACCCCGCTCAGCCGCGAGGAAGCCGGCGAGACCGTGCTTCCCGAGGTCAAGATCTCCGAGGACCTGCTGAAGGCCAACGAGCGCAGCGAGCAGTCCGAAGCCGAAGGCGCCCCGAAGGGTCCCCGCGGCCGCAAGCCCACCAAGTGACCTGAGGCAGACCATGTCCGCGATCACCGCACAGACGGTCAACGACCTGCGCCAGCGCACCGGCGCCGGCCTGATGGACTGCAAGAAGGCCCTCACCGAAGCCAACGGCGACATGGAGCGCGCCGTCGAGATCCTCCGCATCAAGGGCGTCGCCACGCGCAACAAGAAGGCCGACCGCAAGGCCAGCGAGGGCGTGCTCGCCGTCCGCATCTCGGACGACGGCCGTTCCGCGACGCTCCTCGAGCTCAACTGCGAGACCGACTTCGTGGCCAAGAACGAGGCCTTCCTGGCCCTTTCGCAGGACCTCGTGAAGCAGGCCTCCCTCAAGGGGGTCGACGGCCTGCTTGAGCAGCCCTACCACGCGGATTCCTCCCGCAAGGTGAACGACTTCCTGAACGACCAGGTGACGAAGATCGGCGAGAACCTCAAGGTCTCCCGCGTCCTCCGGTTCGACGCCACCGGCACCGGTCGCGTCTCCGCCTACGTCCACACCGGCGCCAAGATCGCGGTCCTGCTCGAGCTCGGGCTCAAGTCCGCCGGCGCCGCCTCGAATCCCGAGGTCGCCGACCTCGCCCGCAACCTCGCCATGCAGGTGGTGGCCAACAACGCCCGCTTCGTGCGCCGCGACGAGGTCCCCGCCGAGGTCGTCGCCAAGGAGAAGGAGATCGCCGCCGAGTTCACCAAGTCCGAGGCCGACAAGGCCATCGCCGAGGCCCAGCGCGTCGTCGAGGACTACAAGGGACAGCTCGCCGAGCAGAAGGCCTCGGGCAACGCCGAGGCCGTCGCCGAGCTCGAGAAGCGCATCGCCGTCTCCGAGAAGCAGGCCGCCGCCGCCGAGGCCCGCAAGAAGAGCCAGCTCTCCAATCTCGAGAAGATCGTGTCCGGCCGCGTCGACAAGTTCTTCGCCGAGGCCTGCCTGCTCGAGCAGGTGTACTTCCGCGAGACCGACAAGAAGATCTCCGACCTGCTCGCCGCGGCCAAGACGCGTCTCGGCGAAGAGGTGACCGTGGTGCGCTTCGTCCGCTTCCAGGTGGGCGAGACCGCCGCGGAGTGAGCTGAAGCCTCCGTGTCCTGAAAGGGGCCGGTCCGTGAGGGCCGGCCCCTTTGCTTTACAGTCCTCCGCGCTTCCGCAGAATGGGGGCGTGTCCTTCCGGCCCGGCATCTTCGTGCGTTGCGCCCGCGGACTTTGTCCGGATTGCGCCGCGCCCCTTCCGGGCGGCCTGACCGGGCTGCTCGGGGCGCCGGCCCGCTGCCCTGCCTGCGGCATGGGCCTCCGTCGTGGCGGCGGATTCTTCCTCGGTGCGATCGTCTGGAGCTACGGCCTCATCGCCTTCGGGGCGCTGCCGCTGATCGGGGCCGCCTTCCTCACGGGGCTCGTCGGCGCCCAAGCCGCATCCCGTCTGGCCGTCGCCGCGGTCCTGCTGCTGCCGGTCCTGCTCAACGGCCTTTCTTGGCGGCTCTGGCTCGGCACCTACTACGGCTTCCTGCCGGAGCAGCTCCCTTCGTCGGGACGCCGGGCGGACGATTAGTTGCGCCGCGCCGACATCCGGCGTGCCAGCTCGACCAGGAAGGCGCAGTCCGCCCGCGTTTCCCGCAGTTCCGCCTCGGCCTCGGCCGTGAGCTGCCCGATCAGCCGGCGCGTGGCCGCCTCACCGTGCAGTCCGACGTGGGTCAGTTTTCCGTTCACCGCGTCCGCACCGGCCGGCTTGCCCAGGCTGGCGGCGTCGGCCGTCAGGTCCAGCAGGTCGTCGACCAGTTGGAAGGCCCGGCCCATCGCGAGGCCGGCCCGGCGGAAACGTCCGACGTCGTCCTCGTTCGCGCCGCCCGTCATGGCGCCCATCGCGAAGGAAGCTCCGATCATCGCCGCGGTCTTGCCCGCAAGGATGAAGTCCAGACGCTCGTCCGTCGCGCCCGCGGCGAGGCCGCCCATGTCCTCGGCCTGTCCTCCCACCAGCAGCCGGGAACCCGCGGTCCGGGCCAGTTCCTGCACCAGTCTGGCGGCGAGGGCGGGGCGGTCGGCGTATCCGGTCGCGAGCAGTTCGAAGGCGAGGGCCAGCAGCGCGTCGCCGGCGAGCAGCGCGGTGGCTTCATCGAAGGCCTTGTGGCAGGAGGGCCTTCCCCGACGCAGGTCGGAGTCGTCCATGCACGGCAGGTCGTCATGGATGAGCGAGTAGGTGTGCACGCACTCCAGCGCCACCGCGGCGAAGGACGCGTCGGCCTTGGCGTCGAAGGCTTCGGCGGACGCCAGGCAGAGCACCGGGCGCAGACGCTTGCCGCCCGCGTCGAGCGAGTGCCGCATCGCGGCATGCAGCCGGGCCGGGCGGGCGTCCGCCGGCGGCGTGAGCCGACGCAGCGCCTCCTCGGCCTTCGACACGAGCGCCCCGTGCCGGGATGCGAAGGCGGCGGATTCCATCGGCTCAGCCCGCTCCCCCGGGGCGGAAGAAGGTGGCGTTGCGGCCGACCGACCCGATGACCTCGCTGCCCGTCAGCCGGGCGAGTTCGCGGGCCTGCGCGTCCATCTCCTCCCGCGTGGCGGAGAAGCGCACCTTGACCAGGTCGGCGTTGCGGAAGGCCTGCTCCAGCAGTTTGGCGATGCCCGGACCGACCCCCGCCTTGCCGACGAAGACCTTGGGGTCGATCGTCTGGGCCAGACTGCGCAGCTTGCCGCGTTCGGCCCCGGTCAGGGAGGAGCTTTCTTCTTCGCCGTTGGGCATGCTTCCTTTGTCCGACTGCCGCCCGCGGAGTCAACGGACATGTCCCCTTTGGCGCGGTTACGAGGCCGGTTTCGGGGGCGGGAGGCGGGCTTTTCCTGCTTGCCTGAGCCGCCCGCAGCCGTCATTCGTGAGGGTCAACTTCGTTAGGGGGAGGGGCGGAGCCCTTCTCACGCTGGCCGGGGGTCGCAAGGCCCTTCCAGACGGAGAGCCCGGCCTGAAGGCGGGGCTTTCGGGAATCCCTCCCAAGTCGGCCAAACCACAAAACTAACCACACAACACACCATGTCGGTCGACAAGTCGGACATCATCAAGAAGCACCAGCAGGGCGCCAAGGACACCGGTTCTCCGGAAGTGCAGGTCGCCCTGATCACCGCCCGGATCAACCATCTGACCGAGCACCTGCGTTCCCACCGCAAGGATTTCCATTCGCGCCGCGGGCTCATCATGCTGACGAACCGCCGCCGCAAGCTGCTCAACTACCTCAAGTCGAGCGACCTCGAGCGGTACAACGCGCTCCTGGCCAAGCTTAGCCTGCGCAAGTGATCCTCGCCCACCGGGCGCAGACACTCTGAGCGCGTCCCAGCTTGGGCTGGGACGCCTTCTTTCCCACCCAACAACCAAACCCGCCGGGCATCCCGTCCGGCACAACCCAAAGAACAAAAAACATGAAACAGAAGCACACGGTGACCGTCGACGAACTCGGCATCACCATCAACACGGGCACCTACGCCAGGCTGGCGAACGGCGCCGTCACCATCAGCAAGGGAGAGACCACGCTCTTCGTCTCCGCCACCGCGGCCGAGGACCTGCGCTCCCCCGACCAGGACTTCTTCCCCCTGACCGTCGACTACCGCGAGAAGTTCGCGGCGGCCGGCCGTTTCCCGGGCAGCTACTTCCGCCGCGAGGGCAAGCCCTCCGACAAGGAGATCCTGACCTCCCGCCTCTGCGACCGTCCCCTGCGCCCGCTCTTCCCGGAAGGCTTCCTCAACGAAGTCCAGGTGATCGGCCTGCTCCTCTCGGCCGACCAGATCAACGACTCCGACATCCTGATGGTCAACGGCGCGTCCGCCGCGCTCCTCTGCTCCGACATCCCCTGGAACGGTCCGATCGGCGGCGTCCGCGTCGGCCGCGTGGCCGGACAGTTCGTGGTCAATCCGACCCACGAGCAGCAGTATGAGTCCGACCTGGATCTCATCTACGTCGGCAATGAGCGCGACATGATGATGATCGAAGGTTCCGCCGACCAGCTGCCCGAGGCCGATTTCGTCGAGGCCCTCGCCTTCGCGCACCGCGCCATCCAGCCCATCATCGCCGCCCAGCGCAAGCTGGCCGCCCTCTGCGCCAAGACCAAGCGCCAGTTCCCGCTCGTCGTCTGCGAAGCCCGCGCCCTCGCCATCTGCGAGCGCGTGGCCGCCGAAGGCGACCGGCTCCAGAAGGCGATCTTCCTCGCCTCGAAGAAGGAGCGCGGCGACGCCGTGAAGGCCGTCATCGAGAAGGCCAAGGAGGCCTGCAAGGCCGAGCTCGGCGACGCCTTTGACGCGCGCCAGATCAAGATGGCCTTCGAGAAGCTCCAGGAGAAGGTCTACCGCCACGCCATCATCGAGAGCGGCAAGCGCGCCGACGGCCGCGGCACCAAGGACCTCCGTCCGATCTCCTGCGAGGTCGACGTGCTCCCCCGCGTCCACGGCTCCGCCGTCTTCCAGCGCGGCGAGACCCAGGGCCTCGTGCTCGCCACCCTCGGCACTTCCAAGGACGCCCAGGAGCTCGACTCCATCACGGGCGGCCCGAAGTCCAAGTCGTTCCTGCTGCATTACAACTTCCCGCCCTTCTCGGTGGGGGAGACCGGCCGTTTCGGCATGACCAGCCGCCGCGAGACCGGCCACGGCAACCTCGCCGAGCGCTCGCTGCTCTCGATCCTGCCTTCCGAGCAGGACTTCCCGTACTCGATCCGCCTCGTCTCCGAGATCATGGAGTCCAACGGCTCGACCTCCATGGCCTCCGTGTGCGGCGGCACCCTCGCGCTGCTTGACGCCGGCGTGCCCATCAAGGCCCCGGTGGCCGGCATCTCCTGCGGCCTCGTCACCGAGGAGAAGGACGGCCGCGTCGTCCGCCACAAGGTCCTGACCGACATCATCGGCGCCGAGGACCATTACGGCGACATGGACTTCAAGATCTGCGGCACCCGCGAAGGCATCACGGGCTTCCAGCTCGACCTCAAGATCCACGGCCTGCCGTTCGAGATCGCCAAGGAGGCCATCGCCCAGAACAAGGTCACCCGCGACGCCATCCTCGACACCATGGCGAAGACCATGCCGTCGACCCGCGCCGAGCTGAAGCCCTGCGCGCCCCGCACCCACCGCATCAAGATCCCGTCCGACAAGATCGGCGCCCTCATCGGCCCGGGCGGCAAGAACATCAAGCGCATCACCGAGTACACCGGCTGCCAGCTCGACATCGACCAGGACGACTCCGGCTGGGTCACGATCTTCGCGACCGACGGCGAGTCCCTCGCCCGCGCGGTCAACGAGGTCAACCTCATCTCGGCCCAGATCGAGATCAACAAGACCTACAAGGGCATCGTGCGCTCCGTGAAGGAGTTCGGCTGCTTCGTCGAGTGCCTGCCCGGACAGGAGGGCCTGGTCCACGTCTCCGAACTCGCCGACCAGCGCGTCGAGCGCGTCGAGGACGTCGTCAAGCTGGGCGACGAGATCATCGTCAAGTGCGTCGGCATCGACGACAAGGGCCGCGTGCGTCTCTCGCGTCGCGCCGCCATCGCCGAGAAGGAGGGCCGTGAATACACGCCCGCCCCGAAGCCGATGGACCGCCCGCGCGGCGACCGTCCGGACCGCGGCGAGCGCCGTCCGTTCCGCGAGCGCGGCGGCGACGCCTGATCCGCTCCTGAGCGCCCGAAGAAGCCCCGGCCCCGCCGGGGCTTCCTGTTTGGCGCGGTCAGCGGAGGGCGCTTTCCAGCCAGGACTCGGCGGCTTTCTTCGGCTCCGATT
Organism: uncultured Opitutia bacterium; assembly: GCA_903860195.1. GTDB lineage: Bacteria > Verrucomicrobiota > Verrucomicrobiia > Opitutales > UBA953 > UBA953. Next base: position 2,646 of record CAIOPO010000178.1, on the reverse strand, counting down.
CCCGGAGAGGCCAACGGTCGGTGTGGGGATGGGGCACGGCCTCGTTGGGGAACTTCCCGTAAAGGGCGGCCATGTCGACCTTCAGGTAGGTCACGCCCCGGGTCACTATGGGCTCGAGGAACTTGCGGGTCGCCTCCCCGGCGTGCCCCTGGCTGACGAGCAGCGGACGGCCGTTCAGACGCCGCAGCCGGACCGCCGCCTCCTCGCGGTATCGCGCCAGCGGCGAGCCCCAGGCGTGGCCCTTCCATTCCGACACGCCGTCAAAGTGGTCATGCGCCCAGACCGCGCGCCATAGTCCTGCGATCTGGTCGTCATGCAGGCCCAGGAAGGAGGCGCCGATCGCGCCGCGCGAAAATCCGCAGAGCACCACCTTCGTCGGATCGCCGCCGAACTCCGCGCAGACGCGGGGCACGTTGGTCTTGGCGTAGTTGACCGTCGCGGTGACGTCGCCCCACCAGGTGCGCTCGTTGCCTTTGCCGTCCTTGGCCACGTAGGGGAGGACGATCCAGATCGTCCGTCCGCGCATGAGGCCGTAGCCGAGGCCGGCCCCCTCGACCTCTCCCGAGGAACCCAGGGACGGCGCGTAGTTTCCGGTATATTCCGCGATGACCGGCCAGGATTTGCCGCGGGCCTTCCAGTCCGGCGTCCAGTCGTCAGGCAGCGCCAGCACATGCCGGACCTTGGTGCCGGAGTATTCCGGCGCGGTGACGAGCGCCCGGCGTCCGGGCGCGGGCGGTCCTTCCGTGAAGGCGGGCAGCGGGATGTCAGCGCCCTCGGCGAGGGCGGCGAGCAGGAGCAGCGCGAGCCGCGCGGTCATCGGCGTCCTCCTTCGACCACTTGCGTCCGCGTCCAGAGGTCATGCCAGGCCCGGCGGTCCTTGCGGAAGAGCGGAACGTGGAAATTCACGATGCCGAGCAGCATGAAGAAGGGGTTGGGCAGGGCGAAGAAGGCGGACTTCCAGGCGGAGCGGAGCAGGGCGGCGAGGAAGCCGGGCCGTCCCGCGTCCGGCAGGCTGACCGTGCGCAGCCGGAACATGCGCTTGCCGAGGGTCGTGCCCGTCATCGCCTCCTGCGCCGTCAACGCGGCGAGCATCACGAAGAAGGTGGCCGTCCCGACGTGCCAGCTCCAGGCCACCACCGCGTCGACGTCCGCCGCCGCCGGGTGCAGCACATGGTCGAGGATCCTGCGGTTGGCCTCCTGGCCCGGGGAGCTCAGCGCCTTCACGTAGAGTTCGGCGAAACTCCGGATCCATTGCTGCTGGCGCGCGTACGCGGCGAGCGCTTCGGCGTCGGCGGTGAACCCGGCGACCGCATGACCGCAGATGAAGAGGGGGATGATGTCGGCCAGGCAGGCGAGGGAGCGCCAGCCGAACCCGGCGGGGGAGGGCGGAATGGGGGGCGGCTCAGCCACGGGCTCTTTCGCAGGCCGTCAGCGTGTTCATCATCAGCATCGCCACCGTCATCGGGCCGACTCCGCCCGGCACGGGCGTGATGGCCTCGCACTTGGGCGCGACCGCGTCAAAGTCCACGTCGCCGACGATGCGGAAGCCGGTCTTCTTCGTCGCGTCGGGGACGCGGTTGATCCCCACGTCGATGACCACGGCGCCGGGCTTCACCATGTCGGCCGTGATGAAGCGGGGCCGGCCGATCGCCGCCACGACGATGTCCGCCTGGCGGACGATGGCGGCGAGGTCCCGCGTCTTCGAATGGGCCACGGTCACCGTGCAGTCGCAGCCCTTGGCGAGCAGGAGCGCGGCCGCCGGCTTGCCGACGATGAGGGAGCGTCCGACCACGACGGCATGGCGTCCCGCGGTCTCCACGCCGGAACGGCGCAGCAGCTCGACTACGCCGGCCGGCGTGCAGGCGGCGAAGGCTCCGGGCAGTTCCTGCACCAGCCGTCCGATGCTCTGGGTGCCGAAGCCGTCGACGTCCTTGGACGGCGCCACGCGGTTGAAGACTTCGGTTTCCGGAAGGTGCTTGGGCAGCGGGGCCTGGATGAGGATGCCGTGGACCGACGGATCGGCGTTGAGCGCGTCGAGGTGGGCGAAGAGTTCGGCCTTGGTGACGTCGGAGGGGAAGACGGTGAGGCTGGCCTTCATGCCCACTTCCGCGGCCGTCTTCTGCTTCTTGGCCACGTAGGAGACCGAGGCGGGGTCCTCGCCCACGCGGACGAAGGCGACGTGGGGGACGGTGGGCGCCAGCCTGGCGGCCCGTTCGCGCACTTCGGAAAGGACCTGCTGGGCGATGGCGTTGCCGTCGATGAGTCGCATGCGGCCTACTTAATAGGGGCATCTCGCGGAGCAGGGCGAGCAAAGTCCTGACTCCGACTTTGCTCGCCCTCGGCGGCGTAATGCCCCACAGATTGGGCGTGGCCACCGAAGGACCCATGCGAATCCACAAGTTCCTCGCCACGGCAGGGGTCTGCTCCCGCCGTGAGGCCGAGCGGCTGGTCGCCGAGGGCAAGGTGACGGTGAACGGCCGCTCGGCCTCGGTCGGTCAGCCCGTCGACCCCGCGGTCGACCAGGTGCGTTGCCATGGACAGCTCGTGAAGTCGGTGGCCCGACGGATCGTCCTGCTGATGAACAAGCCCAGGGGCTATCTCTGCACCAATCTGGACTCGCACGGAGGCCAGACGGTGTTCGAGCTG
>CAIOPO010000177.1 GCA_903860195.1 uncultured Opitutia bacterium | reverse complement strand
GTGAACTACGACGGCTGGCGGGTGGGAGCCGAGGGGGCGCTGCCTTCGAAACTGCCCGCGATCCTCCGTCCGCTCGACGCGGTGAAGTCCGAATTCTCCGTGCTTACCGGACTCACCGCCGACAAGGCCCGCGCCCACGGTGACGGCGGCGGCGACCACGCCCGCGCCATGGCCGCCTTCCTCACCGGCGCGCAGCCGCGCAAGACCGACGGAGCCAACATCCGCGCCGGCATCTCCGCCGACCAGCTCGCCGCCGCCCGCATCGGCGACCGCACGCGCCTCGCTTCCCTGGAGATCGGCACCGAGGCCAGCCGTCTCGCCGGGGGCTGCGATTCGGGGTACAGCTGCGTCTACCAGTCGAACATCTCCTGGCGTTCCGAAACGCAGCCGATGCCCAAGGAGGTCAACCCGCAGCTGATCTTCGAGCGGCTCTTCGGCTCCGGCACCGATCAGGAGCGCGCCCGCCGCGACGCCGCCCGCAAGAGCGTGCTCGACGTGGTGCGCGAGGACTACCGCGAGCTCAACTTCCGTCTCGGGCGCGGCGACCAGATGAAGCTCGACGAGTACTTCACCGCCGTCCGCGAGCTCGAGCAGCGCATCGCGCGCTCCGCCCAGGACGCCCGCAAGGCGCTGCCGGCCGGCGTGCGCGCGCCTTCCGGCATCCCCCAGAGCTACGAGGAGCATCTCCGTCTGCTGGCCGACCTCGCGGTGCTGGCCTTCCAGACCGACACCACGCGCGTCTGCACGTTCGTCTTCGCCAACGAGGGCAGCAACCGGGCCTATCCCTTCATCAACGTCCGCGAAGGGCACCACAGTCTCTCCCACCACGGCAACAGTTCGGACAAGCTGGCGAAAATCCAGGACATCAACGTGTTCCACTCGACGCAGTTCGCCTACTTCGTGCAGAAGCTGAAGTCGGTGAAGGAAGGCGACGGCACCCTGCTCGACCATTCGATGGTGGTCTACGGCTCGGGCAACGGCGACGGCGACCGTCACAATCATGACGACCTGCCGATCCTCCTGGCCGGCCGTGGCTGCGGCACCCTCCGCCCCGGCCGCCACGTGGTCTACCAGCGCGAGACCCCCCTGAACAACCTCTGGGTCAGCCTGCTCAACCGCATGGACATCAGGGACGTCCAGCTCGGGGACAGCACGGGCGAGCTCAAGAAGCTTTCTTGAAGGATTTCCGGCTTGCGCAGGGCCATGCGCGACGCACTTTGCCCGGCGTGATTCGCACGAATTGCAGTCCCGTCCGCCGAGACCGGTTCCAGACAGAACCGGCCTTAGGGGGATCCGTGCGCACGTCCTACTGACGGGATCACTCTGAACGCTCCGGAAACGGGGTCCTGCGCCTCCGCCAAGCCCGCGTGCGGCCGGCGGGGCTTTTCCTGCACGCGCAACCACTATCACATGAATACTTCATCTGAAATCGAGACGACGCTCGCCGAGCTCATCAGGACCCTAGCGGCCCTGAGGAGCGAGATGAGCGCGCTCAGGTCGGAAGCGGCCGAGCTCAGGAAGACGGGCGAAGCGGAATCCGCGAGGATCGCCGAAAAGCTCGGTCGGCTTGAGCACAAGCTCGGCATGCTCGCCGAAGAGATGGGCATGATCTGAGCCGCCGGCGCGTAAAACTTCCTGCCGTCGGCGGGGTTCATTGAGGTGAATCACCCCATGAGCCCCGCCGACCAGGAGCCCGCGCGCCCCAATCCTTTCTACCTGCAGGATGACGCCCCGACCCCGTCCTTCCTCCGCCGCAAGTTCCTCGCGGTGATGGGACTGCTCGCGGCCTTGCCGGCCTTCGGCCAGCAGAAGCCCAAGGGCGGAGGCGGGAAGAAGAAAGGGCAGGGCGGCGACACCTCCAAGGCCAGCGGCCCTTCCTTCAAGGGTGATTATGTCCTGCCCAAGGAGCTGTCCGAATACGCCAAGGTCTCACTGATCCTCGGTCGCGCCACGGACAAGTCGGTCGTCGCCAGCGTCCTGTCGGCCGAGGCGGCCGAGGGCTTCCTTGAAGTCGGCACCGCCCCCGGACGTTACTCGCGCAAGACGGCCGTGACCGCGTTCCCTGCCGGCCAGGCCGTGGAGATCCCGCTCGAAGGGCTCACCCCGGGCACGGAGCACTTCTATCGCCTCAGCTACCGCAAGCCCGGCGCCGGGTCGTTCACCGCGCGCGCCGAGCAGCGCTTCTCCACCGCCAAGCCGCCCGGCAAGGCCTTCGTCTTCACCGTGCAGGGCGACTCGCATCCCGAGCGCCCTCAGTCCAGCCATCCCGACCTCTACGCGCGCACCCTGCAGACCGCGGCCGCCGACAAGCCCGACTTCCACATCTGCATCGGGGACGACTTCAGCGTCGACAAGGTGCGCGAGGTGAAGCCCGCCGCCCTCGCCGAGCCCTACCTGCTCCAGCGCCCGTTCCTCGGATTGATCGGCCAGACCGCGTCGGTCTTCCTCTGCAACGGCAACCATGAGCAGGCCTCGCTCTTCAACTTCATGCAGAAGGACGAGCGCCACGACGTCGCCGTCGGCGTCCAGCTCGCCCGCAACCGCCTCTACCCCTTGCCCGGCCCCGAGGGCTTCTACTCCGGCCACGCCACGCCCTTCCCCGGCATCGGCACGCTCAAGTCCTACTGCGCATGGACCTGGGGCGACGCGCTTTTCGTGATCCTCGACAACTACTGGCACTCGCCGGGCCTCGTGGACAGCGGCTTCCAGGGCGGCGCCAAGGGCAAGGAGGGACGCGCCGAGAAGGAGGGCAAGAACCGCGACGGCTGGGGCGTGACCCTCGGTGACGACCAGTATCGCTGGTTCAAGCGCACGCTCGAGACGAGCAAGGCGCGCCACAAGTTCGTCTTCGCCCACCACGTCATGGGCTCCGGCCGCGGCGCGGTCGAGGTCGCCTCGACCTACGAGTGGGGCGGCGAAGGCCGCAAGGGCGAGGGCTCCTTCAAGGAGAAGCGCCCGGGCTGGGACCTGCCCATCCACCAGCTCATGGTGAAGCACAAGGTCTCGGTCTTCTTCCAGGGTCATGACCACCTCTACTGCCAGCAGGAGAAGGACGGCGTGATCTACCAGTCGCTGCCCATGCCGTCCGACCACGGCTACATGGCCTATAATGAGGACCGCTACCTCAGCGGCGTGAAGCATCCCTCCGCCGGCCACCTGCGCGTCGCGGTCTCCGCCGAGCGCGTGAAGGTCGAGTACGTCCGTTCCTTCCTCCCCAAGGACGAGACCGCCGAGCGCAAGCAGGGCATGGTCGCGCACGCCTACGAGGTGAAATCCCGGGCTTCCTGACATGCGCCTGCTCCT
>CAIOPO010000176.1 GCA_903860195.1 uncultured Opitutia bacterium | reverse complement strand
TCAGCTCGAGGTTCGACTTGGGCGGCCGGCAGTCCTTGATGTCCCCCTGCATCATTGAGCTCAGGTGCAGTTGCAGGCTTTCGCACTGCTGCGGAGTCAGGTTGAGCGGGACGGAGAAGCTCATGCCCCGTTCAGGCACGAAGTTCGTGAGAACTTTCATGGAGGGGAAGGCTTCGATGGAGTAGGCGTTTTTTAGGATAGTCATGGCATAGATAGGGCTCCCCGCCCCCCGCCTGATCGCGAGGGCGCCTGTCAAAGGAAGGGCGGGCCGGTCTCACTGACCTGGGAAAACGCCGCCTCATGCCTTCGATTCCCGGCTTTGAAGATGCTTTGGGAATGCTTCGCGTCGAGCCGGCAAACCCCCTCCCAAAAAATCCGCGGTCGCATGCCGCCCCGTCGACTGCAGCCCTGGCCCTTGTTTTAGGGGCCGGAACGCGTCGCGTGTTTCCCGATTATTTGATGCCCCACGCGAGCGGCGCTGCTCGGCTCACTCGCGATTATGCTTCAGCCCGCCCCGGTTCTCCTGCTCCTCGTACCAGAGTCGGATGAAGTCCCTGGGGGACCAGTCCTGCGGCGGGACCGGGTCGGCCTGCTTGCGCAGTCTTTTCTGAAGCTCGTGCAGCCCCTTCTCGTAGAATTCCCTCATCTGCTCCAAGCCGGCGTCGATCAGCTCGGACTCGGCCTCGATGTCGAAGTAGATGCCATGGTTCTTCTGGACGATGAAGTCGACGGTCTCCAGGAGGTTTCGGGTGTTGGCCGACTTGTCTTTGCCGGATTGAAGGAAGGTCACCAGCTCGGGGAACAGGTGCACCGGGGCTTCGGAGTCCAGTCCGCTCATCGCGTCCTCATCGTGCTTCAAGGCCCGGGCGTAATGGGCGGCCGCCTCGCGCCGTTCGGCCTTCAGCGCCGGTCTGCAGTGGTGGCATTGCCAGGCGATCCGGGCCTCGAACATCGCCACGAGGTTCGCTCGGGCCGCCCTGCAGCCCGCATACGCCCTCACCATGGACTCCTGCCGGGCGAGCACGGACTCCGACCGGTGATAACGGGGGTTCGTGGCGAAGCCGGCGGCGAAACGCAGGCAGTAGGCCCGCTTGGTCTCCTCCCCGAAGCCGACGCGTGCTGAGGCTAAGTTCAGGAGATCGACCACGGCGTCGCTCGGATCCGCCGTCAGGAACGCCGGCCGATCGTGCTGCCCGAAGGCCTGCCTTGCCAGCCAGTAGGCCCGTCCTGCCGCCTTCTCCGGGAAGTCGGGCGCATCCCGGTTCACGCCCTGATCCGCCCACTCTCTCGCCTCCTTGGCGGCCTGCTGGACGTTCGTTTCGCAGAGCAGGCGGAAGGGTTCGAGTTCAGGCAGCCGCGCGGCCGCCAGCAGGGTCAGCCGCTCGCGCAGGAACGCCGCGCTCTGCGGGGCCCGCTTGTGCGCCATGGCCACCACCCGTGCGCGCTCTGATCCGAAGCTCTGGCTGCCGAACTGTGTCTTCAGTTGCTTATCAACGAGCGCCCAGCCGTCGTGCGCGGCCTCGTCGACCTTGGCGCGCAGTTCATGCAGGAATGCCTGCAGTTCATTCTGGTCCAGCCGCCATTCGCAGTCCTTGAGCGTCAGCGTCCGCACCCAGCCGGCGATCAGGCGCAGGCAGGGCAGGGTGATCTTGGCGGCCGTGTCGCCTCCGAGGCTGAGTTCGGCGTTCTCGACCCGCGGCTCCAGCGGCAGGGCCATGATGCGTTGCCGCACCGCCTCCTGGATGCGTCCGCGGCTGCTGTAGTCGAACTCCCCGATCTGGCACACCACATTCCAGCCCAGCGCCGGGCAGACGACCTCCTCCAGCGCCGTGCGGACGTGCGCCTTCAGCGCCGTGCCCGGAGATTCCGAGTGCAGTCCGATGACCTGCCCCACGAACCGTTCCACGATCCTGCCGGCGGGGATGGACGGCGGCCAGAAGGTGCCGTTGGGGGCTTCGGCATAGGGCCCGCGTCGTTCCGTGAGCGCTTCCAGATTGCGGAGCATCGCCTGCTCCGTCCGGGCGAGCAGCTCACGTTTCATGCCGAGCGCCTTAGAGATCTTCTTCTCCTGATCCTTTCCGATGTTCTCGAGCGTATCCACCAGGCTCGTCATGAGATTGGCGAATTGTTCGCCGCCTCGGTGGACCTTGCTGCGGTCGGCGGCTGAATCCTTGTTCGCGGCTGTCGCCGTGGCCTTTTCCAGCTCGCGCAGGAACGTCAGGTAGTTGAGCGGCTTCGCTTCGGCCATGGGGTGTGACTTTCCTAGCCCCTTTCCATTGTCCGTAAAGTAGATTGGGGCAGGTGAGGGGCACTGGGCTCGATGCAGCAGATAGGGGACACGTGGGCACGGTGACACGTGGGTGAGAAGAGATGAGGTCTAGGGCCAGGGCTAGGGCTAGTGATCAGCGATTGGGCCAACCGACCTTAGTCGCCCGCCCTGATTCCCCGGTAGGGTCAGCACTGCGTGCCGACCAAGATGCCTCAGGTAGGGGCGACGACCCTTCGTCGCCCGCCTCACCTCCCTCCATGCCCCCGTGTCACCGTGCTAGCTTGCCCCCTGCGGCGCTCCGCGCCGCCCCTTGTCAACCGGCCAGCTAACCCTGCCTCCTCTGTTCAACCGAGCCTCTGGGCCTCCGGGCCTCTAGTAAGTGTCTCTTCTTCACGCCCCCATGTCACCGTGCCAACGTGTCCCCTGAGGCGCTCTAGCTCAGCGCCTCTCCCTTCCTCCCCGGCACCCTGCACCTCCGGAACCTCGCCAGATGCACCCCTTGGGTCTGCGTGTGGTAGGCGAAGTCGATCGCGAGCGCCTGCTCGTCGCCCCTCCGCCAGACGATCGCCGACTTGTCCGCCAGGATCGGCAGCCCCTGGTGGATGCCCCAGGTCGGTTCCTCGCAATTCGTGATGCGGTACCTCGGGTTGCCCTGTTCCTCCTTCATGTAGCGCAGCGGCTCGGCCGTCCAACCGCCCTGCGGCGGCTTCGAGAGCTCCTTCTCCGAGAGACCTTCGAGCGCCCAGATGGCGCCTTCCAGCACTTGGAATGCCAGATTGACCAGGTTTGAGGTCGGTCCGCGCGACGTCGCCATCGGCTCCACGCCGGCGAACACCTCCTGCTCCGGCTTGCTGAAATCCTCCGAGTACGAGACCGGCCCGCGCCGCAGAGTCTGCGTGCCGAAGGGCAGGCCGGGGTAGGAGAGGGGAGTGTGCTCGTGCACGCCCACCCGCTCGATCTCATGGAGCAGCCCCGCGATGAACGCACGCACTCCCTGCGTGTGCGGCATCTCCGTCCGCAGCAGGTCCAGGTAGACCATCGAGTTGCAGGCCCTCTCGCTGCCGTAGCGCCGTTTCAGGTCCGCCGTCGTCAGATTGCGCACGTCCTGCACGCTCGCGTGATGGATCAGGTCGACCATCTCAGGCGCGATCAGACGGTCGGCCGCGTAGCGCATCTGGAATGGATTCCGGCTGTGCAGCGTCAGCATCGCCTCACCTGCTTGGTGCAGGCCCGCCTCGGAACGCGTCCCGATGCAGTCGCAGGACAGCAGCAGGTCCGGCAGCTCCCGGGCGCGCTGCGGCGTGATCTCCCCTTGGGCGTCTCCGCCGATCGTCAGACTCGTCGACATCCGTCCCGTCTGCAGTTCCGGCAGCGTGAAGGTTCGATTTCGACCCTCCAGCTCCGCCCGGCCCGTGCAGTAGCCCCGCTTCGTGATGCCAAAGCGCGAGAGCGCCACCCCCAGCCGACGCATGATCGGCTTGGCCGCCTCGTCGCCCAGGATCGTCAGGCGCAGGTCGCCGCCCAGCGAATTGCCGCGTTGGACCGTCTCGACCAGCGTCACCAGCAGGTTGGCCTCTCCGGCCGTCCAGCGGACCAGCATCGGCAACATGTGCGCGTCGCAGTAGGTCACCCAGGAGTGACCGTGCACCCCCGTTTCGCCTTCGCCGGCCGCGACCTTGGCCGTGTCGTAGCCCATTTCCTGGCAGATCGCCTCGACGAGCGGGCGGGGGTCGTGCAGCTTCAGGTCGAGCAGGTCGCCGAGCGAGCGGAAGTAGATCGGCGCCTTCGAGCCCTCCGGGACCGGGATTTCGACCAGCAGGCCGCGGACCGGCCGGAATTCGGCCAGCACCTTGGCGGTGGGGAAGGCGAGGAACGGGAGCGACGGAGTGATGGGTTGCATACCCTTAGGCCCCCCTCCCGCGCCCAAACCCCGAGGGCGCCCGTCGCATGAAATAGGCTGCGATTATCTAAAACCTAGCAAAAAAGAGGCCTTGACGTGTCTCCTGGCCGGGGCCGCGGCGAGTCCGTCCTGCTTTGCCTCTTTGTCTATGTGCTCCTGACCGACAAACGCTGGTGCGCTATCTTTTTGAGGTCTGACCAATTCAGCTTCCATTCACCCCGGTCAACCTCTGGGATGCGGGCCGGTCGCCCCGGCACTCATCTTTGCTTTTGGCATTGGTTCCGACCCGTTGCATGACGTTCCAATGTCAAATCGTTTGCTGGTGCCGGCAGGTCAAATGATCAAGAAGTCGGGCAGCGCATTTCACAGTGACGCTCAACAGTCCGTCACGTTAATTTCTCAGGGGCTTTCTCGCCGTCGGCTCTTTCCATGAACAGCTTTAGCGTCCGACTTCCTCGATCAGGTCGGCGATGCCATCGGAATAGATCTTGAGTATTTTCGGAGCGAGAGATTTGGAGATCGAAACGGAGTACTGGATGTTCTCCTGGGTGGCTTCGTTGGAGAGGATCACGGCCGTGGCCTCGTTGTCACCCCGCGAGCCGGTGATGATCAGTGCTTGGTCGTGAGGCATGATCTGTATGATGCGGGCCGCGATGCGGTCCGAAGGCCGGTTGCCGCCTGCCATTGCGGTGGCCGCTTCGATTAACTTGGGGTTGTTGAAGCAGAAGTAGAAGTTCCATTCCTTGAAGTCTTCGGCTGCCTTGACCGCTGAAGGTTTCATGGATGGCCTCTCGCCTTTCAGAGCCCCGAGCGATTTGCGCAGTGAGCTGCGTGTGCCTATGGCGATGGTGCCGTTGTCCGCATAGGCGAACCAGACGGACTTCTCGTCGGACACTTTGTCGAATTCTTTTTCGCCGCTGAGTTTGTCCACCAGATTACCCAGGTTCCAGGCGGCCTGTCCATCGACCAGCGATTCCTTGACGCGTTCAGCCTCACAGAAGGCCTTGGTCCGTTCAGGGGTGAACTTGCCGCGGAGGATGAGGGTGATGTCGGAGTCTTCCGGGGAGAAGTTGACGAAGCCGGCTGGAGATTCTGGCAACGTCATCCCGAAGGTGACTGAATGAAGGTCTCCCTTGGTGAAGTCGCCGAATCCGGCGTCCTTGAGCCGGCCGAGGGCGTCCTCGGTCTTGCGCAGGAAGTTGCGACCTTCGGCCTTCGTGCTGGCGGCCTTGACGAAGCTGTCAATGAGGGTGCCGTAAGCCTGCTTCTGCTGGGGATCGAGCTTGAAGTCTATTTGGGCGTAGAGGTTGGTCGTCACCGGCAGCCCCTTGGTGTCAGGTAGCTTCGCCGCCGGCTTGGGCGGGATCGTTTCCTCGGGTTTTTTGTCGCATCCTGCGGCAAGCATGGCGATGGCACCCAAAGTCAGTGCTTTGAAGAGATTCATGGTATGTCAGAATGAGCCGAGCCAGACGTTGATGTCCATGTTTTCCTGCTTCGGCTCGCGGATATACGCCCTGAAAAAGATCTTGTCCCCGTTGCGGAGGGTGCGGGTGGACAGCTGAGCGGCCACGATCTGCTCGGAATTCGCACTTAGGTTGCCAGTCGCGACGAAGACGCCTGCGACACGGTCGTCCCCCCGGTAGACCCGGATTTCGTTGATTTCGATGATGCCCGCTTCCTTCATGGCCGTTGGTCCGATGAATCCGATCCACCAGTTTAGGTTGGAGACACGTGTCGAGTAGCCCTTGGCCTTGAGCCGTTGCTCGATGGCCTCCGGCGTGACCAGGAAGTTGAGGCTGAGGTTCAGGATCAGGAGCGCCACCACGCCGGAGCCGTAGATGATGCCGGCGATGCCGACGGTCGGCATCTTGGTCGGTTCGTGAAGCGCCGGTGCCGACCGTTCGTCGAAGGATTGGGCCGAGCGACAGATCTGCCAGATGTAGGTCACCACGAAGCCGACATAGGTCGCGTAGGCGATGAAGTGAGTCCACGTCAGGATGGCATGGCGGCCCACCAGCAGTGCGGTCAGCGTCGTGACGCTGAACAGGATGGCGATGACGAGCCCGAAGCCGCGGGTGATCCGGGCGGAGGGATTCTGTTCGGCGTCGGCCTTGGCGTTGGTCTGGGTTGCCAGGGACACCAGGGCGGGGAACGCCCAGTAGAAGTTGAAGAACGGAATCCACAGGAAGCCCTGGGCCTTGCCGGGGCTCATGCCGTCCGCTCCGCCGTCGATGCTGGCCCAGGCGCGGCGTATGATCGCCGAGAAGAAGCCGAAGGCGCAGAGCTGCAGGACCCCGATGAGCTTGTAGCTCGTGTCGGGGTTGAACATCCCGCCTAACATCGCCAGCAGGGCGATGCCGGCGGTGACGTTATGGAGGACCGCCAAGGAGATCAGGCCGTGGGTGCGTTTCATCTGAGCAGGGGCAAGACGAGTGGTTAGGTCACTGGAGGCGGTCGTAGATGCGCTCGCCGCCGTCGGGATTACGGATGACGAAGCGCTCGCTCGTGATACGTACGACGCGGAGATAGATGGTCTGGCCGCTGGTGTCGTCGAGGTAGAAGATGTCGCCGAGTACGTTCCACTTGCCCGCGACATTCTGGGTGACGCGGCCGTTGAGCGTGATGTTGAGCTCACCGTTTCCGTTGGCGGCGAGCGTCAGCGTGCGGACGATGATGTCGGTCTTGTCGCTGCTGATGATGCCCTTGTCGACGCGGGTCTCTTTGCTGATCCATCGTCCTGTGAAATCCGATTTCGTGTCGCAGCCGACGGAAATAAGAGAGAGGAGTACGAGTGCCAGGGTAAGGATGGGGCGCATGTAATCTCGATACCCCGCCTGCCGGCTGATTCAAATCAAAAGCCCCTATGCATAACACAATAATCACATGCTTGGCGTCCATTTGCCGACGTGCGGATAAGTCCGGCCTTCGGTCTTTATCTTACAGAATCGCCGGCATTTCATCACCGGCATGCTTGCCTTGCATTCTGTGCGACGGCAATCAGCCCGTTATTTTGTCAGTGTAATGCGTGCCCCTCGCATTCATGCGACGGGGGGGGCGGGGAGGGTCGAGGGGGTGGCTTGCGGACGGGGTGGGGCAGGGCAGGATGTCCTTCGCATGAGCCTCTCCATGGCCCATCTGAACTACGGATATGACGCTTCGTCGCGCAAGATGCTCGACGAAATCAAGGCCGCCGCAAAGCGGTGCCTGAAAGATGTCGGTTTCACCCTCGAGGCCTCCTCGATCACGGTCACGTTCTTCAAGAACGGGCGCTCGATCAGGTTCCACCTGGCCTCGCCGCAACACCTGACGGTGACGGTGCCGGACTCCCTCTTGGAGTGCGCGTACAAGATCACTCGGCAACTGGTCGGCGCCAAGCTGCTCAGGCCGATCGCTGAAAAGGGGCCCGCCCAGACGCGCGACAAGTCCTTCCGCCCCGCACGGGAGGTCCTGGCCGCCCACCTGGCCGACCCGGAGTTCGCGGAGCACATCCTCGTGCTCCCCGAGGCGCTGGAAGGCGCCGAGACGTGCGAGTTCGAGCATGACGGCACCCTAGACCGCTACCTCAAGGGCCTTGTGGCCTTCGCCAAGCTCAAGGCCGACCCGGAGAACCTCGCCAAGACCGACACCCACCTGGCGGCCGTGGCCGGCCTGGGCCACTTCGGGTTCGACCTCGGCGAGCGAGCGAAACGTGACTTCGCCGAGGACTACTCGGCGATTTACAAGGGCGAAACCCGCCTCTTCCCCCTCCACGTCACCCTCGGCCGAGGACTCAACCCCCGGACCTGCATGTCCATCTACTTCGACTGGGATCCCGAGGCCAGAAGGCTTATCCTCGCCCGCTTCGGCCGCCACGGCCGAGGGGCTTGATGCAACAGTTAACCTTAAATCATAGAAAGGAGCAAAATATGTCCAACAAAGGCAACGGCGGCAATTA
>CAIOPO010000175.1 GCA_903860195.1 uncultured Opitutia bacterium | reverse complement strand
GGGCAATCTGCTCCACTGCGTCGGCCAGCCCCGCTACCGCCACGCGGTCACCATCGCGCCCGGTCCGTCCCATGCCAAGGCGCCGAAAGGTCTGCGCTTCTCGGACAACGTGCTGCCCCCGGGCACCGAAGGAGTCTGCAATCAGGAGCTGCCCCGCTGAGTCTCAGCGTCCGAGATGACGGCGAAGGAATTCGAAGGTTCCGACTCCGTTGATGCGATGGCCGCCGTCAAAATGCTCAATGACGGCGTCACCGGGACGCCCGATGCGTACGTAGTGACGGCGGACCTTGGCGAACTCGTGGTCGACCCACTCGTCCAGTCCGACGCCGTCAGCATGTCCGCGCTCCACCATGAAAGGCCGAGGCGCGATCAAGGCCGCCATTTCGGCATAATTGAAGGTGCCGCCCAGATTCCACTCCGGAATCTCATACTCGGGGGTGCGCACGTAGGACATCGGCATGGTGGTCGAGCCGACCTTGCGCACCCATTCATTGAAGTCGCCGCTGCAGATGCTGAGACAGTAGCCCTCGAGGACGGCGGGGGTTCGCATGGCGGACTTGCCGCCATAGCTCAGGCCGTAGAAGGCGATGCGCGCAGGGTCGACCTCAGGAAGACCGCTCAGCCATTCCAAGATGCGGCGGTGCTGGCCGTTGATGACGCTGTACAGGGTCAGGCCGAGGGGCTGGAGCTTGCGCTGGAGTACGCGGAAAGAGTCGTGGCCGCGATAGGGGTTGTGAGGCGCGAAAGCGACGTAGCCGCGCTCCGCGAGGCGAAGGGCGAAGGCCTGATAGGGGCGATAGGCGGCCGATTCTTTGCTGTCGTTGAAGACATCCTCGGGAAGTCCCTCCAGTCCATGCTGACAGACAACCACGGGGCGCTTTTCGCCCGGCCTGATTTCCTTGGGCACGGCCAGCCAGCCCCAGGCGGGGACGCCTTCCCAGACGTCCAGCATGACCTCATGTATGACGGCCTTGTCGGTCTCGGTGACGAGCCGGCTGCGTGCGCGCGGTGGCACGTCGGGATCGTGCAGACGCCCGATGACCTCCTCCTCGAAGCGTTGACGCTGAGTAGCCACGAAGGCGGGGTAGTCCGCAGGCCTGGCGGGCACGCGCTTCCAGAAAGACGCTTCGCGACGGGCGTCATTGAGGTCGAAACGCGCCTGTAGATGGCGTGTCAAAGCGTCGACCATTCTGGCCTGACGCGCCGCATCGGGAGCGGGTGCAGACGGAGCATCGTTCACGTCTCCGAACGCCGCCTTCATCGGCTCAGCATCGGCAGAAAGGACCTTCAGCCATTCACCCGGAACAAGTCGCAGGGCGCGCTCGCTCTCCGCCTTGACATGTTCGACTGGAACAGGCGCGACGGCTCCGGGAGACGTGACGGACGGAAGACTGGACCTGAATGACGTAGGTCTGCCGACAAGATTCGGAAGCTGACGCGGGATGACGATGAGCGGCCGAGGCGCTACGAGGGTGGCGAGTTCGGCTCCGCCGAAATCACGAAGGAACCCGCAAAGGTTGCGATCAATGGGCTCCGACCAGAGGGCTTCACGGGGCCCGAACGATCCGACGAGCACGGCCCTGCTGACACGCACGTCGAGAGCGGCAAGGAAAAGGGCCAGATGACCGCCCTCCCCTGTTCCCACGACGGTTATTTCAGAGCCGGAATGCCCTGAGGCGATCCACTCGATGATGGCGCGGGCGAAGTCGACCTCGATGCCTGGAACGGAAACCCCCTGCACGAAGGATTGCCGATAGACCCATTCGCGATGTGAAACTTGGGCGCGCATGCCGCTGCGCCGATCAAAGCTATGCTCAGTCCCGCGGCTGATGAGCTGAAGGGCCACCACGGTGCCTCCGGTCGGCACGGGGTGGGCGGCGACGGCCTGCTCGACGCTCACGGTGGCGTCAGGAAGCACGAGAGCCCAAGGACCCTTCATAGATCCGTGGATGAGGCCCTCGGCGGAGATTCCCGGGCTGACCTCAAGGGTAAAGCTTTTCACCGGGCCCTCGCCGTAAATGGCCATGCGTCCCGGCGCTCCGGGCCGGAGAGAGACGCCGAGCACGGCCGCGAGCTTCACCCGGTCCGGCCTGCGCTTGGCCACTGAAGCCAGGATGAGCCCGTCAGCCATGCGGCTTATGCCCGCCACCATGTGCGCGGACCATCCGGACTGCGGCTCGGGAGGCAGCGGTGCCGTGCCGGGCAGAGACTGCGCCAGGCACGAGGCCGCAAGGAGTGCTGGCAGAAATCGCTTCATCCGCCTAGCCGTACGCTGAACCGCCACCGGGGATCGTCCCAATAATGAGGGTCGCTGCGGTCCTGACGCAGAGGTGAGAAGGTTCGCACGGAGACGGT
>CAIOPO010000174.1 GCA_903860195.1 uncultured Opitutia bacterium | reverse complement strand
CGCCCGCGACTTTGGCGAGGGCGCCGCAGGCCATGAGTGAGAGCATGCCCTTGACCCCGTGGGCCTCCCGGGAGAGCGAGGGGCGGCCTTCCTCCCGCGAGGCGTCCTTGAGCCGCCCGATCATGCCGTCGGCGTGCCGCAGGAAGGCGCGGGCGGCGGCCCTGAGGTCTTCGGCCGACTCGACGTCCGCCGCGGCCATCGCGTCGGCGAACTCCGCGTCCGCGGTGGGGGGCGTCCGGTCCCCTAGGGCGGCGATCTTCTCGAGCAGTTCGGCGCCCCTGACCGGTTTGGAAAGGTGCGCGTCGAAGCCTGCGGCCTCGCAGCGGGCGCGGTCCGACTCCTGCGTCATGGCCGTCATGGCGAGCAGGCCCACGGGGGTCCGTCCGCCGGCCGCCTCTTCGCGCCGGATGGCCTGGGCGGCGGCCAGGCCGTCCATCACCGGCATCTGTATGTCGAGGACCGCCACGTCGAACTCGCCTTTTCTCCAGGCTTCGAGCGCCTGGGCGCCGTCGCCGACCGCGGTCACCCGGTGTCCCGCCTTGCGCAGTCTGGATTCCGCCACCTCGCGGTTGACCTCGTTGTCTTCGGCCAGCAGCACGCGCAGACGCCGCACGCTGCGCCGGCCGGATGCGGAGGCTTCCTCCACCAGCCCGGCGGGCGTGCCGGCGAACTTGGCCAGAAGCGCGGAGAGTCCGAGCGGCTTGGTGAGCAGATCCCTGCCCATCAGCCCCGATTCCGGCGAGGCGAGGAAGGTGGTCAGGTCCGACGGGAAGGCGGGCAGGTGGGCGTGGACATCGTCGGGGATGTCGACCAGCGCCAGGTCGAAAGGACGTCCGGAGTCGCCCGCGTCCTTCCAGAGCGCTTCCGCCTCCTCGCCGTTTTCGGCCGCGGCGCATGAGGCTCCCCAGCTGCCCAGCGTGTCGCAGAGCCAGCTTCGGACTTCCGCCGGTCCGCCGGCGACGAGCATGCGGCGGCCCGACAGGTCCGGGGCGGGGGCCGCCGGGTGGTCGGGATCGGGGTCGACCAGCATCGTGGCCGTGAAGAGGCTTCCTTCGCCGGGGCGGCTGGTGACCTTAACGAATCCGTCCATCGCCTGCACCAGGCTTCTGACGATCGTCAGCCCCAGGCCCGTGCCGCCGAAGCGTCGCGTCGTGGTCGAGTCCGCCTGCGTGAAAGGCTCGAAGATGCTCTCGAGCCGGTCCTCGGGGATGCCGATGCCGGTGTCCTCCACCGTCAGCGTCGCCTGAAGACGGTCGCCCCGGGCGGAGAAGGCCAGGCGGGCGATGACGTGCCCCTTCGCGGTGAACTTCACCGCGTTGCCGATGAGATTGGCCGCGACCCGTCGGAACTTCACCGAGTCACCGAGCACCGCCCGCGGACTGGACGCTTCGCAAAGCGCCTGCACCGACACCCCCTTGCGGGCCGCCTGGCGATGGAACTGCCCCGCCACCTCCTCGAGGGCCCGCACCGGATTGAACGGCGCCCGGTCGACCGTCACCCCGCCGTGGTCCAGCCGCGAGAAGTCCAGCACGTCGCGCACCGTGTCCTCGAGCTCGGTCACGCTGCGCAGGATGCGGCGGAACGTCTCGGCCGAGGGCCGGTCGGGCTCGGCCAGGGCCGACTCGCACAGTCCGTGGATGGCGTTGAGCGGGTTGCGGATCTCGTGCGTCACGTTGGCCACGAACTGCCAGCGCGCCGCCGCGAACTCCTCCGCGCGTTCGAGCGCGATGCGCAGACGGTTGTGCTCGTCGACGGCCTCGGTGATGTTGACCGCGAACGTGAGCAGGCCCGGAGGCAGGCCGGCGCCGCCCTTCGTCAGCTCATGGACCACCCGCACGAGCCGCGATTTGCCGTTGGCG
The DNA here is from genome assembly GCA_903860195.1 of uncultured Opitutia bacterium. Classification (GTDB taxonomy): domain Bacteria; phylum Verrucomicrobiota; class Verrucomicrobiia; order Opitutales; family UBA953; genus UBA953. Next base: position 2,472 of record CAIOPO010000174.1, on the reverse strand, counting down.
GCCTCGAAGTGGGTCACCGCCTGGCGGACCCGCCGGCCGGTCCGTTTGACCTCCTCGTCGAACTTGGCGAATTCGGCCGCGGTGGCCGGCGAGAGGATGTCGGACAGCCGCAGGTCGGCGACGTTGCCGCGGTAGGGCAGGGCCAGGAACTCATCCAGGCTGCGGCTGGTCTGGAGGATGCGGCCCTCGAGGTCCCGGAAGATGATGAAGTCGGGGGAGTTCTCGATGAGCGTCCTCGCCAGGCTCATGCCTGAACGGGGAGTGAGCAACGGCTGGCCGTCGACTTCGGCGTCATCCGCCAGCAGCACCCATACCTGCTGGGCGTATCTCGGGTCGGGCAGGAGGATCACTTTGGCCGCGCGCAGCGGAGCCTCGCCCTTGGTGGGCCGTAGTTCCAGCAGTCCGCTCCAGGATGACCAGCGTGCCGCCGAGAACAGCAGCGAGGAGACCGGCCGACCGTTGTCCATCTCGACGAAGATCTCGTCGATGCGCATGCGGGCCTTGACCGACCGTCCGAGGGATTTTTCAAAAAGAGGGTTGGCGTGCAGGACTCTTCCGTCCCGGCTGCAGACCAGGAAGGGCCAGGGGAGCAGGTCCGGCAAGGCGGAGAGGTCCGGCATGGCCGCAGGCTAGGTGGTCGGACGGCGGAAGGCAGTAACAACCTCCTGAGGGCATCCTCCGGACCGCGCGTCCCGACTGGTGCTCAGGAAGGGACTTGAACCCTTACGCTTTATGGGCACTGGAACCTGAATCCAGCGTGTCTGCCATTCCACCACCTGAGCGAGCAGTCGGGAGATTGAGCAAAGGGCGGGCAGGAGGGCTGTCAAGGACGAGGGTCACCCCAGGTCCTTTTGCATGTAGACGCAATCAAGCGTGCGGCCCAGCTTACGCCCCACCCCTTGGAGCTTGCCCGCCGTTGAGAAACCCAAGGCAGCGTGCAAGCGCAGGCTGGCCTCCTGTTCGCCGGAGATCCTGGCCACGATCACCCGATGACCCAGCTTCCTGGCCTCCTCAATCAGGCGCGTCAGAAGAAGTCTGCCCAGGCCCTTCCCGTGATGCCGGTGGTCCACGAAAACCGAATCTTCCACCGTTCCGTCCCAACCTTGGCGGGAATTATACACGGACAGGGATGCCCAGCCCAGCACCTCTCCCCCTGATTCCGCCACAAAAACCGGGTGGCCGGGGCCCCTGGACTCCAACCATTTGCGGCGGCCCTCCTCGGTTTCCTCGGTCAGATGCCAGGTGCAGGTGCTCGTCCTGACGTAATGGTTGTAGATGCGGTTGATGGCCGCGGCGTCGGCCTTGGTGGCACGTCGGACGCTCGTCTGCATGGGGCTGATGCTTGGGGCCGCCGGCGGGGGGCTCAACCAAGGAAATCCCGTTGACACCTCAGTTGGCGGCACCTTTGTTGACCGACCTGCCGTGCGACACGGCCTTCCGCCATGAAAGTCTCCTCCTCCCTCAAATCCCTCAAGAAGCGCCACCCGAATTGCCAGGTGGTGCGTCGCAAGGGCCGTATCTACGTGATCAACAAGACCCACCCGCGCTACAAGGCGCGCCAGGGCTGATCCCGCCGCCGCCCCACGCCCTTTGCCATGAAGAAAGAAGGCCATCCTGATTATCACGCCGTCGTGTTCGTGGACGTCTCCACCGGACGCGAGTTTCCGACCCGTTCGACCATGAAGTCCAAGGAGACCAAGGTCATCGGCGGAGTGGAGCACTTCGTGATCCGTCGAGAAGTCACCATGGACTCCCACCCCGCCTACACCGGGGAGAAGCGCTTCGTGGACTCCGCCGGTCGCGTTGAGAAGTTCAATTCGAAGTTCCGCCGGAAGTAAGCTGTAGCGGCTTCTAAAGGAAACCCCGCACGGCGGGGTTTTTTTGTAGCAAAACAGCCCTTTAAATGGACTTTATCAATCATTTAAAGAAATGAAGGTTTATGTCCATTTATTTTCCTGCCCCGTGAAACAGGCCGGCAAGATTCCTCCTAGGCCCTTGCGCTTCAAATAATAGGGCTATTCACAGCCAATTGTGAATTAAGGTGAATAAATTAGGGGTAAGACTACAAATTAGCATAAAGTGCTTGATTTCGTTTCCGGCCTGCATCAATACTTGCCCCGCTATGAAGCACATCCTCCCGATCCTCACCCTCACGACCCTCGCTGCCGCGGCTTCCGCCCAGGCTGCGTCCGGTCTGTCCTACAACAACCTGTCGCTCGTCTACACCGACGTCGACAACGCTGCCGGCTCCGATGGCTACTCCATCGCCGCTCAGGTCACCCTCGGCAGCAACGTCCTGATCCAGGCCGCCTCCAACATCGGTGGCGACACCCGCGACCAGGTCAACGGCAACAACGACGCCCTCTCCATCGGCTACATCTTCAAGAATGTCGCCGCCGGCGTGGACGTGACCCCCTACATCGGCACGGAAGACACCTACGGCGTCCTCCTCCGTCGCACCCTCTCGGAAGT
>CAIOPO010000173.1 GCA_903860195.1 uncultured Opitutia bacterium | reverse complement strand
CTCGTCCGCGGGCACGTCCATCACATCGTCGCCGACGTGAAGTCCAAGACGGGCGAAGCCCTTTGGCATCCCGAGGCCTGGTACACCCTGAACGAAATTCCCGCCGCCAAGTGAGCTTGGCGGAGGGCCAGGGCTAGAGCTAGGGCCAGGGTAAGTATGAGGGGCGCCGATCGGCGCCCTTCTTTTTTCGGACGGGGTGGCGACGGCATCGCATGCCAGCCTCGGGCCCCTAATGCTCCCATCTGCTCAAATAGCCCGGGGAACTCGGTTGCCACCCCGGCCGACTTGCGGGAGAAAAGTCGCACCCCGCCATGCAGCTGCAAACCCTCGACTGGATCATCGTCGCCGCGTCGATCCTGATCTGCTTCGTCCCCGCGCTCTTCTTCGCCCGTCGTTCCGGTGAGAGCACCTCCGAGTTCTTCGCCTCCGGGAGGTCCGTGCCGTGGTGGCTGGCCGGGCTCTCGATGGTGGCGACCACCTTCTCGTCCGACACTCCGAACTGGGTGACCGAGCAGGTGCGCAAGTTCGGCGTCGCGGGCAACTGGCAGTGGTGGTCGCAGGCCCTGACCGGACTCGCCACCGTGTTCTTCTTCGCCCGTCTCTGGCGCCGCTCCGGCGTCATGACCGACCTCGAGTTCTACGAGCTCCGCTATTCCGGCCGCGAGGCCTCCCTTGTCCGCGGCTTCCGCGCCGTCTACCTCGGCCTCTTCTTCAACTGCTTCATCATGGGCATGGTGACCTTGGCCGCCTGCAAGATCGCCAACATCCTCTTCGGCCTCCCCGCCTGGCAGACCATCGTCATCTGCGGCGTGCTCAACGTCGTGTTCGCCGCGCATTCCGGACTCTGGGGCGTGCTGGTCATCGACATGGTGCAGTTCTTCATCAAGATGACGGCCGTCTTCGCCGCCGCCTGGTTCTCGCTCGTGGAAGTCGGCCGCCGCCTCGCCGGGGACGCCTCCGTCACCGCCGGCCTCAAGGCCCTCTACGGGGCCCTGTGGGACAAGCAGGTCGTCACCGGCGCGTCGGGGGCGCCCACGATGTCGACCTACGACGGCAGCGGGCAGCGCGTCCTGGAGATGCTGCCGAACTTCGCCTTCGAGGATCTGGCCCTGATGATCTTCATCCTGCCCATGGCGGTGAGCTGGTGGGCGAACTGGTATCCCGGCGCCGAACCCGGCGGCGGCTCCTACATCGCCCAGCGCATGCTGGCCTCGAAGTCCGAGAAGGACTCCCTCGGCGGCACCCTCTTCTTCAACGTCGCGCATTACGTCATGCGCCCCTGGCCCTGGATCGTGACCGCGCTGTGCTCCATCATCGTGTATCCCGACCTGGCCTCGATCCAGGCGGCCTTCCCGGGCGCCGACCCCGCGCTCATCGGCCACGACTCCGCCTTCCCGGCGATGCTCAAGTTCATGCCCGTCGGCTTCATCGGCCTGATGGTCGGCGGCCTCATCGCGGCGAACTCCTCCACCATCCTTACGCACCTCAACTGGGGTTCCTCCTACCTCGTGCATGATTTCTACCGCCGCTTCCTCGTCAAGGACGCCGCCGAGTCCCATTACGTGAACGCCGGCCGCGTCTCGACCGTCCTCCTTTACCTGGTCGCCGCCCTGCTCAGCCTCACGATGTCGTCCGCGCAGCAGGCCTTCCAGGTCCTCCTCTCCATCGGCGCCGGCACCGGCCTCATCTACGTCGCGCGCTGGTATTGGTGGCGCGTCTCCGCCCGATGCGAGATCGTCGCGATGGTCATGTCGCTGGTGACCTCCGTGGCCGTCCCGCTCCTGCTGCCCGACATCGGCTTCGCCAAGACGACCCTCATCCAGGTCGGCATCACCACCGTGTCCTGGGTCATCGTCGCCTTCATCGGTCCCCGCACCGACCTTGCCACCCTCGCCGATTTCTGCCGCAAGGTGCGCCCCGCCGGTCCCGGCTGGAAGGCGGTGCGGGACGCGGCCGGCATTCCGGAGGAATCTTCCGGCAGCTCCGCGGGCATGGCCCTCCTGGGCTGGATCATGGGCACCGTCTCGATCTGGGCCGCGCTCTTCGCGCTCGGTCACTTCCTTTACGCCGTGGGCGAGCCCGGGCATGTCAACCGTCAGGCCGCCCTGACCTTCGGCGCCGTGGCCGTCTTCGCCGCCGGCCTCACCCTGAGGGCCACGCGAAGCCTCTGGCGCGACAAGGAGTCGTCTTAGGACTGATTCCGGTCTTCAGGCGTCCGCGTGGATCACTCCGAACCGAAGGACCATCGTCTGGGAGTATTTCTCGCCGGGCCTGAGGATGCCCGTCGGGAAGCCCAGGCGGTGGAATTCCGGCCGGTTGGGCGAGTCCGGGAAGAGGCCGGGCTCGAGGCAGAATCCCTGCCGGAAGCCGTAGGGCGTCGCCCAGCGGCCGCGCACTGAGCCGTCGAGAAAGTTGCCCGTGTAGAGCTGCATGCCCGGGGCGTCGGTGAGGAACTGCAGCGTGCGGCCCGAGGACGGATCCCGCGCTTCGGCCGCCACCCGCATCGTGCCCGCTCCGCCGAGCACGTAGCAATGGTCGTAGCCGCGGCCGAGCCGCAGCTGCGGGTGGGGGTCGGTGATGCGCGCGCCGATGGCCGTCTCGTTGCGGAAGTCGAAGGGCGTGCCTTCGACCGGGGCGAGCTCCCCCGTGGCGATGAGGTTCGCGTCCACCGGTATGAAACGTTCGGCCGCGATGCGCAGGCGGTGGTCCGTGATCGCGCCCCGGCCGGAGAGGTTGAAAAACGCGTGGTTCGTGAGATTGCAGGCCGTGGGCGCGTCGCACTCGGCCTCGAAGCGGATCGTCAGCTCGTTGCGTCGGTCGCTGAGCGAATAGGTGACCGTGACCCTGAGCTCGCCCGGATAGCCGCCTTCGCCCGCCGGACTCGTCACCCGCAGGGTGACTTCGCCCGCCTCCTCGGTCCGTCCGGCGGAGGAGGTCCAGACCTTGGCGTCGAGCCCGTGCGCGCCGCCGTGCAGATGGTTGGGGCCTTCGTTCCGGTCGACCTCGTGGATCCGGCCGTCGACGGTCAGTCGTCCGCCCGCAAGCCGGTTGGCGTAGCGTCCGACCGTGCTGCCGAGGAACGCGCGGTGCCGGCGGAGCTCTTCCGCCGTCTCCAGCCCGAGCGTCACCTCGCCGATCTCGCCGCTGATGTCCGGCACCCGCACCGAGGTGAGCGTGGCGCCGTAGGAGCTCACCGACACCGACATTCCCCGTGCGTTCGTCAGCGTGTGCAGACGCGTCTCGCTGCCGTCCGGGAGCCGCTGGGTGACGGAAAGGTGGTTGCCGGGGCGGCGGCGGCGCATGACGGCGAGGATCAGCGCGACGGCGGCGCAGCCGACCAGGGCCAGGACCGGAGCAGGGATGTCCATGCCGCGGACTGTGTGACCGCGCCGCCCTACGCCAAGCCTAACCCCGGATCACTTGGCCTCGGCCGGAGCCTTCTTGGCGCCCTGGGCGGCGGCCACGGCGGGCCCTCCCAGACGCGACGTCCAGTCGGCCGCGATGCGGAGCGCCTCGTTCAGCTGCACGTCGTAGTCGGGCCAGTCCTCGTCTTCGCCGAGGGGTTCGCGTATGCGGGCGGACTTGCGGGACTTGCCGCCGCCGGCCGCCGTCTCCTTCTTTTCCTGCTCCACGGCCGCATCGACCTTCACTTCCAGCGTCTTGACCGTCTTGGCCGCGGCGTAGGCGGCGAGCTCCTTGCGCACCTGCTCGCGGAAGGCGGCGTCATCCTCCTTCTCCCGTTGGCGCGCCTGGAGCGAGATCGGCAGTTCCTTGCGTTCCTGCCGGCTGCGCGTCCATTCGATGAGCCG
>CAIOPO010000172.1 GCA_903860195.1 uncultured Opitutia bacterium | reverse complement strand
CTTGTCACCGTGTCACCGTGCCAGCTTGCCCCCTGCTTTCACTTCAGCCCCAGCACAACTTCCATGCCGTACAGGCCGGCTGGCTGGCTCTTCAGCCAGCGGGCGGCGCGGACGGCGCCGCGGGCGAAGATCTCGCGGTTGGAAGCCTTGTGCGTGAGTTCGAGGCGTTCGCCTTCGGCGGCGAAGAGGACGGTGTGGTCGCCCACGACGTCGCCGCCGCGGATGGCGTGCACGCCGATCTCACCGAGCGGGCGTTCACCGACCAGGCCTTCGCGGCCGTGCTTGAGGGCATCCTTGGCGAGCTTGCGCTCTTCGAGGAGGATCTTGAGGAGCGTTTCGGCGGTGCCGGAGGGCGCGTCCTTCTTGAGGCGGTGGTGCATCTCGAGCACCTCGACGTCCCAGCGGCCGGCGTCGGCAAGCGAGCGGGCGGCCTGGCGGACGAGGGCGTTGAGCAGCGTGACGCCGACGGAGTAGTTGCCGGCCCAGACGACCGGGAGGCCCTTGATGGCGGCGTTGATCGCGGCCTTCTCTTCGGCGGTGTGGCCGGTGGTGCCGATCACGAGCGGCTTCCGGTGCTTGGCGCAGAGCTGCGCGACGGCGAGCGTCGCCGAGTGGAAGGAGAAGTCGATGACCACGTCCGCTGAACCGATGTGCGCGGCGAGGTCGTCGCCCTGGTCCACGCCGGCGGCGATGACGGCCTGTTCCGAGGCGGCCACGTTGGTGATGGCGAGGCCCATGCGGCCCTTGGCGCCGTTGAGGAGGATGCGGATGGGCTGGCTCATCGGAAGGAGGCGAGGGTGGCGTCGGCGACCTTCTCGACGAGGAGGCGGTTGGCCTCCGACATCTCGCAGAGGGGCAGGCGGACTTCGTCCGAACGGATGATGCCGGCGCGCATCATGCAATGCTTCACGGGCACCGGGTTGGGTTCGACGAAGAGCGTCCTGAAGATCTCGGCCAGTCGGTCATGCAGGACCTTCGCTTCGGCGAACTGCCGCGTGCGCGCGAGCTTGGCGAGCCGGGCCACCGGGCCGGGAATGAGGTTCGAGGCGACCGAGACGACGCCTTGGGCGCCGACTTCGGCGAAGGGCAGGGTGAGCGAATCGTCGCCGCTGAGGACGATGAATTCTGCGTCGGACTCCTTCACGAGACGCGCGGCCTTCTCGACCTGCCCCCCGGCCTCCTTGATGCCGATGATGTGCGGATACTTCTGACGCAGGCGGAGCGTGGTCTCGACGGTGATTTCGACGCCGCAGCGGCCCGGGATGGAGTAGAGCAGGATCGGCTTGTCCGTCGCCTCGGCGACGGCGGAGAAGTGGCGGAACAATCCTTCCTGTGAGGGCTTGTTGTAGTAAGGCGCGACGAGCAGGAAGGAGTCGGCGCCGGCCTCGTCGGCCCTGCGCGTCAGGTCGAGGGCTTCGACGGTGGAGTTGGAGCCCGTCCCCGCCATGACCGGGACCCGTCCGGCGGCGAACTCGGCCGTGCGGGCGATCACTTCGACATGCTCGTCATAGTCCAGCGTGGGAGATTCGCCGGTGGTGCCGACCGAGACCAGCCCGTCGATTCCGGCCGAGATCTGGAGGTCCACCAGCTTGCGCAGGTCCTCCCAGCACACTTTGCCGTCCAGGAAGGGCGTGACCAGCGCGGTATGGGCCCCGACGTAGGAGCGGGGGCCGAACTTGGCGCGACTGGAACCGGATGCGGACATGTCTCTGAGGAGGACCGGGGAAACAACCCCGCCCCCTCCCCGGAGACAAACCCAAAAACCCCGACCCGGAGCCCTCAGGGCGCGGGACCGACGAGGATTCGGTTGTTTTCCGTGTCCGTCACGTAAAGCCGGCCGTCCGGCCCGATGCGGGCGCCGTGCGGGCGGTTGAGCTGAGTGCCTGCCCAGTCCGCGCCGACCGCCGCGCCCTTTTTGCCGTCGCCGGCGATCGTGCGGATGGTGCCGGCCGCGGGATCGAAGAGACGCAGGCAGTGGTTCTCGGTGTCGAGGATGAGCACGTTGCCCTTGCGGTCCATCGTCACGTATTTCGGGCCGCGCATCGTGGCCGCCGCCGCGGGGCCGTCGGCAGCCGGACCCGCCTTGCCGGACTGGTTCACGACCACGCGCAACTTGCCGTCGCGGACCGCGACGAGGGAATTGCCGCCGCGGAGCAGCGCATAGAGCGTGCCGTCCTTGGCGACGCAGGCCGCGCGCACGTCGCCCATCGGCGCGGACAGCGCGTCGTCGCCGTCCTTGGGGAGTCCGCGCTTGCCGTTGCCGGCGACGGTCGTGACGACCTTGGTCCTGAGGTCGATCCGGCGCACGCGGTGGTTGGCGATGTCGGCCACGTAAAGGGCGTCTCCGTCCGGGGACAGGACGTTGCACATCGGGATGTTGAACTGCGCGAGATGCGCCGGGCCGCCGTCGCCGGCGAAGCCCGCCTTGCCCGTGCCGGCGAAGAGGGTCGCCTCATGCGTCTTCGGATCGAGCCGGACGATGCGGTGCTGGAAGCTGTCCGCCAGGAAGATCGCGCCGTCGGGTCCCACGGCGACGTCGTGCATCCCGTCGTAGACCGCGGGGGAGAGGCCGAGCCGGAGGGCGGGGGCCGGAGGCTGCGCTCCCTTGCCGACGCTGCTCCATTTCACGCCGGACACGAAGGTCATCCGGCCGCCCTGAATCTTGAAGACCCGGTTGGCGGGCTGGAACTCGACGCCGTAGGCGTCGCCCTGGGCGTCGAAGGCGATGCTGAAAGGCTCGTGCAGATCCTCGGAGCCGGGCAGACGGACGACCTCGATGGCCGCGCAGGCCGAGGCCGCGTACGCGAGCAGGGGGAGCAGTCTCTTCATCATGTCCCTTGCTTTAGCCCTCCGCGGTCCTGACTCAACATCTCCTTGGCGAAAGGGTTCGACCTCCGTGCGGGCGTCTCCAACTTGCCGTGCATCCTGCCCGCGCCGCTTCCATTGGCCGTCCGCGAGCTCGGAGGCGAAGGCCCTCCCGTGCTGGTCCTGCACGGACTCCTCGGCTCGTCGCGCAACTGGCAGTCGGCCGGCGCGGAGATGGCCGCGCGCGGCTTCCGGGTGACGGCGGCGGACCTGCGCAACCACGGGCTCTCGCCCTGGGATGACGACTGCTCCTACGCGGCCCTCGCCGGCGACGTCGCCGCGCTGATCGGACGCGCCTTCAGCGGCCCGGTGCACCTGATCGGACACAGCATGGGCGGCAAGGCGGCGATGCGCCTCGTCATGGACCGGCCGGAGCTCGTCTCCCGGCTGACCGTCGTGGACATCGCGCCGCGCGCCTACCCTGACCGGCTGCGCACCGAGTTCATCGCCATGGAGTCGCTCGACCTTGCGGCCGTCACTTCACGCAAGGACGCCGACGCCCGCCTGGCGGCGACCGTGACCGACTGGGGCCTCCGGCAGTTCATCCTGACCAATCTGGGCCAGGATCCTGACGGACGCTGGCGTTGGACCGTCAACCGTGCGGCGCTGACCCGTTCGCTGCCGGAGATCCTCGGCAACCCCCTGGCGCCCGGGGAGGCCTGGTCCGGACGCACGCGGTTCATCCGCGGTGGGAAGTCGCACTACGTGCGCGAGGAGGACTTCGCCGCCGTCCGCGCGCACTTCCCCTCGGCGGACGTCGTCACCCTGCCGGAGAGCGGGCACAACCCGCATTTCGACGCGCGGGCCGGCTTCGTCGACGCAGCCCTCGGCTGAGCTCAAGCCGTCCCCCGCCGCCCGATCCGCCGCGCGACGAGCCATGCGGCCGCCGCGCCAAGCATCGCGACCGCCGAGTAGAGCCAGGAGCTCCCCCGTCCGCCCGTCCGCGCCCCGCTCGGGGCGTTCGCGGTGATGAGCGGGGACTCGTCGCCGGCGACCATCATCGTCCAGCGCGACTTCTCGCCCGGCCTGGACTCGTCGATCATCCAGAGCAGCACCGTGTGCGGGCTGCCTTCGGGCAGCTTGAGCACGAAGTTGCGCGAGCCCGGCGTCCACTGCCACTCCGCGTTCTCCAGCCGGTAGGTCTTCGCCAGCTCCTCCGGCGTGTGCTGGAACGGTGAGTCCGTCTCCAGCTTCGACGCGCTGGAGAAGGACGGCTCGCCGGCCGACTCGGCGAAGGGCCTCGTGCCCGAGTCGGTGGACAGCAGGAAGAGCTCCGGCATGGCCTCCGCCATCTTCTCGCGGTCGCGAAGGAGGTAGTTGCCGTCGAGGTCGGCCGTCACCCGCATCGCGCAGGAGCCGTCGGCGCGCAGCGTCAGCCGCGCCACCAGCACCTCGCCGTTGTGTCCGGACGCCGACATGGGGAGCGCGAGGGCTCCCCATGCGAGCAGATGCCGGAGCAGCCGACGGATCACTTGCGGTCCCAGCGCAGCACCCGGCCGAACATGTTCCACTCCGTCTCGAGGATGTTGCCGTCGTTGTCGAAGGTGATGCCGTGGGGCGAGGTGACCACGCCCGTGCGCCAGTCGGCGGGCTTCACGCGGGGCGTGTTCGTCTGGCCCTTGGTGTCATTGGCGCCGAGGGCGGCGACCATCTTGTTCTCCTTGTCCCAGACCGAGACGCGGCCGGCGATCTCGGCCACGCACATCAGGTCGCCGTGGAAGGAGGCCGAGGACGGGTTGCGCAGGCCCGAGTTGGCGATCATGCGGGCGTTGCCGCCGTCGAGGTCCAGGTGGAACATGCGGTTGTTGCCGCGGTCCAGGCAGAGGATGCGGGCGGGGCTGAAGCGGGTGTCCACGAAGATCTTGTGCGTGTTGGCAAAGCCCTTGCCGTCGACGACCTGAGTCGGGCCGCCGAAGACCGACTTGAAGGCGCCCTTGGCGTCGAAGCGGAAGATCCAGCTCTTGCCGTAGCCGTCCACCACGTAGATGTCTCCGTCCGGACCCACGTCGAGACCGGTGAGCTTGAGCGCGTTGACCTCGGCG